>JBBIQU010000044.1:20426-27649 GCA_037442185.1 Chthonomonadales bacterium | reverse complement strand
TCGCGTCAATGTGCGCCTGTTGATACATGGCCAGGTTGCCGACATCCATCCAGTAACTGGCAGTCAGGTACCCGTAGATGGGCCGCCCCTGGGCCAACACCTGCGGGAAGAAGTTCTTGCCGAACAAATAGAACACGCCCCGCGGTATCAGTTCGAGCGCCTCCGGCTCGAACACGTACACGCCCGTGTTGGCTGTGTTGGAGAAGATCACTTCTCCCTTGGGCTTTTCGAGGAACCGCGTGATGCGCCCCTCCTCGTTGATGAGTACGATCCCGTACTCCGATGGGTCGTCAACCAGAGAAAGCGCGATGCTTGCCAACGCCTTCTTCTGTCGGTGGCTCTCAACAAGGCGCGTGAGGTCAATGTCGGCCAGATCGTCGCCGCCGATCACCAGAAACGTTTCGTTCCCGAAGAAGTCCTCGCACCTCTTGACGCTTCCCGCATCGCCCCAGAGACGGTCCTCAACGGAATAGGTAATGTTCACGCCATAGGCGCTTCCGTCGCCGAAGAAGGCCGTGATCTGGTCGCCAAGGTAATGCACGTTGACCATGATGTCCGTGAAGCCGTGCTGCTTGAGAAGCCGCACAATGTGCTCCATGACCGGCCTGTTCACGATCGGCACCATCGGCTTGGGCAGGGTACGGGTCAACGGGTGCATCCGCGAGCCAATGCCTGCAGCGAGTATCATGGCCTTCATACAGTCCGCGTCCTCCTTATCCAGTCGCGCAGGCAACCGGCCTGCATCAGTGACCGCTAACGACTCTCAGGCAAACGTCGCCAAGGTCTGACATACGTACTCGACCTGTTCATCGGTGAGTTCCGGATGGACAGGCAGCGACAGCACTTCGCGGGCAGCCCTTTCGGCGTTCGGGAAGTCCCCGGGGGCATAGCCAAGATGACGATAGGCAGCCTGAAGATGGAGCGGCGAAGGATAGTAGATGCCGGATTGGATGCCGGCCTGCTTCAGGTGCTCTCGCAGTCGGTCGCGCTCGGGATGCCGGATGGTGAACTGGTGATACGTGTGGAACACATGCTCGGGCTCAGTCGGAAGCACGCAGCCGGTGTCTGCAAGGCACTCCTGATATCGCGCGGCATGTCGCCGCCGGGCCGCTGTCCATTCGTCGAGGTGCCGCAGCTTTACCGAGAGGACAGCCGCCTGCAGGGCATCCAGCCGGCTGCAGTAACCGATGGCATCGTAGGCGTAGTCGCCCCCGCTTCCGTGGAACCGCAGCCGTCTGAGCTTCTCGGCCAGATCTTCGGAGTTGGTGAGCGCCATGCCGCCGTCGCCAAGCGCGCCCAGGTTCTTCGTCGGGAAGAACGACAGCGTGGCGGCCTCGCCGAACTCGCCGACCGGGCGGCCATCGTACAGGCTTCCGATGGCCTGAGCCGAGTCGTAGATCACCGTCAGGCCGTGTCGGGCCGCTATCGTCGCGAAGCCCCTGCGGTCCGCCATCTGGCCGAAGAGGTCAACCGGCATAATCGCGCGAGTGGCCGGTCCGACAGTGACCGCTGCCTTGTCGGGGCGGAGATTGAAAGTGCGGATGTCTATGTCTGCGAAGCGCGGCGTTGCGCCGACGTGAGCAATGGCCTCGACCGTGGCCACAAACGTGAACGGAGCGGTGATGACCTCGTCGCCGGGTCCGATGCCGGATGCAGCCAATGCCAGCAGCAGGGCATCGGTCCCCGAGTTCACGCCGACACCGTAGCGCGCCCCGCAATACCGAGCGATGGCCTCTTCAGCTTCAACCACCGTCCGGCCCAGGATGAAGCGTCCGCTGTCGAGTACGCTTCGGATCGCTGCATCTATCTCCTCGCGGATTGATGCGCACTGCGCGGCGAGGTCGGCGAGCGGAACGGTCAATGGCGGGCTCCCTGCTGTCGGTGATTGGGCCGGATTGGACCAACGCTGTCCATTATACTTTGCCGCCAACCTTACCGAGCATGCAAGTCATGCGCCTCGCCTGTTCCCGTGCTGCCGGCCCGTTGCCCCCCGGCCCTGCAGTTCTTCGATGATATCGGTCCCATGCTGCTCATCCCATGCCGCCGCGAGAGCCTGAGCGCTGAGGAGGGACTTCCAGTTCCCCACATCGCATCTGCGCTCATACTTGGCCAACGGCACGGCCACAACGCGACCGCCCTGACGCAGCAGCTCGGCGATGGCCTCGGTAACGCCGATCTCGCCACCCTTGCCGGGAGGTTGACGTCTCAGCAGCGCCACGGCTTCGGGTCCAAGCGCCCATCGCGCAGCCACGACCCACGTACTCGGCGCTGTCTCCACCGACGGCTTCTCAACAATGCCCCTGATCTCAAATGGACCGTCAGCATCTGCGGCTTCAGGACCCGAGGGCTCGAGGACCCCGTACAGGTGGACCCGATCCAGGGGCACACGCTCGCACAGCACAGCCGCCTGCGCGTCGGCTCGCACGAACGCATCCAGGAGCCTTCGGGCCGGAAGTCCGGCGCAGACTGCATCAGCGCTTCCGTTCGGGAGACCGACGCCTACGCGCGGCGGTCTCAGAATGACGCAATCGCCGAACGCGGCCAGAACCGATCCCTCATATCCGGGCGGGATTCCTGTGAGGACCGCGTCGCCGACCCCCCTCATGGCCTCCTGAACGGCGACCGTTATCTCCAGCCCACAATCGGTAACGCCGGCGAGGTACCTGCGCACAAGGTCTTTCGCGGGCGATACCACAACGGTGACGTGCGGAATGCCCGCATCACGCATTTCGGACAGCACATGGCCGAGCACCGGCAGCCTGCCCAGCGTCAGCATCTCCTTGGGCACAACATCGGTGAGCGGCCGCAGCCGCGTGCCAAGTCCCGCAGCCGGGATGACGGCCAGAGTTGGCGGACGTCCGGACATTCAGACGGTCATCCGCCCAGCGGTTGACATCCTCACCCTTGCGGGGACGGCTCGCTCCGTCACGCGGCGCTCGCCTTGCCCTGCCGTGTGAATACCAGCACCATCCAGCCAACGGTCACAAGCCCGGCCAACAGCACCACGACGAATGTGATCAACAGAGCCCATTGAGGGTTCACGGCGAGCGAGTTCACCTGCAGATCGGGAGCCAGCGTGAGCTGTCGCACCCGGTGTCGCACCGCAACCATCAGGAAAACCGAAAGGCCCGTAAGCACAACTGCCGCCGCCGGCATCCTTCGGACTACCGCCATGGCGACGAATGCCAGCAGTATGCCCGCCGTGAGGACGCCGCTGTCCACCATGTTGCCGCCGATGAACGACTTCGTCACGCGCTCGGGCAAGGCGAACAGAAACCAGAACCCGATCAGCATCTGCAGGCCCGTCGCAACAAGGAACCACCGGCGTCCGGATCGCTCCATGACGGCCGCCAGCTCGGCATCGCTGCCTCGAACGAGACGTGACAGCAAGATCACCCCCAGGCCGCCGACGCCGAACGCGCCGACCATGAAATGCGCATAGCGAGGCCACAGCGAAGGATCGGTCGCGTTCAGATTGGCCCCGCTCAAGCCGTTGACGTAAAGCTCGCGCCAGACACTCGGGGCGAGCATCAAGGTCCAGTTGTTGGAGAAGAGGAAGCCGACAGTCAGGATGCAGATCGCCGACAGCCAGGCCACGATCGTTTCGCGACCTCCCAGCCACTCCGGCCTGAAGTGGCAGATGTAGAGGCCGTAGTAGGCACCCATCACCAGCGGGACAACAGCCAACCATGGCCAAGCCATCAGTACCGACGACGCATAGAACGCCTGACCGTAGATCACCTGGACGAACAACAGCGGAGCCACGCCAAGGGTGATGGTCAGGGACATCGTCGCAGGCAGCGCTTTGGCGATGCGCGCGAACATGCGCTGAGCGATCTCGTCCGTTCGCTTGCGCCGCCCCGCCAAGGCCATCATGGCCACGCCGCCGACGAGGAGGTTCATCGCCAGCAGATGCAGGGTCAATGTGAAGACCGAGAGGAACTTCAGAATCCAGACCGGTGCGGGCAGTCCGGTCGGGTCCGGCCCGGGCATGATCGGCATTCCCTTGCTCCTTCCCTCTAGCCTTTCGCCTCTCGGCTCTTGGCGCTTGCCTCGCGGCCCTCGTCGCTGTCTTCGTTGAGCCCGATCAGGAACTCCACCAGACCGGCACGTTCCTCATCGGTGCCCACGAACGGCGGCATGAAGCCCTTGAGCTGGTTCAGGTACATGATCTGGTGATCGAGGAACTCGCGATCCCAGCCCTTCACGACGAAGCGGATGCCGTTGAAACCATTGACGGTGTGGCACGACATACACTGGGCGCGGAAGACCTTGCGCCCGAGCTTGGCCGGGTCGCGCCTATCCTCGTCGGTCGGGGTCTCCCACCGCGCGTACTTGAGAATGCCGTTCATCGAGTAATCAGCAAGGTCCTTGACGCGCAGCGTGTTGGAATACATGTAGTCGTAGATGATGAACGGCTTGCGCACGGCTTCCCTGACCCACTCGGTTACGCCCGTGGCCATCAGACCTATGATGGCGAGCCCGAATGCGTAAGTGACGTGGGTATGCTTCGGGAACAGATAGGGGCCGGCAATCGCGCCGACGACAACGATGACCGAGAAGATGATGCTGCCCGCGGCAAAGAGCGTGACGACAGGAGCGCCGCCCATGGATATCTCCCGTGCCATTGGCGGCAACTGGGAAACATACCAGAATCCGAGGATCGGGAGCGTCGCGATACCTGCGATCACCCACTTGGCCGAATAGCGGACGATTCGCTCTCGGGCATCGGCGTTCTGGACCAACGTGCCCGTGATCAGCGCATAGAGACCGGCGAGAGCGATGCAGACGGCCGTCCTGATGAGAAGTGAGGGCCACATCGTCGGGTTGAAGAAACCGTGTGCGACGGAGCCGCTATCCACCCACTTGCCGGGTGTCAGCATGAAGGTGAGAATGCCGTTGATCATGAACAACGACATCCATGCCGATACCACGTAGATCCAGCCGACCTTCAGATGCGTGGCCGGATCCATTCGGTCCCACCCGTAGTAGTAGATAATGGCGGCAGTCAGCTCAACCAGGAAGAAGACCCATTCAATGGCCCACGCCCATACAAAGACGTGGATCAGCGTCGAAGTGGCCGTTGGATTGACGAGTGCGATCGTCCACCAGATCCCAACGCCCGTGACTGCGCCAAAGACGAGCACAACGAGGATGAAGAATGTGCTGTGCTTCTTGGCGAACTCGAGCATGGCGGCGTCATTGCTCCGCCGGGCCTTCATCTCGGTCAGCACCAGATAAAGGCCCCCGCCAATCGCGAAATGCGACACGAAGACGTGCACGATGGCAATGATGCCGATCAGCATGCCGCCTCCGAGCATCGGCACATCCCAGATCGGGTAGTTCATGCGCAATGACCTCCACGCGTAGTCGCTCCTTATTGTGGACCACAAACGCCCGTGCTGTCCATTCGGCATGTCTCTCTCAGATTCGCGGGGCCGCCGCGCGCGCAGCGCTCATGATCGGGGTACCTTGAAGCACGATGGCTTGGACTCTGATCCGATACCGACTGGTGGCCGCGTGGAATGCAGCGCGATTCTCCACCCCACGTCAGCGGTTTGTCTCGTTCGCTCTGTCCCTCGTCAGCGTCGGTCTCGCGATCGGCGTCTATGCAGGGTTCCGGCTGGTCATGGCCGTCAGGGGAGCGGGAGACGCAGGCGAAGCCCTGACACATGAACTGGTCTACGCCGTCTTCCTCTTCATGCTGGCAGGATCGGTGCCGTTTCTTGCCGCGACGCTCCTGCATCCCGGCGACGTGGCCCTGCTGGGCTCGGCCCCAGTTCTCCCGCGGCATGTGGTCTTCGTCCGCATACTGGAAGGCGCGGCTGCGGGAGCTGCGCAGTTCGCCCCCATCGGCGCTCCGGCAATCGTCGCATGCGCTTCGGGCCTTGGCTACGGTTGGCTCGACCTGCCTGCGATCGCCGGAGTTGGGTTCGCGCTGGTGGCGCTCCCCGCGGTGATCACCGCGACCTTGCTGCTGGCCTGCGTTGCGTTGCTCGGGCATGACCGTGTCCGATCCGCGGTAGCCCTCGTGAACATCCTCCTCGGTTCGCTGGTCTGTCTGACGGCCGTCAGCCAGGTCACCGGTCTGCGCGTTCAGGAGGGATTCGCAGGGCTGGTCGCCGGCTCCGCAAACCCGTCGGGGCGTCTGCCCTATCTGCCGCCCTGGGCGTGGATCGCCGATATCATGGTGGGCGTCGGCAAGCACGAGGGGGCGACGGTTGCATCGGCCTTCGGCCGTGTCGCGCTCGCGCTCGCGCTATTCGGCCCGATTGCTGTCGGCCTTGGAGCCCGACTGCTCGAAACGGGACGACTCTCCGGGGCAGACGAGATCGGACGCCGACCTCGCCCGTCTCCTGCCTCGCGCGCCGGGGCGTCCGAGGGCATTGCCGTGGCGGGTCCGCTCGCCGGTCTCATCCGCAAGGAACTGAGGTACGTGCTGCGCGACAGCCTCTTGCTCTCACAGGCTGGCATGCCCGCCATTCTGTACCTTGTGCCCTTTGTCATGGCCGCCAATCCCGCGTTCCGCGCCCACACTCGCGGGGACGAGTTGTTCGCCTTCGGCATCCTGATGGTGCTTGCCGTCTTGTACATGCAGGCGTCCATCCTTTCCCTCTCGTCCGTCGGCCTCGACGGTCGCGCCTTCTGGATACTGCTGACGGCGCCCGGCATGCTGCGCAAGGCGCTCTTCGCCAAGTGGCTCGTGTGCTGGGCCATCTCGACGGCAATGGGCGTGGGGATGGTCGCGCTCTCCGGCGCGGCGTTCATGGTCGAATGGTCTACGGTGGCGGCCCTCGCGGGTGTTGTGGCGGTGAGCGCTGCCGGAATGTGCGGCATCGGCGTCGGACTGGCTGCGACGTTTCCCCGGTTCGTGTTCGAGAACCCGGCACACCGTGTCAGCCCCATCGCGATTGTGTTGGGGTTCGGCGCGGGCGTTGCCCATTCGGGCATCTCCTGGGCGGTTCTCGGAGCCACCTGGTACGGCTCTACCCACTGGCCGGCCCAGGCGTCAACCATCACCGCAGCCGGCATCACTTTCGTCTCGCTCGCCGCTGCCGTTGCGGTATTGGCGCCCCTGAGCCTCGGTCACCGGCGCCTGATCGAGATGGACTGGTCACACTGACGCGCGACGAACGCCTGCCTCCGACAGGCTCCCAGCACAATCGTCCCGCGTCAGCCGAACTCGTAGCGCAGGCGTCCCGCCTGCATCATCCGCCAGTACC
>JBBIQU010000044.1:0-20362 GCA_037442185.1 Chthonomonadales bacterium | reverse complement strand
ACCGCAGGCGTCCCAGCTGAACCCAACTCGTAGCGCAGGCGTCCCGCCTGCATCACCTGCCAGTACCGCAGGCGTCCCGGCTGAGCCCAACTCGTAGCATAGGCGTCTCGCCTGCATCAGGAGCTTGCCTCACTGCGTGTCAGCGTCCTCCTCGAGCCATTGCCGCTGCGCTCGGCGACCCGACTGCGCCTGAACGATGCGGTCAGCCAAACCCGCTGCCGTGGCCGTTCGATCCCTGGCCGAGCGCCGCGCCGCAATCTCACGCTTCACGCGCTCAAGTTTCGCTTGCACCCGGGTATCGTCGGGGACCTGCGCGGCACGCCACAGCATCAGGCCGAAAACGATGAGGAAAAGGGCCGCCGCCGATGCCGCGATGAGGGCGAAACGGGTGTTGCGGAGAACCGGCTTGCGTGCGGCGGAGGCGCCAGGCTCATGCGGCTCTTGGTGAGCACTGTCGTCGTGCAGGATGTGAACCACTTCCGACATGGTTCGCGCTCCCGGACGCGCCGGCGCTTCGTGGTCGAACGAGACACCGCAAAGAGGAGGACCACAAGCGCACGCGGCGATGTGTCCTGACTCCTAATACGTTCGGCCGCCCGCAACGGTTTCGGTCGTTTGCGGTCCTTGCGGGGGCACCGCCAACAGCGCCGGCCCGCCGTTGCGGCACGGGCGGGCCGGCGATCAGATGGTCCCTACTTCTTCTCGAATGCGGCGTCGAACGCCACCTCGGAGGGTTTGAAGTCAAGCTGACGCACGAACTCGCATGCTTCGGCGGCGCCATGCTCGCGGTCCATACCGCTATCCTCCCACTCCACAGAGAGCGGACCCTGATAGTTGATGTGGTTGAGCGCGCGGATGATCTCCTCGAAGTCAATCGAACCGCGCCCCAGCGAGCGGAAATCCCAGAACCGTTCGGGATCGCCGAAGCTCACATGTCCGCCGAACACGCCAATCCGCTTCGGAGTGTCGGACCAGTACACGTCCTTCATATGGCAATGGACGATCCGGTCGCTGAACTCGTAGAGGAACTTCACGTAGTCAACGCCCTGATACCCCAGGTGGCTCGGATCGTAGTTGAACCCGAACGCCGGGTGGTTGTCGAGGGCCTCAAGCGTTCGCTTGGCGCTGACGATGTCGAATGCGATCTCGGTGGGATGGACCTCGAGCGCGAACTTCACGCCGCATTCCGCGAACACGTCCAGGATCGGAACCCACCGTTCCTTGAGCAGGGCATAGCCGTCGTCTATCTGGCCGGGCAGGTTCGGTGGGAACGAGTAGAGGAGGTGCCAGATGGACGATCCCGTGAATCCGTTGACGATCTTGACGCCCAGGTTCTTAGCGGCCCTGGCGGTCTGCTTCATCTCCTCGATGGCGCGCTTGTTGACGCCGTCAGGGTCGCCGTCGCCGTAGATGTGAGGCGGCAGGATGGCGGCATGCCGCGGATCAATGCGGTCGAGAACGCATTGCCCGACAAGGTGCGCCGCGATCGCCCACGTCTTCAGGCCGTTCTTGGCGAGGATCTCATGGCGTGACCGGCAATAGGCCGCTGCGTCAGGTCCGGATGCGGCCGAAACATCGAAGTGGTCCCCCCAGCATGCCAGCTCGAGGCCATCATAGCCGAACGCCTGGGCCTTGGGCGCGAGTTCGGTCAGCGGCAGGTCGGCCCACTGACCGGTTACGAGAGTGACAGGTCTTCCCATGTGTGCTACCTCCAGTGCTTTGCGTGTACGTCTGCGGTTTTCGGCAAGGTTCGTCAGGCCGGACGAACGGATCCGCCGGTCTCGGCTGAACGATAGATACCGTCGAGTATCTTCATGACATCCAGCGCCTGTTCGGCAGTGGCAAGCGGCTTCTTGTCTTCGACAATGCACTCGATAAAGTGCGCGATCTCGGCCTCATGCCCGCTGATGTTGGGCGCCGACGGACTGATGTCGACAGGGCTGCCGTGCGCCTCCGAGTAGATGCGCAGCGGTTCGAGCGTTGCGCCGCCCTTGTCGCCGTACACCTCGCTGTAGAGCCGCTCGCCGGCACAATGCTGCGCCCACGATGCCTCCAGTACCAGCGACGCTCCGTTCTCGAAGCGGACCTGCGCGCAAGCGAGATCCTCTACGTCGTACGCGCCTCCCTTTACGGGCGCGCCCCACTGGCCCTGCCCCTTTCCGAATGGGCCGAACTTGGCGTATGTGGCGCCGAACACGCTGACGGGCTTCGGGTTGCCCATCAAGTACAGTGTCACGTCGAGGGCATGGACGCCAATGTCAATCAGCGGGCCTCCTCCGGACATCTGCTTGCGCGTGAACCAGCTCCCGAAACCCGGGATGCCGTTGCGCCTGATCCACCCGCATCGCGCGTAGTAGATCGAGCCCAGCGCTCCGTCGTCAATGTACTTCCGCAGGACCTGAGTGTCGCCTCGGAAGCGGTTGTTCATGCCGATCATGAACTTGGCTGAGGACTTGCGCGCCGCTTCGACGATCTTTCCGCCCTCTTCGGCGTTGACGGATAGCGGCTTCTCGCACAGAACGTGGCAGCCTGCGTTGAGCGCGGCGATGGCCACGGGCGCATGCAGTGCGTTCGGAGTGCACACGGATACCGCATCGAGCTTGGCCTCGGCGATCATGGCCTCATAGTCGGAGTAGATGCTCTTGACGCCATAGCGCCCCGCGAGCGCCTCAGCGCGTCCGGTATCAATGTCGCACAGCGCCGCGATCTCGACGTTCGGGAGCTTGCTGTAGCCGTGAGCGTGAACGCTTCCGATCCCAACGCCGACAATGCCGACTCGAACATGTTCCGAGCGCCTGGTCTTCTTTGCCATGTCAATCAGGGGAGGGCGGGCCTCCGGACGAGCCGCCTCTCCCGACGCTCCTTTCGTACCTGCTTCGTTGTTGCGCGAGGCCAACTCCGATGCGCAGGCGTCCCGCCTGGCGGCCCGCGCAGACCGGGTCTCAGCGCCTATTGTACTGCGGGATCGTGCGGGATGCAAGAAGCCCGGCGCTCAACATGACGCCCAACATCCTCGCTCATGAGCCGACGGCAAGACGGCAGAGGGCGCCTCGACAGACCGCGAGGCGCCCCTGATCACCGCAGGCCCACCGCCTGCATATGTGCCGACGAAACGCAGGCATCCCGCCCGCAAGGTCTCCGACGTAGCGCAGGCGTCCCGCCTGCAGTCACCCAACCGTGGCGCAGGCGTCCCGCCTGCAGTCACCCAATCGCAGCGCAGGCGTCCCGCCTGCACTCGCACTGAGCCTTCTGCCGGAAGCCCTATCCGCCGCTTAACGCTTGCTGAACTGGAACCCGCGGCGGGCGCGCTTGCGGCCGTACTTCTTGCGCTCCTTGACCCTCGGGTCGCGAGTGAGATAACCGAGCCGCCTGAGCGTCGGCCTGAGATCCGGATCGGCCTCGATCAGCGCCTTGCTGATGCCATGCCGCACCGCCCCGGCCTGTCCGCTGATGCCTCCGCCGGAGCAGGTGGCGATCACGTCGAACTTGCCCAGTGTCTCCGTGATCTCGAACGGCTGCTGGATGAGCCGCATGAGCACGAGACGTCCGAAGTACTTGTCTCCAGGGCGATCGTTGACTTTCACATCGCCGCTTCCGGGCACGAGCCACACCCGAGCGACGGCATCCTTGCGTTTGCCGGTACCGTAGTATGAGACGCCTGTTGGCACGCTTTACTCTCCTGCTTTCGAGTTCGGGGCAGTCCATACGATGGGCTGTTGGGCCGCATGCGGATGGTCCGGCCCCGCATATACCTTGAGCTTGTTGATCATCGAATCGCCGAGCTTGTTGTGCGGGAGCATACCACGCACTACGCGGCGGACTGCATCGGTCGGGCGCGCGGCCAGCTCTTCGGCGCGTGTCATGCTCTTGAGGCCGCCCGGCCAGCCGCTATGGCGATAGAGCCGCTCGGAATCCTTGTGACCGGTCAGGCGGACCTGCTCCGCGTTGATCACGATCACGAAGTCGCCGGTGTCCACGTTCGGTGTGAACGTCGGCTTGTGCTTGCCGCGCAGCAAGCGGGCAACGTCGGCAGCCAGTCTCCCCATGGACCGGCCGGCTGCGTCCACTACCCACCATGTACGCTCGATTGTCGCAGCATTGGCAGAATACGTTTTCATCCCTATTCCTCAACTAGAGCAGGCGTCCCGCCTGCATCGGTATAGCTCACCCGCACCAGACACAGCCCGTGGGCCGGCGCCGTCGGACCCGCCATGCGCCGATCCCGCGATGCCGTGATGGCCTCCATCTCCTCCGGGCGGCGCTTACCGGAGCCGACCTGCATCAGCGTCCCTGCGATATTCCGAACCATGCCGTGAAGGAACCCGCTGGCTTCGACGAACAGCAGCACCCACGCGCCCCTTCTCCGGACGGCACACCGGAACACACGCCGTACCGTCGTTCGAACTTCGCCGAGGCTGTTCGCCCAGGCGGCGAAGTCCATTTCGCCCACCAGCCGTCCCGCGGCGTCGGCCATCGCCTGAGCGTCGAGCGCTCCCCGAACGTGGCACACGTATCGCCTCAAGAGCGCAGACGGCTCTGCTCTGTTCAGCATTACGTACACGTATGACCGAGACCGAGCCGAGAACCTCGCATTGAAGCCCTCGTCGGTCTCGCCGGCTCGCACAACCCTGACGTCCGCGGGCAGCACGCTGTTCATCGCGGCCGCCATCCGCTCAACGGGTATGCCCGTTGCCGCTGAGAAGCTTACCACCTGCCCGAGGGCATGCACCCCGGCATCTGTTCGCCCGGCGCCGACGACCTTGACTTCCGCCCCGGTCAGCCGCTGCAGCGCGGCCTCGATCTCGCCCTGAACCGTTCTAACCTGCGGCTGCCACTGGAAGCCGGCGAAATCGGTGCCATCGTACTCGATGGTTGCCCGGTAACGCCGAACCAAAGCAACGGAGGCATCCCGATCGCGCCCGGCGCGCACCGCCTCTGCGTTATGCGACGGCTCGCCGGCGTCTACTTCCGTCGTGCGAACAACCCTCGCTTCCTCGTCGTCACCGGCGTCTGCTCGTCGGTCTGCGAAGTCTCGACGACCGCGCCCTCCACAAGCTCGATGGCAACCATCGGTGCGCCGTCTCCGCGCCGCGCGCCGAGTTTGGTTATTCGGCAATACCCACCCGGCCGATCCTTGTACCGCGGGGCAATCACCGTGAACAGCCGGGGCACAACGTAATGCGGATTACGGGCAACCTTGCCGGTTTCCGCATTCACGCCGAACTCGGCAATGTTCGAATCGATGTACTTCCGCACCATGCGCCGGGCGTGGATGTCGTTCCGCTTGGCCATAGTGATCAGCTTTTCGGCGATCGGACGAATGTCCTTGGCCCGCGTCTCGGTCGTCACAATCTTGTCATTCATAAAGAGCGCGCGCACGAGGCCCTTCAGCAACGCCTTGCGCTGATCGCTCGGTAGGCCGAACTTCCGGCCGCTCACGCGATGCCGCATACTGTTATCCTTTCAACGGATGCGCTGCGGGAGCCCATTCTCATAGGGCTCCGCAACCTCTCCGCACCTATTCCTGCCGCCCCAGAGCGCGGGGGCATTGAAACTACTCCGCCGCGGGCTCCTGCGGCGCTTCCGCCTCGGGTTCCGTTTCCGCAGCGTCGGGGTCTGCCACGCCCTCGCCGCGCAGGGCCAGCCCTCGCTGGGCAAGCTTCGCCCGAACCTCGTTCAGCGACTTGATGCCGAAGTTCTTGATCTGCATCAGCTCGCCCTCGGCAGCCTGGACAAGCTCGCCGATCGTCAGGATGTTCGCTTTCTTCAGGCAGTTGAACGTGCGAACCGAGAACTCCATCTCCTCGATGCGCTCGTCGGCTGCCTGTCCGCCGGGCAACCCCGGAATCTGCGCGAGGTCCTCGACGGCAGCGGCCTCGGGCGAACCGGCGAACTCCATGAAGTGCCGGAAGAACCTGTCAAGGATGCCGGCCGCCTGGCTGATGGCCACGCTCGGCCGCATCGTTCCGTTGGTGGTCACATCCAACACAAGCCGCTCGAAGTCCGTCTTGATCCCGACACGCCGAGGTTCGACCGTGTAGTTCACCTTGCGAACAGGCGTGAACGCCGACCCCACGGGAATGACGCCGATCGGCTGAACGGTTCTGTGTTCCTGCTTGTCGGGCAAGACATATCCCTTGCCGACCTCGACCACCATCTCCATTGTCAGCGACGCGTTGTCATCGGCAATCGTCGCGATGTAACATTCGGGGTTCACGACTTCGACGCCGGCAGGGCAGTCTACGTCCGCGCCCGTAATCCGTCCCGCTCCCTTACGGTCTATCCGCACCGTATGTGGCTCGAGCTTGCCCGACGGCCCCGGCTCAATCCTTAGGTTCAGGTTCTTCAGGTTCAGCAGGAGTTCCGTCGTGTCTTCTTTCAGTCCCGGTATTTCCGAGAACTCGTGCAGAACGCCCTCAATCTTGACGGACGTGATCGCGGCGCCCTCGATGGCCGAGAGCATCACGCGTCGCAGCGAGTTCCCAAGCGTCACGCCGTAGCCGCGCTCGAGGGGCTCGACGACGAACTTGCCGAACGTCGGTGTCTCCTCCAGCGTTTCCATGCGTGGCAGTGCTACTTCCATGGGCATCCTCAACTTCCGCTCATCATGCCTGCGTCACGAGATAGCTCGGACGCCAGGCGGCGATGCTTCGCTCCGTATCGCCTTATCCAACCGTGGCGTTAGCGCGAGTAGAACTCGACGATGAGCTGCTCTTGAACTTCCGTATCGATCTGTCGGCGCTCCGGAGCCTGCAGCACTCGGCCGACTAGCTCGGTATGGTCGAACTCGAGCCACTCTGCCACCCCACGGCTGTGCGACTTCTCGCGGGCGGCCTTGATGATGTCCGTGCCGTTCTTCGACTTATGAACGGCGATCACATCGCCTGCGCGGACCTGATACGACGGTATGTTGACGCGGCGTCCGTTGACCGTGAAGAACCGATGCCCCACCATCTGACGCGCCTGAGACCGCGAAACGGCGTATCCGAGACGATAGATGACGTTGTCCAGCCTCATTTCGAGAAGCTGAAGCAGGTTCTCGCCGGTGACGCCGCGCCGTCGCATAGCCTCGTCAACGTAGCGCCGGAACTGGCCTTCGATGACGCCGTAGATGCGTCGCAGTTTCTGCTTCTCGCGCAGCTGGGTGCCGTATTCCGTCACCTTGCGGCGCATGACGGTGTCGCCGTGCATTCCGGGCGGCTTGTTGCGCTTGTCGTTGTTCAGGGGGCACTTCGCCATGCAGCGATCGCCCTTCAAGAACAGTTTCTGCCCCTCCCGTCGGCACTGCCGACACCGCGGGTACGAAGATGTCGCCATACTGTTTTCGATGCTCCTTCTGGTTCTTGCCAGCAAGCGAGAGCCGTTGACGGCTCCTGGGAGTTTACGCGCCGCTCGGGCGTGTCATCCTCCCGCGATCCATGACTACACTCTGCGCCGCTTGGGCGCCCGACAACCGTTGTGCGGGATCGGTGTCACGTCCCGGATCAACATGACTTCGAGTCCGACCGCCTGCAGCGACCGGATCGCCGTTTCGCGACCGGATCCCGGCCCTTTCACATAGACTTCTACACGCCTCAGGCCATGCTCCATGGCCTTGCGGGCTGCGTTCTCCGCGGCAATCTGCGCGGCGAACGGCGTTCCCTTCTTGGTTCCCTTGAAGCCGATCGCGCCGGCGCTCGCCCACGAAATCGCGTCACCCTTCATGTCGGTGATTGTGATCAGCGTGTTGTTGAACGTGGACTGGATGTGTGCCACGCCCTGCACGATGTTCTTCTTCTCTTTTGGCTTCTGCCGCGCAGCAGAGCCTGTCGTCTTCTTGTTCGCCATCCGAACTCCCTCTGCGCAACGCGGGGTTGCGCGACGTCACCCAGCCTACTTCTTGGCGCGCTTCTTGCCGGCGATGGTCCGCTTCGGCCCCTTGCGGATGCGCGCATTCGTCTTCGTCCGCTGGCCGCGCACGGGCAGGCTTCGCCGGTGGCGTAGACCGCGATAGCATCCGATCTCGACCAATCGGCGTATGTTCAGCGAAATCTCCCGCCGGAGGTCGCCCTCGACGCGATAGTCGCGCTCGATCAACTCGCGCAGCCGGCTGCTTTCCGATTCCGTCAGGTCGCGCACCCGCGTATTCGGGTTGATGCCTGCCGCTGCCACGATCTTCTTGGCGCTCGACAGACCGATCCCGTAGATGTACGGCAGGGCGTACTCGATGCGCTTATCGCGCGGCAGATCAACGCCCGCTATTCTGGCCAATACCGTCCTCCATACATGATCGCTTCGCGCGCTCCGCAGACGCCGGGCATGCGGAACGCCGCAGCGGCATCAGCCTTGCCGCTGCTTGTGTTTCGGATTCTTGCAGATGACGCGCAGAACTCCTTCGCGCTTGATCACCTTGCATTTCTCGCATATCTTCTTGACTGATGCTCTGACCTTCATCATTACCCCCTGAGAGCGCCTCGGGGACGGACATTCCGTAGCGCAGGCGTCCTGCCTGCTTCGTGCCCGAGCTCCCAGGCCCCGTTCACTCCACTCACAGCCCCAAGGGCCGACAGCCTATTTGTAGCGGTACGTAATCCGACCGCGTTCAAGATCGTACGGCGACAACTCGACGAGCACTCGATCTCCGGGCAGGATGCGGATGAAGTGCATCCGGATCTTGCCCGAAACGTGCGCCACAACTTCGTGGCCGTTGTTTAGCTTCACCCTGAACGTTGCATTTGGCAGGTTCTCGGTCACAACGCCTTCCGTCTCGATCCCCTGTTCCTTGCCGTCATCCGATGGATCAACAGGCCTCGCGGTCCGCGCCTCCGGAGCCGGTCGGGCAGCCTTCTTGCCTCCGCGGCGTCCCGATCCGCCGGTCTTGTATGTGCGTTTCGGTGGCATTCAGTCCCCCTGCGTCAGGATCATCGCCCCGTTGCGTGTGACCGCAACGGTGTGCTCGAAGTGCGCCGACTTCTTCCTGTCGTGCGTCACTATGGTCCATGCGTCGCTGAGCACCTCGATCTGTCTGCTGCCCATATTGACCATCGGCTCTATAGCCAGCGTTGTCCCCTCCAATAGCAGCGGCCCCGTCCCTCGACGGCCATGGTTGGGCACCTGCGGCGCCTCGTGCAGCGCCCGCCCAACGCCGTGGCCCACCATCTCATGGACGACCGTGAAGCCCTTGCGCCTTACGTGCCGCTCGATCGCAGCCCCGATGTCGCCAACCCGGTTGCCCGTCTTCGCCTGTGCTATCCCCTCGTAAAGGGCCTCCTCGGCCACAGCCAACAATCGTTCGGTTTCAGGGCCGATCTGACCCACCGGAAACGTCCACGCGCTGTCGGCGTAGTAGCCATCAAGCTTCACGCCGACGTCGCAACCCACGATGTCTCCCGCCTCCAGCCGACGCCTGCCCGGGATACCGTGGATCACTTCCTCGTTCACCGATATGCATGTCCACGCCGGATATGGCGGATGCCCCATTGGGGCATACCCCAGAAACGCCGAGGTCCCGCCTTTCCCCGTTATCGCCCTCGCTGCGGCTCGTTCGAGATCCAGCGTAGTGCTGACCCCCGGAACGATTGCATCCCGCATGGCCATCAGCGCATAGCGCACGATCCGCCCAGCGGCACGCATCTTCGCTATCTCGTCGGGCGTCTTGGGCTGAATGGCCTCCTTGCCTCGATTCCCCACAACGTACCTTCGCGTTCGAACTAGGCCGCCGCGGGCGATCCCAGAACCTCTTCGACCTTCGCGAAGATCGCATCCGGCGATGCTCCGGCGTCTATCTCGCGCAGAAGCCCCCGCTCGCGATAGAAGGCCAGCACGGGCGCCGTTTTCGCCTGATACTCGCGCAGGCGAGTGCGGATTGCCTCCGGCATGTCATCGGCTCGCTGCTCAAGCTGACCGCCGCACTGGTCGCAGACGCCTTCCTGGCGCGGCGGAACGGCGACCACATGGTACGTGGCGCCACACTTGCCGCACGTGCGCCGGCCCGACAGCCGTCGCACTAGTTCCTCTTCCTCCACCTCGAAATCCAGAACGCCGTCTATCTTGACGCCGGCTTCCCCGAGCATGACCTCCAGTATCTCAGCCTGATTGATCGTGCGCGGAAACCCGTCCAGCAGGAAGCCGCCTGCGCAGTCCGGTTCGGCGATCCGATCCTTGACCAGCTGGATGACGATTTCGTCGGGCACAAGCTGCCCACGCGACATATAGTCCTTCGCGACGAGGCCGAGCGGTGTACCGGCCGAAACATTGTCACGGAAGATCGCGCCGGTCGAAATGGTCGGTACGCCGTACTGAGCGGCTATTCTCGCACCCTGGGTTCCCTTGCCCGCACCCGGCGGACCAAACAACACATATACCATTCGCGCATTTCTCCTGAAGCCTACTGAGGGCTTGCCGGATGTCCTCCCTGGTATCAGGCGGTGATGCCGCCCTGTTTGATGAAGCCCTCGTAGTTGCGCATCAGGAGCTGGGCCTCGATCGCCTGCATCGTTTCGATCGCAACGCCGACCACGATCAGAAGCGATGTGCCGCCGATCAGCGTGAACGAACTCACGCCGGTCAGCGCAGGCGCGATATACTGAACGAGCGCGACGGCCGCCAAGAAGACCGCGCCGGCCAGGGTGATGCGTGACACGACGCGGTCGAGATAGTCGAACGTCGGCTTACCCGGACGAATGCCCGGAATGTAGTTGCCGTACTTCTTGAGGTTGTCCGCCATGTCCTGAACGTTCATGACGACTGCCGTATAGAAGTAGGTGAACACGATGATCAGGCCCACGTAAAGCACCATAGCCCACCAGCTTTCACCGGGGCTGAACGAGTTGGCTATGGCGCGGAGCCTGAGGAACCACTCCGCCTTCGACGGAATCGAGTTCATGATCTGCGCCGGGAACAGCACCATCGAGATGGCGAAGATGATCGGGATGACGCCGGCAGTGTTCACCTTGATCGGCAGGAACGACGCGTTGCTTGGCGCGCGCAGCCCCACCACACGTTTGACGTGCTGGATCGGTATGCGCCTGGCGCCCTGCGTGATCAACACGATGCCGTAGATTGTCCCGACAAAGAGCGCAAGCAGCATGAGCACGTTCAGCGGCGTGACCAGTCCGCTTTCGACCGATGTCAGGATGAGGCTGCTCTGGTAGGGGAGGCTCGTCATGATGCCGGCGAAGATGACCAGCGACACGCCGTTGCCGATGCCGTGCTCCGTCACCTGCTCACCGATCCAAAGCAAGAAAGCGGTGCCTGCCGTCATGATGATGCACATCTGCAGCAAGCCAAGGTTGGTCGTCGCAGCCGCGCGGAACGAGAAGCTGAAGCCCAGCGCCTGCAGGAATGCCAGCACGATGGTCAGATAGCGCGTGATCCGGGCGATCTGCTTACGGCCCGACTCGCCTTCCTTGCTCATCGCTTCCAGTTGCGGGATGGCGATGGTCAGCATCTGCATGATGATGGATGCGTTGATGTAGGGCGTGATGCCCATCGCAAGGATGGTCATCTTGCGCAAGGCGCCACCGGAAAACACGTCCACGAGGCCCATGAAACCGCCGCCGCCGAACAGCGCGTTCAGCTTGTCGTGGTCAATGCCCGGAACCGGTATGTGCGCGCCAAGAACGAACGTCGCGAACATGATCAGGTTGAAGTAAATGCGCCGCTTCAACTCCGGAATGCGGAACGCCTGCATCAACGACTCTAACAAGGTCAGAGCACCTCCGCCGCACCGCCCGCGGCCTCCAGTTTCTCGACTGCCGTACGACTGAACCTATGGGCTCGCACAGTCAGTTTCCTTGTAAGTTCTCCGTCGCCAAGCACCTTGACCAGCTCGTCGGCGTGCCGCAGCATGCCGGCGTCGAACAACGTCTGCGGGGTAACAACGGACTCAGCGTCAAAGCGCTCGAGGTCGCCGACGTTGACTACCGCGTACTCGATGCGGTTCACCGGCTTGAATCCCCTGAGCTGGGGCAGCCTGCGGTGGAGCGGCGTCTGACCGCCCTCAAAGCCGAGGTGCGGCCGCCCGCGGGAGAGGTGCCCCTTCGAGCCGCGCCCGCTGGTCTTTCCCTTGCCGGAACCAATGCCGCGTCCAACCTTCTTCGACGATCTCCGAGCGCCCTCTGCCGGCTTCAGGTCATGTATCTGCATCTCTGACTATCCTCCGGTCTTTGCAGGGCGTCGCTTGGTGCGTGACGGCGTCACGTACTCGCCCTCGACGACCTCAACCTTGACGAGATGGCTGATTGATTCAACCATGCCGCGTATCTGCGGGTTGTCAGGCCTGGTCACTGTCTTGTGCATGCGTGACAGACCGAGCGCCTCGACGGTCCGCTTCTGCGACTCCTCGTATCCGATCGGGCTACGGGTCAGTGTGACCTTAAGACACGACATCGGCTTCCTCCGTCACCGGCGACGTCTCCTCGGCATACCAGGGGATCAGGTCACGAACGCTCTTGCCCCGCATGCGGGCCACATCCTCGGGCCGCTTCAGAGCAACCAGAGCGCGCATGGTGGCCCAGGCGATGTTGATCGCGTTCGATGAGCCCAGGCTCTTGCCGAGCACGTCGCTGATGCCTGCCAGCTCCAGGATCGTGCGCACCGAACTGCCGGCCACAATGCCCGTACCTTCGGAGGCGGGCTTCAGAAGGACTTCGGCCGCTCCATGCCGAGCGATCACCTCGTGGGGAATCGTGGACCCGGCCAGCGGCACTTCGATCATGTTCTTCTTGGCGTCCTCGGCCCCTTTGCGGATGGCATCAGGGATCGCCCTTGCCTTTCCGAGGCCGGCTCCGACGCAACCCTTGCGGTCGCCAACCACAACGAGCACGTTCCAGCTCATTGTGCGGCCACCCTTGTGGGTCTTCTGGACCTTGTTCGTGCGTACGACCCGCTCCTCCAGGTTGAGCGTATCCGCCGCTATCCTCGCCATGCTAGAACTCCAATCCACCTTCGCGGGCGGCGTCCGCCAGCGACTTGACTCGCCCGTGATACCGGAAACCGCCCCGGTCGAAGACCACCGCCTTGATGCCCTTCTCGCCTGCTTTGCTTGCGATCAGCGCGCCAACCGGACGAGCGCCGGCGATATTGCCGCCCGACTGCCCTCGCAACGGGGCTTCGACGCTGGATGCCGCGACGAGCGTCACCCCGGCATCGTCGTCAATCAGCTGCGCGTAGATGTGTTTCGTGCTACGAAACACGCAGAGACGGGGACGTTCTGCGGTTCCCTTTACCTTCGCCCTAACGCGCCGATGGCGCTTCAGCCGAAGCGCGAACTTCTTCTCCATGATCAACCCAACCTTACAGGGCAGATTGCCGACCTGCCCTGATCCATATGAATGGGCGGGAGGGACGCAGAAGAACAGTATACCCCGGCCCGCCCTCGAATCTTCAGCACGCGCGGCTCCTACTTGCCGCCCTTGGCGCCGGCCTTGCCGCTCTTGCCGGCCTTGCGACGCACCTGTTCGCCGCGATATCGGATGCCCTTGCCTTTGTACGGCTCAGGCTTGCGAAGGCGCCGAATCTGGGCTGCGGTCTGTCCGACCAGTTCCTTGTCCAGACCGCGCACCACAACGAACGGCAGACGGGTCTGCTGCTCCTGACCGGCCTCGAACTCGATCCCTTCCGGCGGCCCGATTTCGATGCCGTGCGAGAAGCCGACCGCCAGCGTCAGATTGCGTCCGGACAGCCCTGACCGATAGCCGACGCCATGCACTTCGAGCGTGCGGCTGTAGCCGTTGGTGACGCCCTCGACCATGTTGGCGAGGATGGTGCGCGTCAGCCCATGCAGCGAACGGTGCTCCTTGGAATCCGACGGTCGCTCGACGGTCAGGACGCCGTCGCTGACCTTGATGATCATCTGCGGCGAGACGGGCTTCGTCAACGAGCCTTTCGGGCCCTTGACCGTAACCTCGCCCACGCCCTGGGTTACTTCAACGCCCACCGGCAACGGGATTGGGCGCTTGCCTATGCGAGACATTTGAAACTCCTCGATGGACGGGATGGGCGCCGGCTCACCATACGTAACAGAGAACCTCGCCGCCGATGCCTTTGGCGCGCGCTTCCTTGTCGGTCATCACTCCGTGGGACGTCGTCAGGATCGCGAGGCCGAGACCGCGCAGGACTCTGGGCAGCTTGCTCTTGTCGGCGTAGACACGGAGGCCAGGCTTGCTGATGCGCTTCAGATCGGTGAGCACGCGCTCCCGCTGCGGGCCATAGCGCAGGAAGATCTTGATCCGATCCTGCGTCGGGTCCTTGATGACCTCGAAGCCCTTGATGAAGCCTTCCCTCTGCAGGATCTTGACAATCTCGAGCTTCAGCTTGCTGCTTGATATCTCCGTGCTGTCGTGGTAGGCCCTGTTGGCGTTGCGGATCCGGGTGAGAAGGTCCGCCACCGGGTCGGTTGTGTATGCCACGGGTCTTCTCCTACCAGCTCGACTTGGTGACGCCGGGGATGAGGCCCCGCAACGCCATCTCACGGATGCATATTCGGCAGAGGCCGAACTTGCGATGAACGCCGCGGGCGCGCCCGCAGACGTTACACCGCGTGTAGGCGCGCACGGCGAACTTGGGTTTCGCGGCGGCCTTGTTGATGAGACACTTCTTAGCCAATCTGCTTTCCTCCCGTCGGGGCCGCAACCGAACGCCTCGCGCCAACTCGTTGGGCGCCTGCGTTCGACGCGGCCGGTAACGTTACGGCATGGTTCGACTTCAGCCCTTAGACTGAAGCCTACTGCTCCTTGCTCTTCTGGTATTCGGCGATGATGTTCTGCGCGATATGGGCGGGGACTTCCTCGTAATGCGAAGGCTCCACCGAAAACACTCCGCGCCCACGGGTGATAGACCGCAGGTCAATGGCGTACCGCAGCATTTCGGCTTGAGGCACCGATGCCTTCACGCAAGTGCGCCCGCCGGGCAGGCTCTCGGTTCCGATGATGCGGCCGCGCTTGCCGGACAGGTCGCTCATCACATCGCCCATCATGCTTTCCGGCACGGTCACGGTCACCGTCACGATCGGTTCGAGGATCACCGGGTTCGCCTTCGGCGCAACGTTGTTGAACGCGATGATGCCGGCCATCTTGAACGCCTGCTCCGAGGAGTCGACGTCATGGTAGGAACCGTCGTAGCATGTGCAGCGAACGTCCACAACCTTGTTGCCCGACAGAATGCCGGTGGCCATTGCTTCGACGACGCCTTTCTCCACGGCCGGGATGTACTGCCTCGGGATGGCTCCGCCCACGATGGCGTCTACGAACTCGAAGCCTCCGCCGCGGGGCAGCGGCTCCAGTCGGATATGGCAATCGCCGTACTGACCTCGACCGCCTGTCTGCTTCTTGTGCCTGCCCTGACCCTCTGCCTTCGACTGGATCGTCTCTTTGTAGGGCACCTTCACCGGTATTGTCTCGACGTTGGCGCCGAACTTCTTCAGCTTCTCCACCACGATGTTCAGGTGGGTCTCGCCCATGCCGCTCATGACGGTCTGACCCGTGGCGGCGTCGCGGCGATAGGTGAAGCTCGGGTCCTCGGAGACAACTCGCTGGAGCGCCGGACCGAGCTTGTCCTCATCCACCTTCGTCTTGGGAGTGATCGCGATTTCGTATATCGGCTTCGAGAACTCGACCGGCGGCAGCTTCACAGGTTTGCTCGGGTCGCACAGCGTATCGCCGGTGTGGGTGGCCGAGAGTTTCGCCACGGCGCCGATGTCGCCCGCGCCAAGCTCCGCCACCGCTTCCTGGGTCTTGCCGCGCACCACATAGATCTGGCCGATGCGCTCGTCCTTTGCGCTCGTTGCGTTGAGCACGTGCGTATCTGAATGCACTGAGCCCGAGAAGACCCTGAAGTATGTGAGCTGACCGACAAACGGGTCTGCCAGCGTCTTGAACACGAGCGCGCAGAACGGCGCCGTGTCGTTGGGCTCGCGCGTCACTTCCTTGCCGTCGGTCCCGAGAGCCGTTGTCGGACCAAGATCAGCCGGACTCGGGAACGTCTCGACGATCAGGTTCATCAAAGCCGCGGCGCCCTGGTTCTTCGTCGGCGCACCGCAGGCAACCGGCACCACCTTGCCCGCTCGGACGCCGGCTTTCAGGCCCCGAACGACCTCTTCGTTGGTCAGGTCTTCGGTCTCGAAGTACTTCTCCAGAAGCTCGTCGTCGCCCTCGGCTGCCGACTCCACCAGCATCGCCCGGCATCGCGAGACGATTTCCGCAAGGTCATCCGGTATGGGTATCTCCACGAACTCGCGGCCGACGCCTTCCCAGGCCTTCATGCGGATCAGATCCACGATGCCGCGGTAGTGCTCCGCCTGGCCGATCGGCACCTGCGTGGGCGCGATGGCATTGCCGTGAACCGCGCGCAACTGCTCGATGACACCGAAGTAGTCGGCGTTCTCCCGATCCATCCTCGAGATGAATACGGCCCGCGGCCGGTTCTCCCGGGCCGCATGGCCCCATGCGATCTCGAACCCGACCTCGACATCGCCCTGTGCGGGCGTGACCAGGATTGCGGCATCAACAACGCGCATTGCGATCTGGACTTCGCCTTCGAAGTCCAGGTAGCCCGGCACGTCAATCACATTGATCTTGTGATCTTTCCATTCGAGCGGAGCGATCCCCAGGTTGATGCTGATGCTGCGCTTGATTTCCTCGGGATCGAAATCCGTCGTGGCGGTGCCGTCGTTGGTGCTGCCCATGCGGTCAATGGCGCCGGCCGATACCAGCATGGCTTCTGCGAGCGAAGTCTTGCCGCTGCCCTGGTGCCCGAAGAGGCCCACGTTGCGGATCATATTGGTTGGGTACTTCTTCATTATATGAGCTCTGCCCCCTTCGGCACCCTGTCTTCCTTCGGCGCCGTCATGCCCCTGTGCCGACCTCAGCGCTCTCGGAAGGGCATTCCCAGCCCTTTGAGCAACGAACGCGCCTCTTCGTCGGTGCGAGCCGACGTGCAGATAATGATGTCCATGCCCCGGACTTTGTCAATCTTGTCGTACTCGATCTCGGGGAAGATGAGCTGCTCGCGGATGCCCGTGGCGAAGTTGCCGCGACCGTCGAAGCAGTTCGGGCTGATCCCCTGAAAGTCGCGAACGCGCGGCAACGCCGTCGTTACGAACCTATCGAGGAACTCGTACATGCGGTCGCCGCGCAGCGTAACCTTGCATCCTATCCGGGCGCCGGCGCGGATCTTGAAGTTCGATATGGACTTCTTGGCCCGCGTAACGCAGGGCTTCTGCCCGACGATGATGCTCATATCCCGCATGGCGTTGTCCAGCAGCTTGGAATCGCCGCCGGTTTGGCCCGCCTGGCCCACGCCCATGTTGACGACGATCTTGCGGAGCCTGGGAACCTGCATGGGGTTCGTATAACTGAACTCCTTCGTGAGCGCCGGCACCACCTGCTCCTTGTACAGTTCCTTGAGCCTGGGCTTGGGCGGCGGCCCTTGCTGCTCGGTCGGCTCGTCGTGCGCCGCCTTGGCCACCTCTTCTTGCGCACCCTTCGGCTTGGCTTTTTCCTTCTTTGGAGGCATAGCTATCCGTCCTTCGTGTTGCCTGTGTTGACTAGTCCACCTGCTTGCCGCAGTCGGGGTGCTTGCAGACGCGGTACTTCCGCATTGCCGGCTTGCCCTCGCCCGGATGGTAGGCATAGCCGACCCGGGTCGGGCGGTGGCACTGCTGGCACACCAGCATGACTTTGGGAACGTACATCGGCGCGGGCTTCTGAATCCGTCCGCCTTCCTGTACCTGCTGCACGCCCGATCGGCTTGTGCGACCGGTCTGCCGCGCTTTCTGGTGGCGCACCATGATGTTGAGGCCTTCGACCACGACCTTGTTGATCTTCGGGTAGACCCGCAGCACACGCCCGCGCTTGCCCTTGTCCTTACCCGCGATGATCTCGACCTCGTCGTTCTTCTTGATTCTCAGTTTTGCCGGGTACTCGCCCGGCTTGGGCTTCCCTGCCATCAAAGCACCTCCGGAGCCAGCGAGATGATGCGCATGTAGTTGCGCTCACGCAGCTCTCGGGCCACCGGCCCGAATACGCGGGTGCCGCGCGGCTCGCCGGAGTTATCCAGGACGACACATGCGTTATCGTCAAAGCGCAGGACCGAGCCGTCCTGGCGGCGGATCGGCTGCCGTGTCCGCACCACGACACACTTGACGACGTCGCTCTTCTTCACTTGCTGACCCGGGGTCGCCGATTTCACGACGCCGACGATCGTGTCGCCGACTCTCGCATCCATCGAGGACGATCCCTTCAGCACACGGACGCACATGATCTCGCGCGCTCCGCTGTTGTCGGCGGCTCGAAGCCGCGTATATGGTCGTATCATTCCGCTGCCTCTTCGCCTACTTGGCCTTCTCCAGGATGCGCACCACCCGCCAGCGCTTCGCCTTGGAGATTGGCCTGGTTTCCATGATCTCGACGCGGTCGCCGATGCCGCACTCGCTATTCGGATCATGTGCCTTGAACTTGGTCGTTCGACGCATGATCTTGCCGTACAGCGTATGGCGCACGCGCGTCTCGACTGCCACCACGACCGTCTGCATCATGCGGTCGCTGACGACCTGTCCGACCCTTGTCTTTCGCCGTCCGCGCGTCGGCGCCGGCACTGGTGTCTCATCTGTCATCGTCAAACTCCTCCCTTGCCGGTGCTCCGCTCACGCATCAGGGTCAGAATCCGGGCGATCTCCTTCTTGGTCTCCGGGATCGCGGCCGTATTCTGAAGCTGCCGAGTCACGTTCTCCCGACGCAGCGTGAACAGCCGTTCCCGCTGCTTCCGCAGCTCGTCGGCAAGCTCTCGCTCGCTTAGGGCTCTAAGCCTCTCGAGCTTCGCTCGGCGTTTCTCCTCCGCCATCGGGCTCCTCCTGAACTTCCTCGGACTTCATCACAAACTTCACGTCAATGGGCAGCTTGTGGCCTGCAAGCCTCATGGCTTCGCGAGCCTGTTCTTCGCTCACGCCCTTCATCTCGAACAGTATGCGGCCCGGCTTGACGACCGCCACCCAGCCTTCCGGCGCGCCCTTGCCCGAGCCCATGCGCGTCTCGGCTGGCTTTTTGGTATAGGGCTTGTCGGGGAAGATGCGTATCCAGACCTGGCCTTGCCTTCGGACGTAGCGCGTCATGGCGATACGGGCGGCTTCGATCTGATTTGCGGTCATCCAGCACGACTCGAGCGCCTGCAGACCGTAGTCACCGAAGTTCAGCGTGTTCCCCGAGTGCGCCTTGCCGCGCCGATTGCCGCGATGCTGCTTGCGGAACTTGACCCTCTTGGGCATCAACATCAGGACGTACCTCCACTCGACTGGTCTCCGCGCCCGCGTCCGCGTCCGCGTCCGCCGGATCGCCCGCCGCCACGTCCTCCACGCTCACCGCGGTCGCCTCGGGAGCCGCGCTCCGCGCGCAAGGCTTCGCGGCGCGGTACGATCTCGGCTTCGGTCGGTCGGCTCGATCCTGGCAGGACGTCGCCCTTGTAGATCCAGACCTTGATGCCGATGTTGCCGTATGTGGTGGCGCCTTCGGCGAAGCCATAGTCAATGTCCGCGCGGAGGGTATGCAGGGGGATTTTGCCGTCGCGCATGCTCTCGCGTCGAGCCATTTCGGAACCGCCGAGCCGACCCGCGCACGCCACGCGAATGCCGCGAACTCCCAGCTTCATGGCGCGCATCACGGCCTGGCGCATGGCGCGCTTGTAGGCAATGCGCTTGTTGAGCTGCTGGGCGATGGAATCGGCGACGAGCTGAGCGTCTATGTCCGGGTGCTTGATCTCCTGGATGTTGACAAGCACCTTGGCCTTGGTGAGCTTCTCGAGCGCAACGCGGATATCGTCAATGCCCTTGCCGCCCTTGCCGATCAGGATGCCCGGCTTCGCGGTGTGGATGGCCACCCGCAACGTCCCCACCGGCCGCTCGATCTCGACGCGCGAGATGGACGCGTTGCCGTGGTTCTTGCGTATCCACTGGCGCACCAGATGGTCCTGCTTGATGCCGGCAGCATAGCCCTTGTCGGCATACCACTTGCTTTCCCATTCGCGGATAACGCCAATGCGGAACCCGATGGGATGTACCTTCTGACCCAATGGTATCTCCTTTACGATGCCTGCTCGGACGCGTCGGACCCGTTCGAAGTCTCGGGAACGACAGTGTTCTCCTGCTCCGGCGCTGCGGGCTCATCCGCGGCCGGCTTGACGGTCTCGGCGGCAGCAGACTGCGCCGGCGCCGCTGGAGCCGCTGCAGGCGCTGTCCGCCCTGCCGCCCGTGCTCGCCGCGTGGCTGCCTGCCTGCGCAGCGGACGCGGCTTCGGCTCGACCTCTTCGACGATCACGCTGATGTGGCACATTCGCTTCAGAATGCGATACGCCCGCCCCTGAGCCCGCGGCTGCACGCGCTTCAGGCGCGGAC
>JBBIQU010000043.1:17535-27875 GCA_037442185.1 Chthonomonadales bacterium | reverse complement strand
AACCATCGCCTTGGGAACATAGGGCGCGTGCACGGCCTCATTGCTCGTCCAGATGCCGTCGCCCTCGAGGCCCGGAACCGGCAAGCGAACGGGCTCACTTCCGGTAGCGAGAATGATGGCCTTTGATCGGAAGGTCTGGACCGTACCGTCCGCAGCGACGACCTTGACCCGGTCGGCTGCTTCCAACGATCCGGCGCCGACAACCTGGCGCACCTTGTTCGATTTCAGCAACGCCTGCACGCCGCCGCGGAGTGTCTGGACGACCTTGTCTTTGCGTGCCATGACCTTGGCGAAGTCGAAGCCCACCTCGCCGGTCAGGATGCCCACACGCGCAGCCTCCCTAGCGGCGATCAGCCGTTCGGCGCTGGCGATCAAGGTCTTCGTCGGAATACAGCCCCAGTTGAGGCATACGCCGCCCCACTCCTTCTGATCCCGCTCGATGCACACGACGTTCGCGCCGAGCTGAGCCGCCCGAATGGACGCCACGTACCCGCCCGGACCTGAACCAACGACCACTACATCGGCGTCGTATGAGCCTGCATCCGCCATATTGCCTTGCCTCCCCAATCGCGTTTGCCGCACCCGAACATAGTCTCGCGATGCGGAGCATTGTAGCATAGCGAACTTATGCGGGACCCTCTTGAAATGGCTTCGGTCAAGCGTGTATACTTGCTCACGTGTTAGCACTCGACCGCCGAGAGTGCCAGCGGCGCTCGGGCGGCATGTGAAACGGCGGCTCGCTCTGCCGAGCCGCACATCTTTCAGCATGGAGGTACAAGGATGGCGCTGAAGCCTCTAGGTGATCGGCTGATCGTGAAAGCGATGGAAGCCGAGGAGACGACGGCGGGCGGGATCGTGATCCCGGACACCGCCAAGGAGAAGCCGCAGAAGGGCGAAGTCATTGCTGTCGGTCCGGGCAAGCAGCTCGACAACGGCAAAGTGGTCCCGATCGAAGTTGCCGTGGGCGACACGGTCTACTATGCCAAGTATGGCGGGACGGAAGTCAAGCTCGGAGCCGAGGAGTACGTGATCCTTCGCCAGGATGACGTGCTGGCGATCCTGGACAAGTAGGGGGAAACCGGTATATGGCAGCCAAGATTCTGAAGTTCGATGAAGAAGCGCGTCGGTCGCTCGAAAAGGGTGTCAACGCCCTGGCCGAGGCCGTCAAGGTAACGCTGGGTCCCCGTGGCCGCTACGTCGTCCTGGAGAAGAAGTACGGTTCGCCTTCGATGGTGGATGACGGCGTAACCATCGCCAAGGAAGTCGAGCTCGAGGACCCGTTCGAGAACATGGGCGCCCAGTTGGCGCGCGAGGTTGCGTCCAAGACCAACGATGTGGCCGGAGACGGAACCACCACGGCGACGGTTCTCGCCCAGAGCATCGTGCGGGAGGGCATGAAGACCGTTGCCGCCGGCGCGAATCCGATGCTGGTCAAGAAGGGCATCGAAGCCGCTGTGGACGCTGCGGTTGAGGCTATCAAGGGCCTTGCGACCCCGGTCGAAACCAAGGACGCCATCAAGCAGGTCGCGACCAACTCCGCCAAGAACACCCTCATCGGTGACCTGATCGCAGAGGCCATGGACAAGGTCGGCAAGGATGGCGTGATCACGGTCGAGGAGAGCAAGGGCACGGAGACCGAGCTCGAGCGGGTCGAAGGCATGCAGTTCGACAAAGGCTACATCTCGCCGTACTTCGTGACCGATGCCGAACGGATGGAGGCAGTCCTCGACGAGCCGCTCGTGCTGCTCTACGAGAAGAAGATCAGCGCGGTTGCCGATCTGATTCCGACGCTCGAGAAGGTCGCCCGAATGGGCAAGCCGCTCGTTATCATCGCTGAGGACGTTGACGGTGAAGCCCTGGCCACCCTCGTGGTAAACAAGATCCGCGGCACCATCAACGCTGTCGCAGTGAAGGCGCCTGGGTTTGGCGACCGACGCAAGGCGATGATGGAAGACATTGCGATCCTGACCAAGGGCGAGTTCATCACCGAGGATCTCGGCATCAAGCTTGAGAACCTCGACATTGCCATGCTGGGCCGCGCCAAGCGGATTACGGTCACCAAGGAAGACACGACCATCGTGGAAGGTCGGGGCGACTCGGCGGCCATTCAGGGCCGGATCGCTCAGATCAAGAAGCAGATCGAAAAGACCGACAGCGACTACGACCGCGAGAAGCTCCAGGAGCGACTGGCGAAGCTGTCGGGCGGCGTGGCCGAGATCAAGGTCGGGGCCGCAACCGAGACCGAGCTCAAGGAGAAGAAGCACCGCTTCGAGGATGCCCTGTCCGCAACCAGAGCCGCGGTTGAAGAGGGCGTGGTCGCCGGCGGGGGCGTCACCTTCCTGCGCTGCCTGAAGGCCGTTGCAGACGTGAAGGTCGAGGGTGATGCTGCGATCGGCGTCGGCATTGTCAAGCGCGCCCTCGAAGAGCCCACTCGCTGCATCGCCGCCAACTCGGGAGCCGAAGGCTCCGTGGTTGTCGAGCGCATCATGAACGAGGGCGGCAACGTCGGCTTCAACGCAATGACCGGCGATTTCGAGGACCTCGTCAAGGCGGGCATCGTTGATCCGGCCAAGGTCACTCGATCGGCGCTCCAGAATGCTGCGTCCATCGGCGCCATGATCCTGACCACCGAGTGCCTTGTCACCGAGAAGAAAGAGGAGAAGCCGGCGGCACCCGCAGGACCTCCTGGCGGCGGCATGTACTGATCGGTCGGTCAGCAATACAGCCGTACATCGGCACTGACGCGAGCCCCGGAATCCCGGGGCTCGCGGTTGTCATGTGCCCTCCTTCGATGGTCGGTGAAAAAAGTTCAGCGACATCTTGACCCGCGTCTTGTGGGCGTGGTATATGGGTGCTGAACTCAGTTCATCACGCCCTGCAGGAATGGCTTGTGGCCCGTCTCTCGACGATAGCGGATGTAGCGCGCGCAGCGGGTGTGTCGGTTGGGACTGCATCCAACGTCCTGAATGGGAAGGGCAGACACGCCGACGCAACGCGCGCAAGGGTGATCCAAGCGGCGGCGCGCGTGCATTTCGCGCCGAACGCACTGATCCGATCCCTTCAGACAGGAACGACCAACACCATCGGCGTGTTCACCTGGCGGGTCTATCTTGGCGCGTGGCACGACATGACGCTCGACCTGTTGCGGGGCATCTCGAAAGGACTGGCCGAGACCTCGAGGGACATGCTTCTGTACGCGCGACATCCACATGAGGGAAACGTTGATCCTGCGTACTTCCTCGACGGGCGGGTGGACGCGGTCATACTTGCGCCGGGTGGCTTGGCGCCGTCGGAACTTAACGTGCTGGCGCAGTCGTCTTTGCCCATAGTGACGCTGTATCAGAGCTCCATACCGTCGAGTGTCGCTTCGGTGCGCATTGACAATCGGTCGGGGATACGGGCAGCGGTTGATCACCTGGTCCGGCTCGGACACAGGCGCATTGTATTCCTGTCGCCGGACTACTCGGACGACTTCTGTGAGCGTCGAGACGAGTACTTGAACTCCTTGGACAGGCACGGACTCGAGCCAAAACCCGAATGGGCGCCGCTTGCGTCTCTGGGGCGCGATGCGGATGTGGAGCCCTCGATTGCACGCATAGCGTCCATGAGCGAGAGGCCGACTGCTCTGGTCTGCGGCAACGACGGTGTCGCGATCGCCGCCTTGGATGCGCTTCGAGCACACAGGCTAAGGGTGCCGGGACTGATGTCGGTGACGGGGTTCGACGACTCGGCGGCCTCAAGGAACGCCGACCTGACCACCGTGCGGCAGCCGGCCGAAGAGGTCGGCATGCAGGCAGCACGATATGTTGAGGAGCTGCTGAGCGGCAAGACCGGAGATCAGTGCAGGTCGTTGCTTCCGGTCAAGTTCATCGTGCGGGGCACGACGGCGCCGCCGCACGCAGACTAGGTGTCGTACCGGGCGCATGACCCGAACTGAGATGGAGGAGACCGTGAGAGCAAAGGGCCCATGCAGAGCAGCCGGCGCGGTGATGCTGGCATGCGCAGTGGCGCTGGTGACCTTAGTTGGCGGATGCAAGTCGAACAGCCAGTTCAGCGAGCAGGAGCTGAAGCAGATGAAGGAAGGCCCTCCGGCCGAGATGCCGGCCGAGGGCAGGAAGATGATGCAGGAAATGGGGAACCGCCGGACCCCGCCGCCCCCCCCGAGGCCGAAAGGTCAGCCCGGGCCAGGGGAGCCGTTCTAGTACGTTCCGGCAATACGGGTGTCCACGGCATGCGCGGCGGCGGGGCACCCCCATTTGCGCAACCACCGCTGCGCCGAAAACAAGGAGGTCGTAACCATGAGTGAGAGGCGAAGAGGCTTCACGCTGATCGAGCTGCTCGTTGTCATCGCGATCATCGCCATCCTGGCGGCGATCCTTTTCCCGGTCTTCGCACAGGCCCGAGAGAAGGCTCGAGCGACGTCTTGTCTGAGCAACGCGAAGCAGCTTGGACTGGCAGTCCTCATGTACGCGCAGGACAACGACGAGATGTACCCGATGGGGTGCGACAACAACTGGTGGGCGCTCAACTGGGCGACAACCACGCAGCCCTATATCAAGAACGTGGCGATCCTGAAGTGCCCGAGCGACTCGAATGGTCGGCAGGCTGATGTAGACTGGGCGGGTCCGCGCATTTCGTGGGCGTCCAACGGGCTGATCAAGTGGGTCAACAATGCTAACCGCATGATCGGCGTAATGGGCATGGTGCAGAGCTGGGTCTCCGACAACACTGCGTCGCTGGCCAGGGTTGGCCGACCCGCCGACACCATCATGCTTGCCGAGAAGCACGACCCGGACAACGTGATGTGGTGGGGACCCCGCTCCATGTTCTACAGCAACTCGGTGTGGAACTGGTATTGGGGATGCGGCTCCATTCCTGAAGGCAAGCGAGCTCCGGCCTCCTACCCGAACGACAAGGCCGGCTGTGTCCCGACGGTCCACTCAGGCATGGCGAACTTCACGTTCTGCGATGGTCATGCCAAGGCCATGAAGCCCGAAGCAACCAACCCTGGCTGGCTGTACGACGGCGACCCCGCGATGCTCGATCAGAACAAGTGGGACGCAACGCGCCAGTAGTGTAGCTTCGCGCAAGTGCGGGCAGAAGGAGGGCGGTCGAGCGACCGCCCTCCTTCACGTTTGTCGGCGTGCGGCTAAACTCCAATCTGGAGTATAATCTTCATACCGCCTTCGCGTTGCGCCGACCCCCGGCGCGCCGTTCGTCTGGCCCCGACGGGCCGCCAGCATGGCTTGCCGCACAGCGTCAGCACGCCAAGATCGGATAGGCGGGTCTAGCCCGTCAAGTTTCCTTCTGGAGGTTCGGATGCAGGGCTACTACCGCTGGCCGACCATTCACGGCGACAATGTCGTGTTCGGCTCCGAAGACGACCTGTGGTCCGTGCCCGTAGCCGGCGGAACGGCCCGAAGGCTCACGGCCAATCTCGGCGTTGTCTCGCATCCTTTCCTCTCGCCTGACGGCAATACGCTGGCCCTGAGCGCGCGTGAGGAAGGACACCTGGAAGTCTACACGATGCCCGCGCGCGGAGGCGCCCTCACGCGGCTAACGTATCTCGGCGCATCAAGCACGGTCATCGGTTGGACGCCTGACGGATCTCGGGTTTTGTTCTCGTCCGATGCCTCGCAACCGTTCGGCGGATTCGGCGTCGTGATGTCGGTTGCCGCATCCGGTGGCGTGCCTCGCGTCGAGCCGTACGGCCATGCCGTCAGCATCAGTCTCGGGCCCAACGGGGCTGTGGCCCTCGGACGCCATACCAACGATCCTGCCAGATGGAAGCGATACCGAGGGGGCACTGCCGGCGACATCTGGGTGGACGCTAACGGCTCAGGCGACTTCAGGCCGCTCGAGGGGATCACGGGCAACCTGGCCCGCCCGATGTGGATCGGTGACTGGCTGTACTTCCTGTCCGACCACGAGGGAGTCGGCAACATCTACTCGTGCAGGGGCGACGGCTCGGACTTGTGCCGCCACACCGATATGATCGAGTATTTCGTGCGGTTTCCCAACACCGACGGCAGCAAGATCGTCTTCCACGCGGGAGCTGATCTCTACGTGCTGGACCCGGTCGCCGATCGCGTTGATATGATCCAGGTTGACTACCGAAGCCCTCGGGTGCAGCGGCAGCGCAAGTTCGTCAGCGCAACCCGCTACCTCGAGAGCTATGCCCTGCATCCGGAAGGGCATTCACTGGCCCTCACGGTGCGCGGCAAGTGCGCGGCGATGGGCAACTGGGAGGGCGGAACGCTTGTCCTGGGAGAGGCCGAAGCCGATCAGACGCTGGGGTCCGAAGTCCGCTACAGGTGTTGCCGGTGGCTGAATGACGGCAAACGCATCGTTGTCGTGTCGGACTCGGGTGGATCTGAAGGAATCGAGATTCACAGCACCGAGGACGGATCGGTGACGAAGCTCGAAACGCCGGACCTTGGCCGCGTCTACGCGATTCGGGTCTCGCCGACCGCCGACGAGGTGGCGCTGTGGAATAACCGCCATGAGCTTTGGTGGCTCGACCTACGCTCAGGCAGCGCCGAGTGCGTCGCTCGCAACACCGAGGGCGAGCTCGGAGGAGCATGCTGGTCTCCGGACGGCAAGTGGCTGGCCTACCATGCGGCAGTGCGGCCGGGCCTTACTGCGATCTACCTTTACAGACTCGGCTCCGACGCGCCCGTTCAGGTGACCGAGCCCATTCTCGGCGACTACTCCCCGTGTTTCGATCCGGAAGGGCGGTATCTGTACTTCATCGGCAGGCGTGATCTCAATCCGGTCTACGACGGCGCATGCTTCGACCTGGGATTCCCGCGCGCTTCGCGTCCGTTCCTCCTGACGTTGCAGGCCGATCTCCTGTCACCATTCCGCCCTGAGCCGCGGCCGTTGGCGCCGCCGGACAAGAAGGGCAAGAACGGCGCCGATAAGGGCGAGGCGAACGAGAGTCCTAAGGGGAAGGAAGCCACGCGAGTGGACCTGGACGGCATCAGTGACCGGGTGGTTGGCTTCCCGGTTCCCGAAGGCATCTACGGGTCCATTGTCGCGCTCAAGGACAAGGTGCTGTGGCTGTCACGCCCCATCGAAGGCGCCCTTGGTCGCGATTGGTTCGAGAATGGGGGGGACCCCAAGGGCTCCATCGAGTGCCTCAACTTGGAGACACGCCAAGTCGAGACCCTCATCTCCGGCGTCACCGACTTCGAGCTTGGGCCGGACGGAAAGACTCTGGCGTACCGGAGCAAGGATCGCCTGCGGGTGATCAAGGCAGGCGAGAAACCTGACGATAAGGCAGCAGGTGAAGGTCCCGGACGCGCAAGCGGCTGGGTGGACCTCTCTCGCGCCTCGGTGCCGGTGGTGCCCGCCTGCGAATGGCGGCAGATGGCTCGTGAGGCATGGCGTCTTCAGGCCGAGTACTTCTGGACCCCGGACATGTCCGAGGTTGACTGGCAGGCAGTATGGGATCGCTATGCGCCCCTGATCGAGCGAGTGGGGACCCGCGCCGAGTTCTCGGACCTCATCTGGGAGATGCAGGGAGAGCTCGGCACATCACATGCTTACGAGTTCGGTGGCGACCACAGACCGGAGCCGTCGTACCCCCAGGGCGGGCTCGGCGCGGATCTTGCCTGGGACGCGGAGGCCGGAGGCTATCGCGTGGAACGGATCCTTCGAGGTGCGGCGGGCGAGACGCATGCGCAGTCACCGTTGCTCGCTCCCGGCGTCAATGTCCGCGAGGGTGACTTGGTGTTGGCCATCGGCGGCAGGAAGCTCAGCATGAACCTGACGCCGCAGCAAGCTCTGGTGAACCTTGCGGGCGTTGAAGTTGCCCTGACGGTCCAGAGCGGCGATCAGCGCCGGACTGCTACGGTTCAGACGCTGCGCGGCGAACACCCATTGCGTTACCGCGAGTGGGTCGAGACCAATCGTCGCACAGTTCACGATCAAACCGGCGGGCGTTGCGGATACGTCCATATCCCGGACATGGGCGCCTACGGTTACGCCGAGTTCCACAGGCTCTACCTGACGGAGTGCGACCGCGACGCGCTGATCGTTGACGTGCGTTTCAACCGAGGCGGCCATGTGTCTCAGTTGCTCCTCGAAAAACTGGCCCGTCGGCGGATCGGCTACGACATGCAGCGCTGGGGTCCCCCTGAGCCGTATCCGAGCCACTCCGTTGCGGGTCCGATGGTTATGTTGACGAATCAGTTCGCAGGCTCTGACGGCGACATTGTGAGCCATTGTTTCAAGCTGATGAACCTTGGCCCGCTGATCGGCACTCGGACGTGGGGCGGCGTGATCGGTATATCGCCGCGCAACCCGTTGGCGGACGGGACGATCACCACCCAACCAGAGTACTCGTTCTGGTTCCGAGACGTCGGGTGGGGCGTCGAGAACTACGGCACCGACCCCGACATTGTGGTGCATATGCGGCCACAGGACTTCGCTGCCGGCGCGGATCCGCAGCTGCAGAAGGGCATCGAAGAGATCACGCGGCTACTGGACGAGAACCCGCCGATACGCCCGACCTTTGAGGGACGGCCGAGCAGGGCACTGCCGCGCGCACTGCCGGAGAGAAGGCGAGCAGCAAGTTCGCGATGATCCAGCTGCAATGGCTAGGCAACGCCAATCCCGGCGTGTTGGCCGGGCTCTTGGTGCTTTCGCCGGCATTGCTGGGGCTGCTGGTCTACTCGATCCGCACGAAGTGGTCTCGCAAAGGCATTGTCACGGCAACCGGATGGGTCCTGTCTCTGTCGGCGCTTGCGCTTTTCGGCCTTGGCGCGGTCCGGCGCGAGACGATCGCCTTCTCTCCGGACCCCCTGTTCGGCGTAACGTGGGACTCCATCGTCATGTGGGCGGACGTGGCCCTCATGCTCGTCTTTGCCTTGATCGGCATTGGCATCAAGAAGCCCGCTGTCGTTCTGTTGGCGGCGCTCCAGGCCGCGCCAATCCTGTACGTGGAGTTCTGGTCCGGGCACGGCCAAGCGGTGCATCCTCCGCTTTACATTGACTGGCTGACGGTGATCATCGTGATGATCGTGTCCGTGATCGGTTCGATCGTTGCCGTCTACGGCCTGCCGTACATGAAGGAGCATGAGAAGCACGCAGGCCTCTCGGAGAGTCAGAGCAAGCGGCCACGGTTCTTCCTCACCATCCTGATCTTCCTCGGCGCAATGAACGGCCTTGTGCTGTCCGACAACCTGCTCTGGCTGTTCTTCTTCTGGGAAGTCACCACCCTGTGCAGTTTCCTTCTGATCCGCCATGACGGGACACAGGAGGCACAGAGCAACGCATTCCGAGCCCTGTGGATCAACATGCTAGGCGGCGTGTGCTTTGCGGTTGGCGCATTGGTGCTTGCTCGCACGGTTGGCACGGTCTCCATCCAGGGGGTGGTCGCGGCTCAAGCGAACGGCGCGACCTCGCCTGTTGTACTCATCGGACTCGGGTTGCTGTGTGTTGCCGGTTTTACGAAGGCGGCACAGATGCCGTTCCAATCGTGGCTGCTCGGCGCGATGGTTGCGCCGACGCCTGTCTCGGCCTTGCTGCACTCGAGCACGATGGTCAAGGCAGGCGTATATCTGATCGCGCGGCTGGCGCCCGCCTTCTACGATACGGGAATGAGCGGCATGGTGGCCGTCGCAGGCGGCTTCACGTTCGCTTCTGCGGCTCTCCTTGCGATAGGGCAGACCAACGCCAAGAAGGTTCTGGCATACTCCACGATCTCGAACCTCGGCTTGATCATTGCGTGTGCCGGCTTGAACACGCCGCTCTCGATGGCCGCAGCGGTGATGCTCCTGATCTTCCATGCCATATCGAAAGCCCTGCTGTTCATGGCAGCCGGCGTAGTGGAGCACGGCATCTGGAGCCGCGACATAGAGGATATGCAGGGACTGGTCTCGCGCATGCCGCTGACGACGTTCGTCATGGTGATAGGGATTCTCTCGATGCTGCTTCCTCCATTTGGCGTCTTGATTGCCAAGCTCGCCGCCATAGAGGCTTCGGCACGCATGCCTGCGGCTCTTCTGTTACTTGTGGCGGGAAGCACGCTGACCGTCGTTTTCTGGACCAAGTGGACAGGGCGCTTGCTGACCGCCGATCCGGCTGTCGTGTTCCCGAAGATCGAGCACCTGCACAGCATGTATTTTGTGCCGTTGTTGATGCTGACCATCGGCGCGGTCGGGTTCAGCCTGATGGTGGTCCCGCTGTTGACCCAACTCATCGCGCCCGCCGTTGAGCAGTACTATCGCAATGTGCAGATCAACACTCCGGCAATCATCCGGTTCGATAACGTCCTGGGCGTCCCGTGGACGCTCGTATTCGGGGCGTTGGCGCTTGCCGTGGCGCTGCCTTTG
>JBBIQU010000043.1:0-17525 GCA_037442185.1 Chthonomonadales bacterium | reverse complement strand
CTATACTTCCGCGGCGTTCGGCCGCAGCATGGCGCCGTGTATCTGTGCGGCGAGCAAGTCAGCGATGCCCCGGCCAGCACATTCCGGACTGCTGCCGAGATCGCGGCGCCGGTCAGCGTGCGCGGGCATTACTTCGAACGGGTCGTCGGTGAGGCCATCCATGTGCGCTGGATGACGGTGGCTGCGACCCTTACCCTTGCGCTGATGTTTGGCGCGGCGTTCCTGCCAAGATGAACCCTGTACTCGTGGGCGTTCTGGCGGTGGTAGGCGCTCCCATTGTCGGCGGGTTGCTGATGGGGATGGACAGGCGGCTAACGGCGCGGCTTCAGGGCCGCATGGGCCCGCCGATTCTGCAGCCTTTCTACGATATCCTGAAGCTCGCCGGCAAGCGGCCCATGGCATGCAATGCCTTTCAGGGCATCAGCGCCTCTGTCTACCTGATGACCAGCATTCTGGGCGTACTGATGTTCGTTCTCGGACAGGATCTGCTCGTCTTGTTGTTCGTGCTAGCGCTCGGGGCTGTGATGCTGATCCTTGGCGGTTTCAGCGTTAAGTCCCCATACTCCCAGCTGGGGAGCCAGCGCGAGGTCCTGCAGATGCTGGCATATGAGCCGCTTCTCGTGTTCATGGTGGTGGCGGTGTACCTCCATACCGGCAGCTTCGCGGCTGAGAGCGTGTTTCGGCTTGATCGTCCGCTGCTGCTCTCCATGCCGGCCTTCTTGTTCACCCAGACGCTGGTGATGGCGATCAAGCTGCACAAGTCACCGTTCGATGTCTCGGCGTCGCATCACGCGCATCAGGAAATCGTTCGCGGCATCTACACTGAGTTCTCCGGGCTGCAGATGGCGCTGATAGAGTTGGCCCACCTGTATGAGCTGGTGCTGCTGCTCGGGTTCGTCTGGTCTCTGTGGCATACGAACTGGGTTATCGGAGCTATCCTCGCGCTTGCTGCGTACGTAGCTACGATACTTGTTGACAACGTGACTGCTCGAATGACATGGCGATGGCTTGTTGCGTACACATGGACCTGGGGAGCCGGGCTGGCCGCAGCGAATCTTGCGTTCATTTACTGGACGATAAGGGAGCCGCGTTAGGGGGCGGCAATGAGCATATTGAGCAAGGCCAGGGCGCGATCGCCCTGGATACTACATTTCGACGCTGGAGCATGCAACGGGTGCGACATTGAAGTTCTGGCGTGCCTGACTCCGGTCTACGATGTTGAGCGGTTCGGCATGATGAACATCGGAAACCCGAAGCACGCTGATGTCCTGCTCGTCACCGGAACGTGCAACCTTCGGAACGCGCGCGTGCTTCGCAACCTCTACGCGCAGATGCCCGAACCGAAGGCGGTGGTGGCGATTGGGGCGTGCGCCCTTTCGGGCGGCGTGTTCCACGAGTGCTACAACGTGCTGGGCGGCGTTGAGGGCATCATTCCCGTTGATGTATGGGTGCCGGGCTGCGCACCGAAGCCTGAAGCCATCATCGAAGGCGCGGTGATGGCTGTGGAGCGCATGCAGGCACGCGCGGCCAAGGCGAAGGCGAAAGACGAAGGTCACGATGGCTGAAGGCGGAGGACACGCCGGGGTCGCGTCTGTTCAGATACCAAACGTCGAGACCGTAGCTGCGGAGGAGCTGCTGGATAGAGCTCAAGTAGCGGCTGACCGTGGGCTCAGGTTCGTTACCGCTACGTGTCTGGACGGGCGCGACAGCCTTGAGGTCTACTATCACTTCGCCGAAGGCGACTCGCTGTCGCATCTTCGAGTGATCGTCCCCAGGGGGCGAAGTCTTCCGAGTATCAGCGGAATCTACATGTGCGCGTTCCTCGTGGAGAATGAAATCAAAGAGCTCTTCGGACTTGCCATAACGGACATCGTGATTGACTATAAGGGGCGGCTGCTGCTCACCGAAGGAGGGCCGGTGACGCCGATGCTAAAGCAGACCGTGACGGGCGGATAGCAGCAAATGGCCACACGAACGACTGTGCCCTTCGGGCCCCAACACCCGGTCCTGCCGGAGCCCATCCAGCTGAAGCTAACGCTGGACAACGAGACCGTGGTGGAAGCGATCCCGCACATCGGATATGTTCACCGTGGCGTCGAGAAAGCCGGCGAGCGGATGGACTACGGCCAGAACGTGTTTCTGGTAGAGCGGATATGTGGGATATGCAGTTTCATCCATGCCCTGTGCTATTGCCAGGGCATCGAGACCCTCATGGGCATTGAGCCGCCTCCCCGCGCCAAGTATCTCAGGGTGATATGGAGCGAGCTCCATCGCATGCAGAGCCACCATCTGTGGCTGGGCCTTCTCGCTGACGCCTTCGGTTACGAGAGTCTGTTTATGCAGTTCTGGCGCAACCGAGAGCGGCTCATGGACATCTTCGAGAGAACTGCAGGGAGCAGGGTCATCATCTCTACGTGTTCCATCGGTGGGGTGCGTCGCGACATTGACGAGGCGGGCATCGAGTACATCCTCAACGAACTGGTCGAACTCGAGACGGTATTGCGGGATGCCGTTGATGTTGTGCTCAACGATCGTACAATCCGAGCGCGAACGGTGGGCAAAGGGGTTCTGAGCAGAGAACAGGCGATCGCGCTTGGCGCCGTTGGTCCCGTGCTTCGTGGCAGCGGCGTTGGCGTTGATGCTCGAACCGAGGGCTTCGCTGCGTATGGCGATCTCGGGATCGAGCCTGTCGTTGAAACGGACGGCGATTCGTTTGCTCGGACGAAGGTGCGGGCGCGAGAATGCTTCCAGTCGCTCGACCTTGTCCGCAGGGCCATTGCGAGCCTCCCGGACGGCGAGATTGCTGTGCGGCCCCGGGGAAGGCCCGACGGCCGCACGATCTCCCGTGTCGAGCAGCCGCGAGGCGAGTTGTTCTACTTCATGGCGGCGGACGGGAGCAACAAGCTCGATCGTCTTCGAATCCGGACGCCAACCTTCGCCAACGTCCCGCCGCTTGTGGCCATGCTGCCCGGGTGCGAGATGGCAGACGTGCCCGTAATCACCCTATCCATTGACCCCTGCATCAGCTGTACGGAGCGATAACACCGATGATGTTGCGACGAGTGCTCGGCAACCTGTTCTCCAAGCCGGCAACCCGACCGTTTCCACGGACCGCTCGGCATCCGGTGGATGGTTACCGTGGTGCGGTCGAGTTCAATCGCGAAAACTGCGTATTCTGCGGCGCATGCGCGCTGCGCTGCCCGTCCAATGCGATCGAAGTGGACCGGCCGTCGAAGACGTTGAAGTTCGACCTGTTCAAGTGCATTCAGTGCGCCTGCTGTGCCGAGGCGTGCAAACGAGGCTGCGTACAGCTCCGGTCCGTCTATCACGCTCCGGTCTTCGAGAAACCGGAGTTCGAGTTCAGCGGCGCGCCCGTTGTGGCGGCCGACGGCGGACAGGCATCGGAGTAGCCGATTGTGAGGCCGTCAGGGATGCAGCGCCGCCCGTAGCAGGGACTGCCACGGTTCGGTCAAGGTGACGTTCTCGCCGCGCATCTCCTCAACCTGGTCGGCAACCAGGCCGGCAACATAGACGGCGAACAGAGCCCTGAGATCGGTTCGTGCCAGTCCGTAGCGCTGCTCGTAGCGGCTGAGCGCATCACCGAACGATCGCCCGAGGGGAGCTCGAGGGTCCCAGAGCGCCTGGGCTCGGGCGGGGCTCGGGTCCACATTGGCCGACGGATGGAACCATGCTGTTCGCGCCAGTGTGAAGAGGTCGTACAACGGCCAGCCCGGGCCGGAGAACTCCCAGTCAATCACATACAGGCGTCCGTGTTCGTCGAGAAGGGTGTTGTTCGGGTTGAAATCGCCGTGGATGCGTGGTGCCGGAGCCATGCTCTGGTCGGATGCTACGGCGACGTCGAGCAGCCAGTCGGCCTGGGCCGGCGAGACAATGTCGAGGCGCTGCAGGATTCCGATCGCCCGTCGCGCGTATCGCGTTACGTGGTCCGAACGCCCGACCTCATCGGAATCGCACCTCGTATGGAACTCCCAGATCCACTCCGCCGCTTGCCGGAACAATCCCGCAAGGTGATCCAGGCGGCCCTCATCGCGAGCGACGCGCATGGCCACTGCAAGCGGCAGGCCCGGGACGCATGTCTCGACTGAGGACGTCGCGCCGCCCAGTTCGCCGCAGTAGACGGGACTTGGCACGGATCGTCCCATGCGCGGCTCTCGGGCGACAACCTGCAAAGACCTGTAGTTGCGGATCAGACGCTCGGGTTGATTGGGCGTTCGCGGCATGCGGAGCACATACCGCGGTTCGGGTTCGTCATCCACGAACAAGAGCATCACCATGGAGCCGCCCGGCAGGGCTGATGTGTCCAGTTTGACCGGCGACACATGCGCCCGGGCAGGAGCTCCAGGGAGCACCTTCGCCTCGAGAATACCGTTCAGGACGGCATTCATGGCGTCGACTCAGCCACAAGCAGGAACGAGTCTGACAGAGCGCGGGCCATGGCGCCGCAGACCGCAGGCGGCGTGTGGCCGAACAGCAGGTTGGCGGCCCACCGCCACGAGCGCCGGCGCAGATACGAAGCGTAACGCCGAACGAGATACGTGATCGCTCGATTGTCGTCGGCCGGCACAATGAAGCGCGGATCGCGGTAGTTGGGTACGGCGATGAACGTAGCGCGGGGCCGGAAGCCCGCCAGCGAGAGCAGCCGACGATAGCCCGAGTAGGAGTACGTGTAGGTTCTGTACGGCACGCCCTTTCTGACACGCTCGACGGCGCTTGCCAATGCGCGAGGCATCAGGCTGGTGAACCGTAGGCCGTTGTGATCGCGAGTCCCGAGGAAGTAGAGGTAACCGAAGCGGTTCTCTATCCCGACGTACAGCAGCCCTCCGGGTTTGAGAACTCGGCGACATTCCTCCAGACAGCGCACCTGCGTCTTGGACGGAGACCCGGCATCGCTGGCCGTGCCGACATACTCCAGAACGCCGTTCATGATAGCGACATCGAACGTATCATCGGCAAACGGCAGCCGGCTATCGTCCAACGGGTCAATGCGCACCGGCATGATATTGCCGATACCCTCTTGCTCCGCGCGCATGGCCACGAAACGAAGTGTGTACGGATTGGTGTCCATGGCCGTGACCTGAGCGCAATGGGGGGCAAGCCCGCAGGCCACTGCGCCCCAGCCGGCCCCCAGATCGGCGACCTGGGTGTCTGAGGTTATCGGCAGGATGCTCCGGAAGTCGGCCCGATTGGCGCCAAGGGCGTAGCGCACGAGTTCGGGGTCCTTGAAGCGCCCGAGTATGTTCTCGACCGCATAGCGGTAGCCATGCGTCCGCGTGACCTCGAGCATGAAATCCATCTGATCAGGGGCGAGGTGGTTCCAGTAATGTTCGCGGGTGCTGAAGTTCGGGATGCCGTGGTCAAGTGTGAAGCTCCGCCGGCAGGACGGGCAGAGGTATCCCTCGCCTTCGGAGCGAACAAGCGTCCGACAGAAAGGGCACGCGAACTTGCTGGCCAAATCCGATTTCCTTGCACTTACCGAACCGGGCACAGTGCCGACATGCACGCATCACGCCTGGTTCTCACATTCTGAGACGGCAGCGGCGTGCGACGGTAACCCGATGCGGCGAAAGGAATGGCACCCATGGGCATATCGCGTAAGGAGTTCGTGCGAAATGGAGCAGCCGTGATGACCGGACACCTGACCGTGGCAGAAGTACCCGCAGGTCAAGCGATTGACTACGCAGCGTCAGCGCACGTGGAGAGCTGGCTCCATCATCCCGCGATCGGCGATCCATCGTGGGACACGTTTGAGCGGGAAGCGCGCAATCCGATTCACCGCGGGCGCGAGCCGTACTGGTGGCCGGTCAACGGAACGCTGTTTCACGACCCGGTGAGCCATCTGTGGTATGCCTACGTCAGCGTATACCCCCGTGGGTACTGGCCGCCGCCTCCTGCCGATGTCCTCATCCTTCGTGAGAGCGCCTCCGGCGTTTGGGATGAGGTCGGCTACGTCTTCGGGCGGAACCGGCCCGAGTACGCCTGCGGTGGAGGGCGTGTCGGGGCGGCAACCGACCTGCACGTCGCCTACGCCGATGGCAAGTATCACGGCGTCTTCGGGTGGTGTGATCCGGACAATCGGCGCGGCGGGTTGGGTTATGCCGTCTCCGATCGGCCGGATGGACCGTTCCATGTCCGTGGCGGTCCCATCCACGATGACGCCGTGCGCACGCCGGTCATGGGGCGGTACGTTCGGGCGTATGCTTCCACCCTGATCAAGCGCAAGCGCGACTGGATAATCCTCCATATGATGAGCACGCCCGGCAATGCCGGGGGGACCTGGGCTTTGTTTGCCATGGTTGGCGAGCGTCCGGACGGTCCATATGCCGATCCGATTCCGCTCCTGGCGCCGCAACTGGACCTCTACCATCCGCCCATCGCCGAGTTCTTTCCTGCGTTCACTCGCGGCGGTAGGGTCTACGCTCCGGCAACGTCCGTGGCCATGAATCGCACCTACCAGTCGCTCTTCAGCGCCCCGATCGAGAATGCGCACCATCCGCACGCCTGGAGGATCGGGCGTCTTGGCTCCATGTGGCATGCCGAACCGCACACGTGGGAGGCCATGGGGATTTGGGGTCAGACGATCGCATGCGTCGCGACGCGCGAAGGCATCTTGCGTGCGCTCTTCGCGGCCAAGGATCGCGCTGATGTCGGGGGCATCGGCATCGCGAGGCGACCTTGGTCCCGATCGTTGCGCAACGGGTTCGTGCTGTCGGCCCCGAATGCGCCGGCATACGCTGTGCTGCGCCGGCGGGCGAAGGCGTTTCGGCTTCGGACAGCGATGCGCGCGGACGGCGGCCTGCGCGTCTGCTGGGGGTGCCGCGGACCGCTTGGACCGGATCACCCCTATGCCGACAGTCGGCCATCTTCCGAGATGAGCAGAGACCGGCACGAGTTGCGCCTTGGCGGCGGGCGATGGTCCGTGGTGGCGATCAGCGCAACTGGAGTCGAGACGGCGCTAGCGACGGGCGAGCTGCCGCTCGCGTCGCACGGCACGGAGATATCCATCAATCAGGAGGATAAGAGAGCAGTGATCACGCTGGACGGCAGTCTGCTATGGGTCGGCGTGTGTCCGGCAAGGACCGGCAGAATCGAGATCGTCGCTGATCCTGCCTCGATCGTGCGAGTGGATCGTTTCCTTCTCACGGGCGCTGAACGATCCGTGGAGGACGACTGGCTTGCGACTGAGGCCCTCAGCGGCGCAGCGGCTCCGACGGGTGAATGGAAAGAGGTTCGCTCCTTGAAGTTCCGGCATGGGGTTGGCTACGAAACCGATGCTCCGGGCGCCCGCGCCAAGTGGAACGTGATCGGAAGCCGTTTCACCGTATGGTCGCCGCGCGACCCCGCCTACGGCGAAGCGGAAGCGCTGCTCGACGGCACGCCTGTCGGACGCCTGGACCTTCGTAGTGACGCACCCATGCCGAGCGCGCCCGTCGCTACCTTCAGCGCCCGCGAGGGACGTCACGCGCTGACGATCGTTGCCAAGAAGGGTCTTGTGCCGTGCGACACCCTGACGGTCGCGTCCGGAATCTAACCGCTAGGCTCAGGACTGCGGCTTGACTATCTGGATGCCCAGCTCCCGCAGCTGCGCTTCGTCTACCGTAGACGGGGCGCCCATGAGCGGGTCGCTTCCGCCGCCGATTTTCGGGAACGCCATCACTTCGCGGATATTGTCCGTATCGGTCAGAAGCATGATGAGGCGGTCAATGCCGGGCGCGACTCCGCCATGGGGAGGAGCGCCATAGGCAAACGCATCCAGCATGTGGCCAAATCTTTCACGCTGAATCTCCTCCGAAAGCCCGAGGAGTGCGAAGACCCTGGCCTGTATGGCTGAGCGGCATATTCGGATCGAGCCCGATCCCCACTCGACGCCGTTGCAGACTATGTCATAGCATTGGGCACGCACGCGAGCCGGATCGGTATCGAGATAGGGCAGGTCCTCTTCGTGGGGCATCGTGAACGGATGATGTTCCGCGTCCCACCGATTCTCATCGGGATTCCATTGGACGAGCGGAAAGCCGGTGATCCAGCAGAAGTGGAGGACATCGGGGGATGCCAGACCGAGCCGTCTGCCAATCTCGTTTCGGAGACGCCCGAGCACCGCCGCCGCAATACCGGCGGCATCCGCCACAATCAGCAGGAGATCACCCGGAACGGCTTCCGCTCTGCGCAGGATCGCATCGCGCTCGTCATCCGAAACGAACTTGGCTATCGGGCCTCGCAGCTCGGGACTTCCATCGGAGCCATCCACAGCGAGGTGGGCCAGGCCCTTCGCGCCCCATTCCTTCGCGAGGCGCGCCAGATCGTCGGTCTCTCGCCTCGAGAGCCCTGATCCGCCTGGATACCGAACGCAGCGAACAACGCCGCCGGAAGCAAGAACGTCGCGGAACACGCCGAAGCTCGTGTTCTGCAGGCAGTCCGAAATGTCCGCGATCTCGAGCCCGAATCGCAGATCCGGCTTGTCAGTGCCGTAGCGGAGCATCGCCTCGTCGTAGGTGAGCCGCGTGAAGGGCACGGCGCCCAGGCGTTTGCTGGAACATTCCGTGATGACCGCGACGGTCATGTCTTCCGTTAGCCGCAGCACGTCTTCCTGCGTGACAAAGGACATTTCCATGTCGAGCTGGGTGAACTCCGGCTGACGGTCGGCGCGCTGCGCTTCGTCGCGGAAGCACCGCGCTATCTGGTAGTAACGTTCCACGCCGGCCACCATGAGCAGCTGCTTGTACTGTTGCGGAGATTGGGGCAGGGCATAGAACAAGCCCGGCGACAGGCGATAAGGTACGAGGTAGTCTCGCGCGCCTTCCGGGGTCGAGCGAGTGAAAACGGGGGTCTCGATCTCCAGGAAGCCGTTGGCGTCGAGGAACCGCCGCATGGAGGCGACGACGCGGTGGCGGAGACGAAGCATCTCGTACATTCGCTGACGGCGCAGGTCCAGGTACCGATAGCGCAGGCGGAGTTCCTCGTTTACCAGCGACATCTGGCTTTCGTCGTTCAGCTGGAAAGGAAGAGGCTGCCGGCACGGGTTCAGGACATGTACGTCGGATGCCTGGATCTCGATCTCGCCGGTGTCTAGCTTCGGATTGGCCATACCGGGGGCGCGCATCTGAACCTCTCCCGACACGCACAGCACGTACTCGTTCTTGACGGCGGCGAGGGCGTCGAGAACGCCCGGCGAGGATGATGCGTCCGCGCGTATCTGGACGATCCCAGTTCGGTCGCGCAGATCTACGAAAACGAGGTCGCCGTGGCTCCTGACGGAGTGGACCCAGCCGTTGAGGGTCACCTTCAGGCCGGTGTCATGGGCGCGGAGTTCTCCGCACGCCCTCGTTCGTTGCCAGTCTGCCACTGTCAAGCGCCTCCGTTCGGACGCCGATCGAGCTGCGTCCCTTGTGCTTCGATCGCGTGTACTATGTCGTGGAGCCCGACTTCGCTCTGGGTGCCGGTCTCCATGTTCCGCAATGTGGCGATGCCCCGATCCATCTCATCGTCGCCGACTATCGCCACCTTCCGCGCCCCGAGCTTGCCGGCGTCTCGCATCTGTGCCTTGAGGCTGCGCACCTGGTAGTCCATGTCGGCCGAAACGCCGCGGGAGCGCAGGTCGCGGACAGCCACCACAGCCCACTCCCTGGCCCGTTCGCCGAGCGTCGCGACAAACACCTCAGGGGCTTCGTCGTCGAGCTCAGGCGTGAGGCCGAGTTGGTCGAGGACGATCAGGCAGCGCTCCGTTCCGATGCCGAAGCCGATGCCGGGAGTTGGCCGCCCGCCGCACGATTCCACAAGCCCATCGTATCTGCCGCCTCCACCAATAACATTCTGCGCACCAAGTTGGGGACTAACGATCTCAAACGCAGTCTTCGTGTAGTAGTCGAAGCCTCGGACAAGGTTGGGGTCGTGCACGAAGCCTATTCCCAGGCGGTTGAGATGGGCCTTGAGGGAGTCGAAATGCTGTGCGCACTCAGGACAGAGGAAGTCCGAAAGTTTGGGGCAGTCGGCCAACGCCGCGCAATCCTGAGGGTCTTTGCTGTCGAGCATTCTCAATGGGTTCTGCTCGAAACGACGGCGGTTGTCGGCGCTCATAAGCCCGAGCCTCGGCTCTGCGTAGGCCAGCAGCGCCTCGCGGTGTTGCGGCCGGCATACGGGACATCCCGCGGAGTTCAGACGCAGTTCGGCATCGGTGATGCCGATCCGCCTGTAGAACTCGATGGCTAGGCCGATGACCTCGGCGTCAACCGCCGGGTCGCTTGCGCCGATGACTTCCGCGCCGGTCTGCTGGTGTTCCCTGTACCGTCCCCGTTGCCCGTGTTCATAACGGTAGATCGTCGCGATGTAGTAGAGCTTCAGAACCGAACCGTCGCCAATCAGCGCGTTTTCGATCGCGGCGCGCACAACTGGGGCCGTTCCTTCCGGCCTAAGTGTCATGCTGCGGCCGCCCCGGTCGGTGAACGTGAACATCTCCTTGCTCACGATGTCCGTTCCGTCTCCGATGCTCCGTGTGAACAGCTCCGTCGCTTCCATGACGGGCGTGCGGATCTCCCGGTACCCATAGAGCCTGCATGTATCGCGGAAAACGCGTTCGACCGCCCGCCACCTCGCAGAGTGGAGCCACGGGTCCTTCTCGGTCGGGAAGGGCAAGACGTCGTGCATGTATGGGGGCGCAGAATACCTCATGGGCGCTGACCTGTCTGGGAGCTTCGGCGACGGAACCCCCGCCGCTCTGGTCTCGGTTGGTCCATGGACGACTGCTTCGCCGCATCGGCGTCGTCATGGAACGAGCCACGAGACCCAATGACACTCACGCATTGTACCGGTATCCGGTCGCCGGTGTCGAGTGAGCGTCCCTTCGGGTATCGTCACATGGACGTATGCGAAGGAGGATCGAAGATGAGGGGTCCGGTAATCGGTCGGCGTGATGCTCTGGCCGGCTCTCTTGCCATGGCGCTTCAGGACACGCCAAGGCGAGCTGACGGGCATAAAGTGCGCCTGGGCCTCATCGGTTGCGGCCAGCGGGGATCCTGGATTGGCGGGCTGTTCCGTCGCCAGGGCGGTTTCGACCTGCATGCAGTAGGAGATTACTTCCCTCAGGTTGCCGACGAGTGCGGCGCGGCTCTCGGAGTGGCTGAGACGCGCCGATTCTCAGGGCTCAACGCCTTCAAACGTGTCATCGAGTCCGGAGTGGAGGCCGTGGCGCTGGAAACTCCGCCATACGCATTCCCGCTGCACGCCGAGACTGCTGTCTCTGCGGGCCTCCATGTGTTCATGGCCAAGCCAGTGGCGGTGGACGCGCCCGGATGCCGACGCGTAGAGGCCGCTGCCGAGCGGGCATCGAAACGGGGCCTGGTGTTCCTCGTTGATTACCAGATGCCCACGGATCCCGGGAACCAGAGCGTTGTCTCTCGCATACGCGCGGGAGGGATCGGCAAGATCGCCGCAGTGCATTCTTACTACCTCGCCGGGGCGTGGTCCGATCCGCCGAAGGGCAAGACCATTGAGGATCGCCTGCGAGGGCTCATCTGGGTGAATGACACGGCTATCGGCGGCGGGTATCACGGCAATGCCTGCATCCACGCCGTGGACGCGGCAATGTGGGCAGTGGGGCGTGTCCCGGTTGCCGCTTTGGGCGCATCGCGTATCGGTCGGCCCAACCCGCACGGCGACAGCCATGACGTCATCTCGCTCACGTATGAGTTCGACGACGGCCTGGTTCTGTGCCACCGCGCGAAGCATCTCCCGGACAACTACTCAACTGCTGACTTCTGCGGCTGCTATATCCACGGCGATGCGGGATATGGATGGATCAGCTACAGCGCCCGTGCGCAGCTTGTCTCGGCCGATGACGCCTTTCGGGCCGATGTCGTCAATCTCTACGAGGCCGGCGCGTTGCGGAACATCGAGGCATTTCATGACGCGATCGTCAGGCGCGACCACTCGAACTCTACCGTCCGCAGGGCCATAGACAGCGCTCTCGTGACGATCATGGGCCGAGAGGCCGCTCTCCGCAGGATCCGACTCACGATGGCCGCCGTTCTCAAGGAGAACAAGGCCCAGAGAATCAGCCTAACGGGACTGCGGGCGTAGGCGTGCGTGACCACGTAATCGAGCAACCGGCGTCGGAGGCGCCGCTCCCTGCGGCGAGGCGTCTGGCGCTCGCTGCGTGCATGTTCCTCATCACAGCCTCGTTCGGCTTCCTACAGCCGTTCGTGCCGCTGTACTGGGAGGCATCCGGGCTCAGCCGAGCCGAGATCGGCATTGTGGGCGGCATCGGGAGCGGCGCGGCCCTTCTGGTTCAGCCGCTCATGGGGCGGCTCTCGGACCTCCTCGACTCGCGTCGTCACCTGATTGCGGCGGCAGCGCTCGGGGCCGCGGCAGCCTACTTCTGCTTTCAGTACGTATCGTCTGCTGCAGCGTTTGCCGCATTGACGGCCGTCGGTGTCAACGGAACTATCTACCTGAACGCTGCCGCGGGGGTAGTGTGCGGCCGGCTGGGTGGACGAACGCGCGGCGGGGCGACATATGCGGCCTACCGGGTCTGGGGATCGGTTGGCTACATCGTTGTGGCTTTGCTGGCAGGGGGGTTGATCAACTCCAGCAGCGCCAACACGGGCATGTCACGCGCGGCGCTTATGCCCGTGTTCCGGTGGGGGCCGACCGTATTCTTAGCGGTTGCGGCGCTCGCGATGCTCATACCCGACCCTCGATCTGTCCAGTGTAATTCGGATCAGCCCACGCCGGCCCAGGCGGACCCGGACTCCCAAGGTGATACGAGCGGCCTGCTCAGGCCCTTCCTGATGAGTTTCTTCCTGTATCAGTTCGCGCTCTATGGTGCGTCGGCGTACCTGAGCCTGTACATGAAGGCGCTCGGCGCGAGCCCGCTATGGATCACTGCGACGTTCGCCTCGGGAGTGGTCTGCGAGGTCCTGGTCATGTCCCGGATCGGCCGGCTCTCTGATGCGCTCGGACGCAAGCCGGTGCTCGCAGTCGCGTTCATCCTGATGCCGATCCGGCTGCTCTGCTACATTCCGGCGACCGGGCCGCTCTGGGTGCTTGCCGTCCAGCTTCTCCACGGCCTGAACTTCGGCATCATGGGAGCGATCGCGGTCGCGTACGTCAACGATGTAGCGACGGATCGAACCAGGGGAGCGGCGCAGGCTGCGCTGGCGTCCGCAGGCGGACTGGCTGTGGCGATAGGTCCGGCTCTGTGCGGGCTGATCGCGCACCGCTTCGGCATCGGCTGGATGTTCGGCGCAATGTCGGTTGTCGGAGCGGCAGGCGCGCTCGTTTTCCTGACGCGCGTCCGAGAGCCGTTGCGTCATCCCGCTATGGCGAGGTCGCATACGTAACGGGCTGTGCTATACTGGCAGTCCTGCCATGGCATCCACAGATCACGTGAGCTTGTTCATCGAACGCCGCCTGGAGCGCGTGCTTCCCCGCGTGTCCAAGCCGGGGCGGTATGTCGGCGGCGAGTACAACGCTATCCTCAAGGACCCTACGCGCGTAGAGGTCAGGGTCGCGCTTGCCTTTCCCGATGTTTACGAGATCGGCATGAGCAACCTCGCTCTGGCCATCCTGTACGACGTACTGAAGAGGCGACAGGATGTGTATGCCGAACGCGTCTACGCGCCGTGGCCGGATGCGGCACATGCCTTTCGCACTCAGAACATCCCGTTATTCAGCCTTGAGACCAGAACCCCTGTCAGGGAGTTCGATATCATTGGGTTTACGCTCGGATTCGAGCTCTCGTATACGAACGTTCTCTCCATGCTCGCTCAGGCCGGGATTCCGGCGAGGACCGAGGACCGCGACTCACGACATCCGCTGATCATTGCCGGCGGCCACTGCAGCGTGAACCCTGAGCCGATGGCTCCGTTCATTGATGCGTTTGTTGTGGGTGACGGCGAAGAAGCGATTGGCGAAATCATTGACCTCTGCCGCGAGCTTCGAGGCGCGACACGAGAGAATCTGCTGCAGGCTCTTGCGGAGGTTCAGGGCGTGTACGTGCCTTCGCTATATCAGACGGCCGCCGATGGGCGGCTTCGACCCCGCGTTTCGACCGCCCCGGACACCATCAAGAGGCGGGTCATCACGAACGTCAACGCACTGGCTTTCCCGGTCGCCCCTCTCGTCCCGACAGTTGAGGCCGTCCATGATCGCATCTCCATCGAAGCCCTGCGTGGATGCACGCGGGGATGCCGCTTCTGTCAGGCCGGCATGATAACGCGGCCCGTGCGCGAGCGCAGCGCCGCTGAAGTCGTTCGGTTGGCCGACGAACTCGTCCGCAACACAGGTCACGAGGAGATCAGCCTGGTCTCGCTCTCCACCAGCGATCACACAGAGATCGGCCAAATGCTCGATATGCTGATGGCCAAGTACCGCGAGCGGGGCATAGGCGTTGCGCTTCCGTCGCTGCGGGCCGATCGCGACTGCGTGGAGCTGGCCCGGCAGATCAGTTCGGTTCGCAAGACTGGCCTGACGTTCGCGCCCGAAGCCGGCTCCCAGCGTCTCCGTGACGCCATCAACAAAGGTGTCACGGAGGAGGACGTTCTGGGCGCTGCCGAGGCGGCGTTCTCGGCGGGTTGGCGCAGGGTGAAGCTCTACTTCATGATCGGCTTGCCCACAGAGACCGACGAAGACGTAGCCGCAATCGGCTCGCTATGCGGGCGCGTGGTCCAACTCGGCAGGCGAATGGGTATCGGGGGAGTGTCAGTCACTGCAAGCGTGGCAGGGTTCGTCCCGAAGCCGCATACGCCCTTCCAATGGCGACCACAGGATACGGTTGATGAGCTGCTCCGAAAGCAGACATTGCTGAAGTCCAGCGTCAGAGACCGTGCAGTTCATCTCAAGTTCCACGATCCGCGCATCAGTCTGGTTGAGGGAGTGCTCGCTCGCGGAGGACGGGCGACGGCGCGTGCCCTTGAGGCGGCCGTACGCATGGGCAGCAGCTTCGATGCGTGGGATTCGCATTTCGACTATGACCGCTGGATGCGGGCATTCGAGGCGGCGGATATGGACCCCGTGGTAGAGGCAGGTCGCCGACGGGGGTATCATGAACCGTTGCCGTGGGATCACATTGACTGCGGCGTCAATAAGGGCTATCTGCGCGCGGAGGACAAACGGGCGGAGGCCGGTGTCCTCACGGAGGATTGCCGCGCTGGACGATGCACTTTCTGCCAGGCTTGCGATCGTTGGATAGACGAGCGCAGGCAAGGGTCGGGGTAAGTCACGGACTGAGAGGAGAGCGCGCATGGGCGCATACGGCAACGTTCCGGATGAGGATGTGAAGATCGTCGAGCGAGCCACGGGGATTGCAGGTTACGTGGTCAGAGCCATGCCGTCGGGTGCCCCGCACGGGTGGGTGCCCGCGGCGTATGAGGCGGTCCTTGAGGCGATCATCAATGACTGGGTTGAACACGGAACCGATGACCTCGACGATGCCGATGCAGAGGACCTGGCCCAGATCCTGCGGGCTTGTGCAGATATCGCCCTGACGCAGGAGCCGTCCTTGCAGGACGTGACGTTCAGGACGGTACTGAAGGGCTGGCTTGCCGACTGGGTCCGGAACTGGGGTTCGGACGAATAAGCGTGCCATGCCTTGACGACGAATGGTTCGTCATGTTACAATACAGACCATTGCTGCATCGGCTGGAACAACTCCGGCTGTTCGCTCGTCTATGACGCTATGATATCAAGACCAATGGGCCGTGAAGCCAGTGCTCCTTCGCGTCAGGCTAATGCGGGTCTCAGAAAGGACTTACAGAACTCATGGGTGATCTGGATAACACCAAGCGCACTCGCGCTACGTATGCGAAGCCGTCTGCGATGTTCATCGAGCTGAAGCCTGAAGAGCGGCTCATGTCTTGCGGCAAGACCCCTTCGGACATCGCTTGCGACGATCCGGCCGGACAGGGGTTCGACGCCAGCTAGCGTCACTCGCGAGTGTTCGCAAGCCACACTAGCTAGTACCGGGTTTTCCCAGGGGCGGCTGACGTACCTGTCTGCCGCCTCTGTTTTGCTTTGAGTGGTAACTAGCTGTACCATGTGTCCCGCTTTCGTAGCGCTCGTGGGCGCGAAGAAGTCGAACGCTGTCTTTCTCCGTACTGCACATTATCCCAACCATTGGGCGCGGTGGCTGCCTTTGCAGTTGCGCGCCTGGAGGTCCCAATCACATGAAGGCTAAGAGTGGATTCGTACTGCGCGAGGTCGGTGAGGGCACCGTGCTGGTTCCGACCGGCGAACGCGTGGTTGATATGAACGGCATGATCGTGTTGAACGACACCGGCAAGTTCATCTGGGAGCGGCTGGACGGTTCCCACAGCCCCGAACAGATCGCTTCGGCGCTCGTTGACGTCTACGATGTGTCCCTCGACGAGGCCGCGAGCGACGTCAACGACTTCCTGGCTGAGCTGCGGAACCTGTGGATACTCGAGGATGAGTTTGCTTCCAACTGACTACAAGGAACTGACACGGGCCATTATGGGGCAGGCGGCCGATGCCGGTCGGCCTGTCAACGGCACGTTCGAGCTGACCAGCCGGTGCAACCTCGGATGCAAAATGTGCTACATCCGAACTCGCGCCGGAGATCGGGCCATGAAAGCGTCGGAACTCAGCGCCGAGCAATGGCTCGATCTGGCCAAGCAGGGCATTGATGCCGGCATGCTCTTCCTGTTGCTTACCGGCGGAGAGGTCATGCTCAGGCCCGACTTCTTCGACATCTACGAACCATTGACCGACATGGGCCTTCTGATCACGCTGTTCACGAACGCCACGCTGATCAACAAGCGCTCGGCCGAGCGGCTTGCCAGGCGTCCGCCGAACCGCACGGAGGTGACCCTCTATGGCGCGTCAAGGGAGACCTACGAGGCCGTGACCGGCGAGCCGGGAAGCTACGACCGGTGCATCAGGGGCATAGAGCTTCTCGTTGAAGCAGGCGTAACGTTGAAGCTGAAGACCACGCTCAGCCGCATCAATGTGCACGAGTTTGATGAGATGCGGGACATGGCCGAACGCTGGGGACTCGGGTTTGGCGCCAGCTGGCTCCTTTCCAAACGGCGCGATCTCTGCTCGAACCTCGTGGAGGACATCCGGTTCACCGCCAAAGAGGCCGTTGATATCGAAGCCAAGGACGAACAGGCCGTTGCCAACATGAGGATGGTTGCTGAGCGCGAGCCGACGCCCGCCCCGGAGGATCCGTTCTACTGTCAGGCGGGCAAATCGTCTTTCGTCATTGGCCCGTCCGGCGACATGAACGTGTGTATAGACCTGCCGCTCCCTCGCGCGCGACCGACCGAGGTCGGATTCGTCAATGCCTGGGATCAGGTCAAGCGGTTCATCAAGGGCGTGCCGCAAGCGGAGGACTGCAAGTCCTGCGATCTGAACCAGTACTGCGTGCGATGTCCGGCGTGGAGCTATGTTGAGACCGGCTCTACGAACAACTCGGTTGTGTATCTTTGCGACATTGCCAAGGAGCGTCGCAACCGCTACGGCGTGGGGGTTGCGGCTTGAGTTCCCTCGGCCTG
>JBBIQU010000042.1:21403-28084 GCA_037442185.1 Chthonomonadales bacterium | reverse complement strand
CGATAGCCGAAATGCTTGAGACCGATTGGAAGGCGTTCTTCGACGCCTACGCGCCGCAGTACATGCAGGAGTCGTTCACAACCGACACGGTTCGCTAGGTGGACTTCATTGTCGAAGAGCTTGCCCTGCCCATCGGGTCGCGGATTCTGGACATGGGTTGCGGGACGGGCCGCCACTCTGTCGAACTCGCTCGACGCGGGTACCGCATAGTTGGAGTGGACCTCTCGGCGGGCATGCTGGCCGAGGCACGCAAGGCAGCAGAAGCCGCAACCGTGTAACTCGCGTGGAGTTCGACGGTTACGGTTCGATGCCTACCAGTACCAATGGAACGGCGGGCACGCCGCGCCCGTTTCGGACGACGTTGTAGAGCTCGCCCTCATAATACGCTACACCGGAACTCATCTGGGATTGGAGCGACTTCATCGGGAGGATCTCAATCCCTACGTCAATCTGATCGCCAACGTAGAACGCAAGGCGCTTCACGAACAGATCGTAGGCAACGAACGCGTACTTGCCGAGCTGAACTTCGATAGCTACGCGGTCCTTGACGAAGTCCGTCTGGTTGTAACTGGCAATGGCCGTTCTGCCCGCTTCTTCGATCGCGTTACGCTGCTGTTCCGGCGGTGCAGCCAGCGTTCTGCGGATCAGGCGAACGTCGTCCGTGACCCAATAGCTGACCCGGCTCTCGCTCCAACCACGGGCGTGCAATTCTCTGCGGAAAGCAGCGTTGATATCTTTCGGGCTGTAGAACACCCGACCGGCAGTCCGTGCTTCCTGTGATACCTTGGTCCGACAGGCGTCCGCATCTATCGCTGCGGTCACTTGTATGACCTCGTCCCACAAGTCCGGATGATGGACTTGCAGGTACTCGAGCCCGTTGAGATGGGGGTAGTGCGCAGCGAGCTTCATGGATCGTGCGTCGGCGCTTCCGCGAAGAGCGAACCGGAACTCTCGGACTGAAGCCATGGCGCGCTGGCGAGGCCGCGGCCCGCATCACGAGGGTCATAGACGGGTCGGTCCATCGGTCTCGTTCGCAGTTGGCCGAGCATCTCCTTCGTTATCCTGTCGCGCGCCAAGTCGGCATAGCGCGGCACGATCTCGGCGCCGGCTGCGCGGCGGTTGTGCCGGATAGCCGCAACCGCACTCGTTCCCGTACCAATATAGGGGTCCACCGTCAGGTCGCCCGGATTCGTCAGGGCCAGCACCAGGCGTTCGATCAACTCGACCGGAAACTGACACGGATGCTCGGTCTTCTCGACGTGGTTGCACTTGACATTAGGGATAACCCACACGTCGCCGGGGTTCTTGCCGAGCGGATTGCACGAGTACTCGCCTGCCCTTGGCCCTTTGTACTGCTTCTTGCCGGGGTACTTCTGCGGGACCCTGATCGGATCGAGGTTGAACACGTACCGATCGCCTTTCGTGAACCACATGATAGTCTCGTAACGCCCCGATAGTCGTCGGGAACAGTGCAGGCCGTGTTCGAAGTGCCAGATGACGCGATTCCTCAGCGCAAGACCCGCGCCGGCGAAGACGGGATACAGCACGATGTCAAGGGGAACGATGGAGCCGTTGGCCACGTGGTTTCCCACTTGCCAACACAGGCTTCCGTTCGGACCCAGTATCCGAATGCACTCGCGGATGACTTCTGCTTGATCGGCGATGTATTCCTCAAGAGCCCGACGCTGCTCATACTCCTTGCCGATATTGTACGGAGGTGACGTTACCACCAGCCGGGCTTCGCCATCCGGAATGTCCTTGAGAAGTTCGCGGCAGTCGCCACAGTGCAGCGTCACTCTGGCGTCACGGCGGTATTCAGCCGCGATGGACATCTCATTCGACATGTCTTTACAATACCTCAGAGCAGTTGGACAACCTTGCTCGGCTTCAGTGAAGAGGCACTTCGGTGCTACGATCATCTGTGTTGCTCCGAATGCAGCGCTACCAATGACTCGCTTCCATCCGGCAGATTCGGAACGATGCACGCCAGGACCGCGCGGATTGGCAACGGGGCCAATGTCGTAGGCTTAGGGCGTACAGGCGATTCAGAGCCAACTAGAGTCGAACCAAACGGGCACAATCAGTCGCTTGTCGTGGACATTGCGCCGACCAGCGGACATGCCGGGGATGCCAGAACTGATCGTGCCCGCTCGCGTTGGGGATTACGCTCTGTAGCCGCACCACTCGGGAGGCTCTCATATGCTGACCAAGACGCCGTATATGATCGCCCTGTTTGCGATTGGCGTTCTGCCATTCGTTACGATCGCCGTCGGTCCAGCCGACCGCTCGCTGCCCGACCATCCGCGCCTGCTGATCAGTCGGGCGGACCTGCCTGCGCTCAAGGAGAAGATCGCCAAGCACGCATGGGCGCGTCGGACGCTCACGGCGTTTCGGCAGAGGGCCGATGCCTGGCTGGCGCGACCCGTGGCGCTCCCGGATAGGGGCGGCCAGTGGTCCCACTGGTACTCGTGCAAGAAGCACGGCGCGCGCCTTCGCACGGAGTCGCCGACCCGGCACGTGTGTCCCATAGACGGCGAGGTCTACACGGGCTATCCCTACGACGACGTTGTCTTGAGCCGCGAACACGATGCCAATGCCGACGCCGTGCGCAATCTCGGACTCGTCTATCTCCTCACCGACGAGCCGAAGTATGCGGTCAAGGCCCGCGAGGTTCTGTTGGCCTACGCCGACCGCTACCTGACCTACCCACTCCACAACAACCAGGGCCGCGAGGCCGTCGGCGGCGGGCGCGTCACCTCGCAGACGCTCAACGAGGCCATCTGGATCATCCGCATGGCCCAGGGCGCTGATTGCATCTGGGATCGCCTCAGCAACGGCGACCGCGAGAAGCTAGAGTCGAAGCTCTTCTACCCGGCTGTGAACGACGTCATACGCAAACACCGCATGGGCATACACAACATTCAGTGCTGGAAGAACTCGGCAGTCGGGCTCGTAGGGTTCCTCTTCGACGACCGCGATCTTATCGCCGACGCCATTGACAGCGCCCACGGCTTCCGTCAGCAGATGACCAAGGGCGTCAACGCCGACGGGCAATGGTGGGAAGGCGCATGGGGATACCACTTCTACACGATGGACGCCGTCTGGCCCCTGACCGAGGCGGCCCGCAACTGCGGCATCAACCTCTACGGGGACGAGTACAAGCGCATGTTCACGTCACCCATACTCCTGGCCATGCCCGACGGCACGCTGCCCGCGTTCAACGACTCCGAGACGGCAACAGCCTACGGCAACCCCAACTACGAGATCGGGTTCGCGCGCTATGGCGACAAGACGATCGCGCGCGCAATCGGAGGTGGGCGTGATAGCCTGCAGGCGCTGTTGTACGGGGTCGGCAGCGTACCGGGCGCCAACGAGACGCGGGTCGGCAGCGGGGAGTATCCGGCCTCCGGATACACGATCCTGCGCTCGTCGGCGGCTACGAACCCATCGTGGCTGTGCCTGAAGTACGGTCCACACGGCGGCGGCCACGGTCACCCCGACAAGAACAGCTTCGTCTTGTTCGCCGGAGGCTCGGTCCTGGCCGGCGACCCCGGCAGAGCGGCCTACGGCGTTCCGATCCAGTCGGAGTGGTACCGGACGACATTGGCCCACAACACGCTCGTCGTAGATGAGACCTCGCAGTCGCCCACGACCGGGCGCGCGATCGCGCTCGAAGCCCGGGCCACAGACTGGAAGGGCGCCATCTGCGATGCCGGTCCGGCTCTGGCGGGTCTCCGATTCCGACGCAGTGTCGCCCTCCTTGACGACCATGTGGCGCTGTTTGTGGACCAGATCGTGCCGGACCGCGACATCGCAACCGCTTCCGCGCGCACGCTGGACCTGGCCTACCATCCGGACGGCGTCTGGGCCGACCTGCCCGTCGGCGAACCCGTTGACATGCCCGATAAGCCGGGCTACAAGCACGTGAGGGATGCGAAAGCCACGGCTTTGGCGGCGGCGCCAAAGTCCGGAACCGCGCCAATGCTTCACCTGCAGACCCGGCGGAAGTCGTCGCAGGGCGCATGGTGGATCACGGTGCTGGGCGGCGACGTGCCGACGCGCGCGATCATCGGGACCGGCGTGGGCGCGAACACCGAAGATCGCGTGCCGATGGTCATCTTCCGGCGCGTTGCCGCAGCGACGACCTACATATGGGCGGTCGGACTCAAGCCCGACGTCCGGCCGGAGCTGGCTGCCGAGGCGCTGACCACCCCAACCGGCGGAACCGTCCCCGCCCATACCGCGTGCGCGGCCAGTGTCCGGTTCACGCCGGTCGGGAGCTCATCGCCACGGACCTGGTGGGTCGTCGCCAATCCGGACGGGATACCGATCCGACTGCGGCAAGTAACGACGTCTGCCAGACTCTCGGCACAGCGCATGCGCCCATAGACTTCGTGTTCATCCTGACAGGAAACGCTTCCGTGTGCGTCGTATCCCTCACCCGGCGCGGTGCAATCACATCGCGCTACGGAGGATCCGCGTGAATCGACTCGCATGCATACTCGCGTCCGCGGCGGCGCTGTCGCTTGTCGGCGCCGGAGCCGGCGCGCAGAAACCGGAGGCGAGAATGGTCAAGCCTGAGGAGTTCGTGATCCTGCCCTGGAGCTGGGCGCGGGCGGATGCCGAGTACTTCCGCGGCATGCGCGACTGCGGCATGAACGTTGCCGGTCTGGTGGACGTGGCTCATCTCGACCTGGCGCGCGACGCCGGGCTCAAGTGCCTTGTCTGGGACCCGACTGTGCATGCCGGCGATGCCGAGTGCGCCCTATCCGACGAGGAGATCGCCCGTCGCGTCGAGGCTCTGGCTGCGAAGATCAAGGGGCGCCCCGAAGTGATGGGCGTCTATCTCCGCGACGAGCCGAGCGCACGCGTCTATCCGGGCCTCGCGAAGTGGACGGCGGCGGTGAAGAAGGCCCTGCCCGGGCTGATCCCCTACATCAACCTGTTCCCGAACTACGCATCGCCCGAGCAGATGGGCGTGGCAACCTATGACGAGTACGTCGGCAAGTTCGTGGAGATCGTCAAGCCGCCGTTCATCAGCTACGATCACTACGCGCTCATGGACGACGGCACGCTGCGAGACGGGTACTTTCAGAACCTCGAGTCGGTGCGCAAGATCGCGCTGGCCGCGAACCTGCCGTTCTGGAACATCGTCCTATCGAACTCCCACTTCCACTACGCCGAGCCGAGCGAGGGCGGACTGCGTTTCCAAGCCTACACTACGCTCGCCTATGGCGCACGGGGAATCTCGTACTTCACCTACCTTGCTCCCGACGTCGGCAACTACCGCCTTGCGCCCGTGGATCAGTTCGGCAACAAGACGCCGACCTGGGAAATGCTGCGGAACGTGAACCTGCAGATACACCGTCTCGGGCCGACCTATGTGAAGCTCAAGAGCGTCGGTGTATGGCACCATCCGAACGTACCCAAGGGCTGCTCGGGCGTGGACGCAGCCAGGAATGTGGCCGAGGTCAGCGGCACAGACCTGCTCGTCGGCGAGTTCACCGACCCCGATGGCGTGCCCTATGCGATGGTGGTGAACAAGGACCTGCACCGATCCACGCCGTTCGGCATCAGATTCCGCGACGCTGGAACGGTGATGATGGTGAACGCCTACACCGGTAACGCTCAGCCCTGGGGCGGCGAGAACGGTTGGCTCGCGCCCGGGCAGGGGATGCTGCTGTTCGTGAAGAGGTGATGGGACGGCTGGATCATGTGCGAACCCAGTCGCCTTGTGATGCGAGGCTGCCCGGTTGACGGGCGGCGTACGGACACCTCGACAGCTGGCTCGCCCCGAGCGACGCCTGGGCCACACCGTCACTTCGTGTCGGCGTAGACGTTGTCCTTGATGATGACGCGGCCGGTCTTGCCGCGTTTGTTCACGGGCCGCTTCGTGGTGTAGTGCTCGTTGCCGGAGTAAAACGTCGTGATTGCATCCTTCTCGATCACGAGCGGGATCGGATCGAGGAACTTGTTGACGATGTACAGGCTGTTGTTGACGCTCAGACGGCCGGCGACCTGACGAATGAACACGGGCGTTGCCGTCTTGCCGTGGATAGCGTAGAAGTGGCAGTTGTCGAATGAAACGCGCCCATGGCCTTCGATTCGGATCACCTCGGGATCAGGCGGCTCATGGAGCTCCGACGCGCCGAACAAGCCACACGACGTGAAACGAACCGGCCCGTGGTTCTTCTCGCCGACCACGATTCGCCCGAATATCTGGCTGTTGGAGAAGCTGACGCCCGAGTGCCCCTGAGTCTCCTCGACATTCACGGCGATGTCGCAGCAGTCGGCGCCGCTCTGGCTGAGCAGGTAGTTGCCGGGACCGTCGGGTGCGGAGGACTTGAAGTGGAAGCCGGTGTGGTACGAGATACAGAACGAGTTGCTGATGTACTGCCAGTCCGACCGGCTCAGCACGAATGCCGTCCCGTTCTTCAGGATCCACTTGCGTAGCGTGTCCATGCCGTCCGGGTTGAGATGCATCCAGAACGGCCAGAAGTGGACGTTCTCGACGCGGCCGACGTCGTAGCACTTGTCTATGAACAGGCCCCGGTAGATCGCATGGGCATAGAGGTTGCGGATCAGGTGGCGACCACACGGTTGGGACCCGAAGTCCACCGCCTTGTAGGGGTTCACCAACAGGCAGTCGAGAACGCTGATGTTGTCTCCTGCTCCGGCGAT
>JBBIQU010000042.1:0-21371 GCA_037442185.1 Chthonomonadales bacterium | reverse complement strand
TCGGCTCCGGCGCTGTCACCTGGTTCGGGTAATAGACGATCATGCCCTTAAGCGTAGCGTTGTGCTCCATGAAGATGAAGGGCGGAGCCTTCTCGTCGCCTTCGCCCTCGACCGCGAGCAGAACCGAGCCTGCGATGATGGCTGCTTTAGCGTTGACCGGAGGTGCGGATATGCGACCGGTTGGCCCGATGCGCGACGCAATCGGCGGCGCCTCCCACTCGCCCACAAGCGCCACATTCGTCGGGATGCGCAGGTGGCCGGTCACCAGATACATTCCTGAGGCAAGACGGACCTTGCCGCCTCCGGCGTCGCGCGCCGTGTCGAGGGCCTTCTGGATGGCCGCCGTGCAGTCGGTTCTGCCGTCGCCAGCAGCTCCGAAGTCGGCCGCCTGCAGTTCGATCGCGCCTGACGGCGTGCCCAGGGCGACTAACGCTCCCAGAATCAGGACGAAACGGCAACTCAGAGCTCGCGGCATACTGAACGGCCTCCTTGTGCGCTTAAGCCGAGTCGTGCTTCGGCGCTTGATAGGGGCATCCGTCCCAGCATTTGCCCGGACCGCCGCAGCTTCGCCCCATCCCGACGACCTCACACTGATTGCACCGGCACTCCCAGGGCCACGTATCGTCGGCATCGGCGCGTCGGCGGGCCTTGCAGCACGGACACTCAGCGCCGAGGTAGTTCACTTCGAATGTCTTCATGGGCTACTGCTTCCGGTTGGGCCCAACCAGGCCTTGCTCGATCATGGTGAGCAGTGCCGAGTCGTCGGTCATGAGCGGCAGCTCGATTCGACCTCGCGTGCGGCTGGATTCGTAGGCTGCAAAGATGACCTCGGTTGAGCGAATCGCGTTGTAGCTTGACAGTAATGGGCGGTCACCCGTATCCAGGCACTTTACGATGTCGGCGCCGACCCGTTCGTGAGCAACGCCGTCATGGATACCTTCCGCAACCGCGATCTCCGCCCAATCGGGGCTGCCCTTCAGCCAGGCTCGGAGGACCGGGCGATCCCAGCCGATCTCGATGACGCCTTCGGTTCCGATGATGCGGATCGCGCACCCGATGTCGGCCTCGTGGCCGGTCACGAGCGTCGCGCGAACTCCGTTGGCGAACTTGAGGTGGCAGAGGCCCTGACCCTCAAGCGGGACGCCAAACACCTTGCGATCGGCACGGCAATCTATCTGGCCGATCACCCACTCGGCAGGCGTATCGTTGTTGAAGAAGTGCAGCATGTCGAGCCAGTGGGTGCCCCAATCGAAGAGGTCGGCACACTGGGCCTCCATGCGCAGCAGACTGCCGATCGCTCCATCTAGGATCATCGCGCGCGCCTTCTGGAACGGCTCGAGGAAGCGGCGTTGGTGGTTGAATGTCAACTGAATGCCCCGCGCTGCGCAGGCCTCATGCATGGCACGCGCCTCGCCCCAGGTCGGGGCCATGGGCTTCTCGCAGTGGATCGCGCGGACCCCAGCCTCGGCGGCGGCGAGCGTCATCGGAGCATGCAGATGGGGCCACGTACATATGCTCACTATGTCGGGCTTCTCCGCGGCCAGCATCTCGCGGTAGTCCTCGTAGATCGCAGGGTTGCCGTACTGGGCCGCGAACGCTTCGGCATTGTCGCGTCGGATGTCGGCGATTGCCTCCAGTTCGCATCGTCCTGTCTTGGCGAACCCCTGAACGTGTGCGTGGGCCATGCCGAAACCGGTCGCCCCGTCGCTCTTCCATGGCCGGCCGACGCCGATGACGGCCAGCCTGTATTGTTGAGCCATTGCGCTGCCTCCGGATTGTGCTGGTTCAGGATTCGGCGCTTGCCCAGCGGATCCCTGCGCCGGTTCGGAGATCGCGATCCTTGGCGTTGCGCGATACCAGGTTGAGCAGGTCGGCGCTCACGTCATTCCGAGCGCGACAATCTGATTCGGCATGGCCGGTGCGGTCCTCTTCGACGATCGGGATCGCTTCGTCGTTTCTCCTCGCATGAAACGAGCCTTCAGCGATGCCCGAACCCTATGGTGAGATGCGACTGTTTCTCAATCGAACGACCGGAAGTCCCGGTTGACAAGTCGCAACGGCGTTGCCTGCGTGACGACGGTATCGGCTCGCTGGCTGCCACGAGGGCGAGCCAACCGTAGCCTTACGATTGCCTCGTCGTCGAGGCGTGGGTCGTGCGGTTGACTCGCCCCTGCCACGGCGGGTGCCCGCGCGCTTGTCGCGGGCGTATCAGTCGGACCGACCACGTGCCGATTACCGGAGGCCATGCTGCGACCGGCCGGTACGCCCTCGCATCGCCGCACAGGAACAAGCCTTGCGTGATGTGCAAACCCTGTCGTTATGTGTGACTGTTGCTCGATCGAATGCGTGGAGCTCCCGCCAAGAGACTTTCCTGGGCGTTGCGATGACGTACACGCTCAGACGGTTGCTGTGCGCCCAGATCACAGCATGCGACGCACACCCCGGGCTCCTGATGAGCAGGAGCATCCCGCCCGATCGGTGAACCTCGTGGTGATGGAAAGCGAAGATCAGGTGCGAGCGGGCCGCTCGGCGTTGACGAGGTGGACCGTGAAGACCGCGGTAGCGTGCGTTGTCGGCCTCTACATCATGTGGGCTGCCGGATTCATCCGGATTTCATCCGTCCCCTTGGCCGACGGCGGGAGGGCATTCTGTCTGTTCGACGATGCCATGATCTCTCTGCGTTATGCGGAGAACCTCGTGCGCGGCAGAGGGCTCGTATGGAACCCCGGCGAGGCCGTCGAGGGCTACTCTAACCCCCTCATGGTCCTCGTGATGGCTCTCCCGCTCCTCGTTCTCCCAAGGGGCGCCGCTGTCTTGGCTGTTCAGGTCCTCGGCGTCGCAGTGGTGGCTGCGACCGCGCTGCTCGGTGCGCGCCTCTACGTCCGCATTGCGCAGCCGGACCATAGACTCCCGCACTGGATGCTGACCGCGTCAATCCAGGGTCTCTATGTGCTCTCGTTCTGGTCGCTGCTCGGCATGGAGACGGGACTGGTTGCGCTCTTGACCATGCTGTGTGCGTTGACGGCGCTCTCCGACGGCGATCCGATCCGTACTGCGCTGAGGCTTGGAGGGATGACGGCTCTCCTCTACCTGTGCCGCCCCGATGCGATTCTGATCGGCGCGACTTTCGGTGTAGCGGCGATGCTCCACCGGGATTCCGAGGGAGACGTCCGTTCGCGATCACGATGGCGTCCGTTGTTCGTGTTGGCTCTGCCTGCGGTCGCAACCGTAGCCACGCACACGGCGTTTCGGATCGCTTACTACGGCGGAACGCTGCCCAATACGGCCATTCTGAAGCTCTCGGGCATGCCCTGGAGCGTCCGTATGCGCGACGGAGCCACATTCGTCGGGCCGTTTCTTGAAGGGCTGATCCCGATCCTCGGACTTGCCGCTTACGGCATGGCGCACACTCCGTCACGAGGCAAAGTTGCGCTTGCCGCACCGATGGTGGTTCTGGTCGCCTATCAGATCGCCGTGGGAGGCGAGCCGTGGGCCTACTGGCGCATCATGGCGCCTGCCCTGCCGCTGCTGGTCGTGCTAGCGTGCGATGGGGCCACGCTGTTGGCTCGACGGGCTCTGCCAGCTCCGTCAGCGCCTCGCGTTTCGCTGCTGGCCTTTGGGGCGCTGGCCTGGGCGTTGGCCATGCACAATCGGCCATTCCTCAGGGAAGCATTGCTCCTTCAGCCGTTTCAGGAGGCGACGCTCAACGCCGAACGGGTGCGGACCGGCCTCGCGTTGCGCGAAGTTACCAAGCCATCGGCGACCGTGGCCGTCGTTGGGGCGGGCGCGATCCCCTTCTATGCCGAACGCCGCGGCATAGACATGCTGGGGAAGTGCGATCCGTACATTGCCCGCCTGAAGCCGGACCTGACTGGCGGCGTGTCGTGGTACGGAATGATAACGATTCCCGGGCACAACAAGTACGACCTGCGGCGATCGATCATCGAACGCATGCCCACGTGCGTCGAGACACCGCGGTGGGGGCGCGATGACCTCAGTGCATGGGTGCGCGACAACTACGCTGCGATTCGGGTCAATGGCGCAAGGCTATGGCTGTTGCGCGGCAGTCCGGATGTTCTCTGGGAGCGCATCCCGGATCAAGCGGTCGAGGACGATGTGCCGACCCAGGTCGCTGTCTCAGCCGAGGCCGACCTGGACGGCGACGGGCGGACGGAGGCGCTGAGGCTGGATCCATCGGCGACGGAGAGCCTGATCGTGGCGCAGGGCGCGAACACGGTCGCAACCGCAGTCCCGGCGCGATGGCATCCGTGGAAGATGGCTGTCGCCGATGCAGACGGAAATGGGCGTCTGGACATCGCAGTCGGGGTGCACAAGCCGACGCGGTACATACCGCGGCCCCACAACTGCCTCTTCATCTACACGTTCAACGGCCGCGATCTCGTCCCTCTCTGGCTGGGGTCGGCGCTCAGTCGCCCGTTCACCGACTTCGCCTTCACGACTGGCGATCGCGCGCGCCCATCGGTCCTGTTCGCAATAGAGGAAAGCGTGCGACGCGAGCGCTCCGTTGCCGAGTACCGCTGGAACGGGTTCGGATACACGCTCGAAAGGCGGCATGGTGCATGGCGATCCGCACGGATCGCGCGCGTCAGGCCGGACACCGTTGAGATCGATGCCGACGGCAAGCGCATGACGTTTGGGTGCGTTGCGCGGTAGGATATGCTACGGCGCTGCGTTGAGCGGGCCGCGGATCGGGAGGGACCCAATGCGATACGTCATGTTGACGGCAATGCTCGTCGTGCTTGCTGGTTGCTCTCGGCGTGAGATGCCGTCTCGCGAGACCGGCAGCGGGTATGGGCAGGGGCAGTCCTCGCCGCAGGCCGCATTTGTACCACCCCCCAGGCCGGGACCCCGATCGGACGTGGAGGTCGAGGACGCGTCCTGGCCGGACACTACTTCACACGTTCCCGGCAAGCTGAAGCCATACCGGGTCTCCCAGAGCCTGGCTGAGGTCTCCAACCTTGCGGCCTTCGAGAAAGTCCTGCCCTTGTCGGCCAACCAGAAGTCCATGCTCGCCACCCAGCTGTTCACCGCATCAGAGGCCGACTACGAACAGCTCTTCTGGATCTACGAGAACAACGAGTACCACAACCTTCCGTCGTTCGTCACCACCGATATAGTGCTCCACCTCTACCACTGCTTCTTCGACTATGCGCTGCGCACCGTCGAGGCGGAAACGCTCCTGCCGCTTCTCGAGGGAGTGACGACGGCTATGCTCCGAGCTTCGGTTGCGGACCTGCGCAGCGCGTCGAAGCCGGCCATTCGTGAGGCATCGCTCAAGAACGTTGCGTACTTCGGCGTCGCGGCGCGGCAGCTCGGCCTCAAGGAGCCTATACCTCGACAGGCGGAGCCGCTGATCGCCAAGGACATGGCGCTGATACGCGACCATGCCGGTTTCGGTATGGGCGGGTGCTTCCCATACAGGATTGACTACTCGCAGTTCGTGCCGAGGGGCCACTACACCCGGAGCCCTAAGCTCCGCCGGTACTTCATGGCGATGATGTGGTACGGCTTGACACCGTTCGCCACGCGCATGGCGGATCGCTCCCCGACCGACATACCCTTACTTCAAGGGATGCTGATCGCGCGCAACCTGAACGCCAGAGGACTCCTCGAGGACTGGGGAGGGCTCTATGAACCGACGACTTTCTTTGTGGGCAAGGCCGACGACCACATCCCTCCGCAGTGGCTCTCCATCTCCGACCGGATTGTCGGCAGATCGTCCTCTCTCGACGCGTATGCGGACCCGGCCAAGCTCACCAGGTTCCGCGAAGCCGTCGAGGCGTTACCTGGCGCGCGCATTCGGCCGGAGATGACGCTCGACAAGTCCATGCCTGGGCCCAAGCACCAACTCCGGTTCATGGGCCAACGCCACTTGCCCGACAGCGAGGCGCTGCAGCGACTCTCGAAGCCTCTCGAGCGCCCATTTCCCAGCGGACTGGATGTCATGGCAGTCCTCGGGTCGCGTCGCGCGGCGCAGCACCTCGACGGGCATCTCGATCTGTTCAACCCCAGGGGTTGGTCCGGCTACAGGCCCGAGCGCGTTCGACTGCGCAAGCAGTTCGAGGCGGTCAAGGCGGCCCAGTGGACGTCCAACCTGTACTGGTCATGGCTGAACGCCATTCGGTCGTTGAATGATCCGATCCCGAAGGGTTTCCCATCGTTCATGCAGACAACGGGATGGCAAGACAAGTCGCTCGCGACCGCGCTGGCTTCGTGGGCAGAACTTCGACACGATACGATTCTGTACGGCAAGCAATCGGCTGTCGAGTGCGGCGATGGCGAGGACAGACCAACTCCCACAGGCTACGTCGAACCGAACGTGCCTCTGTATGCGCGGCTGCTGGAACTTGCTCGGAGGTCACGGAACGGCCTCGAGAGGCGCGGTCTGCTGCCCGAGGGACTCCAGTCGAGCTTCGAGGAGTTTGAGGGGCTGCTCGAGTTCCTGAAGAAGTGCTCAGAGAAAGAGCTGGCCGGCGTCACGTTGACCCGGGAGGAGTATGCGGAAATCCGCTACATCGGCGGCAAGATCGAGTACCTAACACGTGCGACGATGGAGGGCAGACCGCAGTACTGGGATCTGGTTGATAAAGGCGACAGGGATATGGCGGTGATCGCCGACGTCCACACTGCGCCGCCCAGCGTTCTGCAGGTCGGGGTCGGTCGCGCCGCTGAGTTGTTCGTGATCGTGCCGATCGGAAAGAAGCTCGTGTTGACCCGCGGCGCAATCATGACCTACCATGAGTTCAAGCACCCACTCGACGATCGGTTGACCGACGAGAAGTGGCGAGCCATGCTCAAGTCCGGCGAGGCTCCGGATCCGCCGTTCTGGGTGCGTTCGTTCCTGCTGCCTCCAGTCAACGACGCGAAGAATCGCAAACAGAAGCAGTCGTATACGAGCGGGTGTTGACGAAGGCGGCGTCCCATATCATGTCCGCAGTAGGCCAAGCATGAGCGCCGCTTACTCACGTTCGCGCAACGGCGGCGCTCCATCCTTGCCCCTCGACACGATCATCATGGGTGACTGCGTGGAGGCGATGTATCGTCTTCCCGAAGCGTCGGTTGACTTGATCTTCGCCGATCCGCTCTGCAACTCGCGGCGCCAGCGGGATATCTCGCGACCCCCAGGGTATATGATCCGACGGTACGTTAGGTCGTAGACTGTCGGGCGCCGGCATGCCCGATGGATCGGAGGCTCCACGATGCAAAGCATCAGTCCGCCGGCAGCGCGTGGAATAGCCGTTGTGGCAGCGATGGCGACCGTCCTGCTCGGGGCATGCGGCGGGGGGGGCGCGATCAGACGCCTCCCGCGGCCGTCGAGAGCATCCGCATATCTCCGCCGACACCGCGCATTCGACAGGGAACGACAGTCGGCATGACATTAGCGGCCTCGGACGCGTCGGGCGCTCCGATCGTGCCCGTCCCGGGACACGTTGAATGGACCAGCAGCGCTCCGACCATTGCGTCGGTGAGTCCGTCCGGCGACGTGACCGGCAACGCTGCGGGCCTTGCGCTCGTGACCGCGACACATCAGCCATCCGGTCGTCAGGCCGGCGTGCTCGTGCGAGTGAGCGCGTGCAGCGTGGAAGCCATCTACGTCTCGAGTTCGGTTCCGTCCATGCCGTGGCCGGTCATCCATCGTCTGGGCATCGAGTCTGAGGACCAACGGTATTCGCCGGGCGATGAAGGCGAGCCTCGCGGCGTGGCGCTCGATGCCCAGGGGCGAATCCTCTGGACAGATCGGCGTTTCGACCGTGTCAGCCGTGTTGACGGAGCCGACGGGTCAGGACGACTCGACTTCGGATCAAGCGGATCCGGGGTGGGGCAGTTCCGAGCGCCGGACGCCATGGCCGTTGACGGGCAGGGGCGACTCTACGTCTCCGATGTGGGCAACAGACGCATCGTGCGCTTTAATGACATGCAAGGCACGAACTGGACTGAGCTCCCCACAGGCCTCAGTGCGATGTACGGCGTTTGGGTGGACGATCGCGATCGAGTGTACGTTTCCGATTGGCAACTGGGTGAAGTTCGACGGTACGCAGGCATGTCGGACGCGAACCCGGAGACTCATTCGGGCCTGAACCGGCCGATGGGCATATGCACGGACGCATCCGGTCGGATCTACGTCTGCGAATACGGCGCCAATGCGGTCGTTCGCTTCGACGATATGGACGGTTCAGGGCTCATGCGCTATGCGCCCGCAGGCAGCCTTGCCCTCGAGAGGCCCTACGACATCACAGTCGGACCCGACGGCAGGCTCTACATCACGGTCGTTCTGGGGATCGGGGTGGTAAGCGTTGCCGACATGGCCGGCAACGGGCGCGAAGAGTTCAGCACCGGCATGTACAGGCCATGCTGCCTGTTCGTACGGTGACACGACGCTCCGGCCTCCGAACAGACGAGAAAACGCTCTCGCCTGTCCGATGATGATCGAGGCAGGCGAGAGGATTCGAGACGGAACGCCCGGGACAGAACTGTAAGGCGAGCGTAGGGCCTATGGGCAGGGCCTGTCTTCGCTGTCGGTAATGGCCGTGCCGGGAACGCCGTGCAGATCATTGTATGGGTTTGCGGGCGCGCTGGCTACGGCCTCGAGCGTGCCTTCCGTATTGGCGAGCGGCTCGTTGGTGCGCCACCGGTAGTAGGTCTGCCCCGCGTTCGGGAATCCCGCGGGAATGACACCGCCGAGAGAGGCCACCGAGCCGTACTTGATCCACTTCGAGTGCCCGTCGGCGAAGTTGACGCTGATGCCCTCGGTGTGCCGGGCCATTGCCAGGAAGTTGTAGAAGTCGAGGAGGGGACTGCGCTTCATATAGCCGTCGAATAGCATCACCGTCTCCACCGGAAGCTGCAGCGCTGCCAGACCGGTCGGCGGAGTCTTCTTGTTGAACGGGGTCCCACACAGGTTTTCGCCGAAGAGGCCAAGGTTCGGCACATAGCCGACATAGCGGAACGTCGCCGAAACGAGGCCGACACGCGCGAGGCGCTCCTGCCAGTCAATGCCGGGCGTGAAGCTCGGGCAGCGCAGTATGTCCACGCTTTTCATGTACGGGGCGACTGCGTCGTACACGGCGAATCCGATGTTGGGGGCGGCGACGTACATGCTCATCGGGAACGTTTCGTCGTAATCCTGAGCGTACATGAGCACCGCCGTTGCGATCTGCTTCGTGTTGGAAACGCACGCGGTCTTGCGGGCTTGCTCGCGGGCCTGAGCGAACATGGGGAACAGTATGGCCGCCAGAATCGCGATGATCGCGATGACGACCAGAAGCTCGATGAGCGTGAACCCCTGTTTGCGAACGGACATGAACTCCTCCTCGTTGGCGCATGCGCGCCGGTTGGACTGTGGTTAGGCGGCCCTGGGGCTGCCTGACAATGGGACACCCGTCGAACGTGGAGCGCTTGTCCGACGACCGTCGGCTCTCCGCTCGGGTCTTCGAACGAGCAGGGCGACCGACCACCTCGTTGTAGCAGTAGCCATGGTCTTCGTCAAGCGCACTCGGTCGCCCAACAGCCGGAGGCCCCGCCCGTCGAAGCGATCGCATGAGGGACCTCAGGCTCTGCAGGAATGGGCGGCACCCTCGGAGAAAATGTGTTCGAACACCCCTGTTCCGCGGAGGCACATATGCAACTGTCAGTCAGGGCGGGCGTTCGCGCGCGCCGCCATTGCCCCATAACGATTCCTCGGCCGAAGGGCCCCGTGCCCGGCAGCCTCGTTGCCGGAGGCGAGGTCCTTGCGCTGCAGCCGGATGGCGATAGGCTTGCGACGATCATCCCCGCAGTCGAGGCCGGTGAAGAGCTCTGTTGCAGAGCGGACGGCGCCGTTCAGGCGAACAGCGTAACGGTATCGGACGACGGCGAGGCCATCTCTGTCGAGGTTGGAGGGACGCCGTTCACGTGCTACCGTTACCGTGGAGTGCCCGCAAGGCCCTACTTCTGGCCGGTCCTTGCCCCTGGCGGCGTACCCGTTACGCGTGCGTGGCCGATGCAGGATGTGGACGGCGAAACCCGGGACCACAAGCACCACCGATCCATGTACTTCGCTTACGGTGATGTCAACGGAGTTGACAACTGGAGCGAGGAGCCGGGGCATGGACATACGGTTCATCGCTCGGTTGATGAGGTTTCGAGCGGACCCGTTTTCGGTCGGTTTCGGACGACCAGCGTGTGGACCGACGCGAAGCGTGCGGAGATCCTGATCCAGAAGGCGGAAGTCACCTTCTGGACTGCACAGGGCGACGCACCGCGCATTGTGGACATTGACCTGCAACTGACTCCGGTCCACGGGGACGTTGTCTTCGGTGACACCAAGGAGGGCGGGCTGCTGACAGTTCGCGTCGCAACCCCAATGGATGTGCCCAATGGCGGACGGATCGAGAACGCGTACGGCGGCATTGACGAAGCGGAGACCTGGGGATACGCGGCTCACTGGTGCGACTACTCCGGAGTCGTCAACGGCACGCGGGTTGGGATAGCCGTCATGGACCATCCGCTGAGCTTCCGCTACCCGACCTACTGGCACGTTCGCGATTACGGGCTCATGGGAGCGAATCCGTTCGCCCTGAGCGCGTATACCCGAGGCGCCAAGGACGGATCCTATCGGCTCAAGCGCGGCGAGACGATGCGCTTCCTCTATAGAGTGGTCGTTCACCTGGGCGACGCTTCGGACGCTTCCATACGGGACCACTATCTGGGCTTCGTCGCACCGCCAAGGGCCGAATGGACCACGTAGGGACGATGCGAGTGTCCTTAGTCATGGTCGGCAGTCTCCTGACCACGCTTGGCGCGTTGGCGGTCACGGCGCTCTCAGCGCGCGGTTCGGTCGTGACCCGCACGATCCGCATTCAGCCCGGCCGCGGCGTTGAGACCGGCGCGCTCCTGGCAACCGGCAACGCTTCTCAGCTCTCCGAAGGAGCTCGCATCGCGCCGGCTGGGGGAGGGTGGACCTACCGCATCGTCGTCCCGCCGCGATCTCAGTGCAAACTGGACATACGCATGGAGGGCCGCCTCACGGTGTCGGCGGCATCTGACGACGGAAAGGCCCTTCCTATCGTCGCTCGTGCGGGATCATCTATCACGGTGAGAACGCTGGCCGGTCATACCCTCGGAGCGGGCATCCGGTTCCGTTTCGCTGCTGCCGGAGGTCAGGGAGGGCTAAGAGAGGCGGTGGTTACGGTGACCATGCCTGACGCAAACGGCAACGGCGTCCCCGATCCCGTTGACGATTTCGTATCGTCAGGGACGCCCGGCGCGCCGAAGCTTCGATCGGAGTCCAGGCCGACACGCCCCTTCACTTCGTTTCAGACAGGCTATCCGTACGATCCTGCGGCATCGCCTCCCACGGATGCCGTGCTGGTTTTCTCGTCCGATCGCGCCGTGCTTCAGGGGTGGCGCGACGCGGGCTACGCCGTGATGACCATGGGCGGCTTCCGGCAGTATGAGTCGTATGTCAATGCGAACCCCCACGAGGTGCAGACCGATCGCAACGGCAACAGGATCGTCATCGGCGGCAACAGCTATTATATGATCCCGACGACCCAGCTCAACGAGAAGCAACGGGCCTACTACGCCGAGGCTGTCGCCGGCGGCGCAACTGCCGTCTGCCCCGAAGAGCCGGAGATATTCGCCCGGGCCGGGTACTCGGAGGCATTCAAACAGGAGTGGCAGGCTTTCTACGGCACGCCGTGGGTCGCCCCGCACTCGAGCGTCGAGGCGCGTACAATGGCCGAGCGGCTGAAGACCCAGCTCTGTCTGCGACAGATACAGGCAGTCCTCGGACCGGTGGCTGCGGGCTCACCCAACGTCAGACGGATGGTCGCCGTCCACAGCCCGGTGACCTACGCCCATTGGGGCATCGTCGTGCCGCACCATGCGCTGTTCCGGCTGCCCGCGGTCCAGGAGGTCATCGGCCAGGTCTGGACGGGCACGGCCCGCACCCCCACACGCGTCGCCGGAGTCCGAACTGAGCGGACATTCCCCCTGGCATACGTCGAGCACTCGTCGCTGGTCCATCTTCTGCGCGGCACCGGGAAGCCGCTATGGGCGCTGATGGACCCGGTCGAAGACAATCCCGATCTGCCGATGGATGACTACATCCGGAACTATCGCGAGACCCTTGTTGCGTCGCTCATGTTCTCCGGCGTGGACCGCTTCGAAGTGATGCCCTGGCCGACACGCATCTACGGTCGCGTTCCCGCCGACTACGCGACGGTGATCAACACCGTGGTTGGCGCTCTGGCGGACATGTGGCGATACCCAGCGAAGAAGATCGAGGCCGGTTCCGAGGGGCTCGGCGTGTTGATCGCGGACAGCATTGCGTACCAGCGCGAAGAGCCAAGCCCGAGCGATTTCGACGGGTTCTACGGTCTCTCGATGCCGTTCGTCATGCACGGCCTGCCGCTGCAGGTCACGAGCCTCGACCGATGCATTGAGCCCGGGTACCTCAATGGTCTCAAGACGCTCATGCTGTCCTACGACTACATGAAGCCCGATTCGCCCGAGTGCCATGCCGGACTCGCCGATTGGGTCAAGCGTGGCGGCTCGCTCGTCGTTGTGGGCGGTACCGATCCGTACAGCGCCGTCGCCGACAGCTGGTGGCGGAAAGCCGGACTGGCATCGCCGCTTGACGACTTGTTCGCGCGCCTCGGCCTGCAGACGCGACGCCTCCGCGAAGAGGCTGCCGTGCGTTCGAAGCCTGCGGCCACCGAACTGTTGCGCGGAGATCCTTCGGAGCGAACACTCAAGAACCGGAGGAGATACACCCTCGACCTCAGTCCTTTCGTGAAGCACACCGGAAGCGTCTGTGTGCGGTTCGAGGACGTTTCGACTGGCGACGGATGGGGGCCATACGTTGCCTCGACTGAACTGCGCATCAACGATTCGCTGGCGGCATCATTTCGATCGGGCTCGGACCTTGAGACCCGCTTCCTGGCCGACGAGCGCAACAGCGTGTGTTCCGACGAAGCTCGGTTCGCCGACCGCGACGGCTACTGGGTGTACAGGTTCGACGGACTGCCGAAGGATGCCTCGGTCAAGCTCACTGTTGACATGGGCAACGGCTTTCTCGTGAGCGCCTACGCGGCGTCGCCCGCGAATCGGGTCATCGAAGCTGTGCCCCAGCAGCCCGGGACGCTTCCGGCTTGGACACCCGATCCGGTCTTGAGGCGACTGCGTGTCCTCGAGGGATATCCGATGACCGCGTATGAGGCTCCGGCCGGAGCACAGACGCTGTACGGGCGAACCGACACCGGAGAGCCGGTCGTATGGCACGCGAAAGTCGGATCGGGAAGTGTCATGTTCGTCGGGATTGCGCCCGCTTTCGTAACCGCCACGGCCCAGACCGATCGCTGGATTCGCGAGCTGGCACGAAAGGCCTACGAGACGACCGGCGAGAGCCTGACGACCGCCGCCGGTTTCGTTGCGCGGCGCGGCCCATACGTTGCAGCGCGCGCGCTGGCCGGCGATATCACGCTGGATGGCACATATGTGGACATGCTCTCGCCGGGGCTGAACGTGGTAGAGGCTCCCGAAGTACCCGCAGGTCAAGCTGCGTTCTACCGACAGGTTACCGTCGGCGGAACGACGCCGGCGTTGCTTGCGGCCTCAGGCCGGATTACCGCGAAGCTGGAAACTGCCGGAACGACAGCCTTCGTCGCGCATGCGCCGTCGGGCACGACGGGCGTGGCGCGTCTGGCGGCAGGTCGGCGCGCCGCCGCTGGAGCCAAAGCCGTTACGTTGCGCGGCGAAGCCGTTCCTGTCTCCCTGAGGAACGAGAGGGACACGGTTGTACTGCGGTACGCCAACGATCCCGATGGCGTGGTTGTGCGAGTGGGATGGAAGTAGCGGGGTCGCAACCATGGCAGCTCATCATCCGCCCGATGCGCACCATTGGTCCCACGCTCATCGCGCAAAGTCAGCAAGGAGCGCGTCATGGCCAGAGAACGCCGGTTGACGTTCGACCCGGTTCCGAAGAACCTCGACAACAACATCAACTTCTCGCCGGACGGTCGTTTTCTGGTGTTCGACTGCCGTGACAAGGGCGGCATCAACACCAACAGTCGGCTTGGCGTGGTTGAGGTGGCAACTGGCAAGGTCACCATCTTCTATACTCAACGCCCGCCGTCCCTTGGAGTCGGCGCGGCCAGTTTCCTGAACGAGAGCAGCGTGGTCGCAATCCACGCGCTAACGACCGGACTGACATATGACTTCACGGTGCGGGGCGGCATGATCATCGCCACGGACGGGTCCGGCGCCATCCGTTGGCTCGACAGCCGCGACGTCATGCCTCCGTTCACCCCCGGAGCTCTCCGCGGCGGCACGCATAAGCACGAGCCCGACGCATCGGGCGTCTGGATCGGCTTCACGTACAACGACCACATCATGAAACGCCGCGGTTCCGACCTTCGGAATGTCGGCGTCTCGAAGCGGGGCATCAAGGTCCCTGTGCCCGATGAGCCCAACGGCGCGAACTTCACGGGCGAGAGCTTCAGTGTGCTACTTACCGAGTGCGTGGACTGCCCGAAGCCCGGCTCCGACGAGTACCGCCGCGCCGAAGGCGACTGCTGGGTGGGCCGACATGGCTATCCAACTGCCAATGGTCCGGTCCGCGCTCGGGCGTTCCGAGGGACGGTGATTGTCGAGGAGGACGGCGATCAGAAGCCGTACGGCGAGGCGTTCGTCGTGGATGTGCCCGAGGACATTGCCGTTCCCGGGCCGTCGGGACCGCTTCAGGGAACCGAGCGAACCCATCCGTCGCCGCCGAAGGGCGCTCGGGTCCGACGCCTCACGAGGACTGCCGAGAACGCCGACCGGAGCTTGCGAGGCGTGACGGGCCACCTTCGAGCCGACGGCGCGGGCCGATGGATTGCCTTCACTGGCAAGGCGATCGTCCACGGGTCACTGTCGTCACAGGTGTTTGTCGTATCGCCGGCTTCCGGCGAGGTGAGACGGTTGTCTAGCCTGCCTGCCGGAGTCGTTGGCGATCCGAGGTTCAGCCCCGACGGCTCCTTCGTTGCCGTGGCAGGATCCGACGGCAGCGTTCAGACCATCAGCGCACGGGAGGCGGATTGGGGTCGCGCCCGTCAGGCGGCGCCTGACGGACCCGCCATGCCCCACAACATCGTCATTTCGCCCGACAGCCATGTTGTGGCCTACAACAGAACCATTGACGGAGTGCAGCAGGTGTTCACATGCGAAGCGGGATGATGCACAACGAGAGGGTCGCCGGGAAGACCGGGTGCGGCCTATGGGACGCATGGGACGCATGGGTCTGATCCATCAGTCGCATTCGTCCCATCTGTCCCATAAGTCCCATCCGTCCCACGCGCCGACCTATCGCTCTGGTCTGAACGCGACATGGCCAAAGGAGGATCGCTGTGACGCAGCCAACCGCCCCGCCCCCGAACATTGTCCTGATCATCACCGACGATCAGGGCTACGGCGATGTCGGAATACACGGCAATGACCGCATACGCACGCCGAACATGGACCGCCTGGCCCGGGAAGGCGTGCGCTTCAACCGGTTCTACGTCTGCCCCGTGTGCTCGCCAACGCGCGCGGGACTCATGACCGGACGATGGAACTACCGCACCGGCGTCGTGGACACGTATCTGGGCCGCTCGATGATGCACCCCGACGAGGTCACTCTGGCCGAGGCTCTGAGGGCTGGAGGGTATCGCACGGGCATTTTCGGCAAGTGGCATTTAGGAGACAACTACCCCATGCGCCCGCAGGACAAGGGCTTCGATGAGGGCCTGATCAACAAAGGCGGAGGCATCACCCAGCCGTCCGATCCCGAGGGAAACAGCTACTTCGACCCGATCCTCTACCGGAACGGCAGAGCCGTCAAGACGAAGGGCTACTGTACCGATGTGATAACGAACGCTGCCCTCGAGTTCATCGAGCGCAATCGTCGGCGACCGTTCTTCGCATACATTGCCACGGTCGCGCCCCACGTCCCCCTTCAGGTCGCCGAGCGGTACTGGAGGCCGTACGCTGAGGCGGGACTGGACGAAACGACGGCCAAGGTCTACGGCATGGTCGAGAACATAGACGAGAACGTGGGCAGAGTGATGGATCGCCTCCGTGACCTCGGGCTTGAACACAACACCATCCTCGTTTTCATGGGCGACAACGGCCCGCAGCAGCCGCGGTTCAAAGCGGGCCTGCGCGGGCTGAAAGGAAGCGTCTTCGAGGGCGGGATTCGCGTGCCCTTCTTCATACGCTGGCCCGCGGCGCTGAAGCCGAGGATCGTTGAGCCGATTGGCGCCAACGTGGACATCATGCCGACCTTGCTGGACCTCGCGGGCGTCGCGCCGCCCGGCGGAGTGCAGTTCGACGGAATCAGCCTGCGCTCCGTTCTGGAAGGCGGGCCAAGCCCGGATACGGATCGCGCCCTGTTCTATCAATGGCACCGTGGCGACGTTCCCGAACCCTATCGGGATTGCTGCGTCCTGACTCAGCGGCGCAAACTCGTGAACGGAACAGCCCTGTATGATCTCGAAACCGACCCGGCCGAGACCACCGACATTGCCTCCCGCGAACCGGAGACCGTCCGCCGCATGCGTGCCCAGTACGAGCGCTGGTTCGCCGACGTGTCGGCCACTCACGGCTATGCCCCGCCACGCATAGTCCTCGGCAGTGCGCGGGAACCGGTGACCGTTCTATCACGACAGGACTGGCGCGGCCCACGCGCTTCCTGGGATCCGAACGGGGAAGGTCACTGGGAAGTCTCGGTCGAGCAAGAGGGTCTCTATGATGTGTCTCTGAGGCTCTGGCCGGACAACGCTCCTGCGACGGCGGGTCTGGCCTGCGGCCAAGCGAAGCTGGAGCGACGAGTAAGGCCCGGGAGCCGGACCTGTACATTCAGGCGCGTCCGCTTCGACAGCGGGCCCGCGCGTCTCGAAGCATGGATGCTCAGGGGACAGGAGCGGAGAGGCGTCATGTACGTTACGGTCAGACGCTCCAAGGCGCTGCCGGAGCCGTGATTTACCCAGTCGCACACCGTGTCTACGCGCAAGAAGCTGGCACACGGGCGATCCTGCTGGGATCGTCGGCGCCGGTAACGGAGGACAGCCAGAGATGCCACTAAGCTCCGCCGCATGGCGATCAGCGATGACGATAGCGATCCTGTCCTGCATGGCAACGATGGGGAGCTATGCCGCCCCCGTTACTCTTCGCTCCGACGAGGTGACCGTGGACCTCGACCAAGATACGGGCATCATCACGCGGTTCGCCGAACGGGCATCCGGCCTCGAGTTGAACCCGAGCGGTTCAGCCGGAGAGGCATTCAGGCTGATTGTCCGGGCTCGGGACAACGATCTCTCCACTATCCGTGGCGTGAAGCTGCCGACGCCGATGTGGAGCATCGCCGGTTCGCGAGCGACAGCCGAGTGGAAAGGGCCGTTCATGTCCGAGGACGGCAAGAACCACGATCTGTCCGTTCGCATAGCTTACGCTGTCGCCGGTCCCGAACTGCGCATTTGGATGTCGGTCGAGAACCGAACGCCGCATACGCTGCTGGAGGCCTGGTATCCCACCCTTGGCGGTCTCGCATCGTTGGGAGGAGAGGTCACAGCCTCCAACACGATCAGTCGCCGCGAACTGAAGCTCCCGTTCGGCGACTTCGCGTCCCATTACCCTGGCGGCATGCCCATGGGCTTTCTCGACATCGGCGGCAACAAGGGGCTGTATTTCGGCGCCCATGAGCCGCTCGCACGTGTGAAGCTGCTGCGCGTGATGGAGCAGGACGGCGACATCGTGGCCCGCATGGTGCATCTGCCGTTCGTGGTCCCCGGCGCGCGCATGAACGGATGTGCGGCTGTCTTCAGGTTCCGCGAAGGCGGCTTCGATGGATCGGGCCGCCTGTATGCAGAGTGGTTCCGGCGCACGTTCTCGATTCAGGACCCGAAGGACGATTGGATCCGCAGGCAGTCATTCTTTCAGATGACGATGATCATGCTGCCGGAAGGGAACGTCCACTACCGCTACAGGGACATCCCTCGCCTAGCCGCCGATGCAAAGAAGTACGGCCTTGAGGCGATACAACTCGCCGGATGGCAGAAGGGCGGCCACGATAACGGATATCCGCTCTACGAGCCCGATCCCCGACTGGGCACGTGGGAGGACCTGCGAAGGGCGATCGCGGCCTGCCACAAGATGGGCGTTAAGGTGTTCTTCTTTGTCAACCTCCAGCCAGCCATGCTCGACCTCGACTGGTACAGGCGCGAGCTCCATCGTTACGAGAGCGAGACAGCCGCGGGCGACCCGATCTGGGTTGCCGGATGGGGGATGGGAACGCTGGCCTCGCGCATGGGCCTGACAACGCCGTTGATGGCGTTCCTCGACCCGTCATTCCCGCGCTACTCGGACGCGCTGATGGCCTACTTCCGAAAGCTGGCATCGGTCGGGGCCGACGGCGTGCATGTGGACAAGATGTTCCCGCAGGCGCTCAACGTGAACCCGAACCTGACCTTGCCGCCGGACACGTGCGGTTGGGAAGGCGCCATCCGGTTCCTGACGCGCATGTCGCGCGAGTGCAGGGCGATCAACCCGAACTGGCGCATATCGAACGAGTGTGCCTGGGACAGGGTCCTGCAGGTGGGCACCGCGACCTGGTGGGCCGGCAATATGTCTGCAGTCAAGCGCGTGTTCCCTGAGACGGCCGAGACCGTGGGGCTCTATCAACCGTTCGACTATGCCGGCGTTAACCACGCCGTCCGCAACGGCCATGTGGTCATGGTAGCGCCCTACCATTTCCAGCGCTCCATGGACGCTCCGGGATGGCAGGGACTGGCCCGCTACATCCGCGATGTCAAGGCGATCAGAGACCGCCTCGCCGATTCCGTCTTCATGGGTGTCTCGCTGGGACCGGGCAGGGCGGCCTTCGTCGGCGCTCCACCGGCGAACAACGTTTTCCGCAATCCGTCAACGGGGCGGCATGTCTGCGTCGTCCAGAACATGCGCGATGCGGCGACCATCGTCACATTCAGGGGGTTCGATCAGACGCCATGCCGTGCGGTGCGCATCCATCGGCCCGGCCACCCGGCCATCGTGTCCGGTTTGCCGGCGACATTCCGCGTGGATGGCGAACGCATCGCCTTCGTCGAGGAGCTCCCCCCTGACCGGTCGGCAACACCCGTTGCGGAGGTCCTGCCCGCAACGGAGGACAGCGCAGTGCGCCCGTTCGCCAACGCCGATTTCGAAACGGGCACGCTCGAAGGCTGGACCGCCGACGACAACTGGGCTGCCGACGACAACTCGGCCGGAGGATGGTACGCCGGATGGCAGGGACGCACTTTCGCATGGAGCGGCAAGGGAGGCGAGCCGAGGACCGGTAGGCTCCGGTCGCCGGTCTTCGAGCTCAACGCCGACGGCGTGCAGGTCAGCGTTGCCGGCTGGTCGGACATCTCCGGCCGCACGCCGGACCGCTGGAACTATGTTACGCTGAACCTCGAGGACGGAACCGAGATCGCCAGGAGCTATACGCTGAACACGACGACGTTCACTCCTGTGGTTTTCGATTCGGGGGCCCACCGCGGCAAGCGCGTCTACCTCGAGGCCGTGGACAATGGGACCGCAGACACGTACTCCATGATCTGCATTGACGACGTTCGCCTCGTTACCCTGAAACCGCTACCTCCTCCGGCATACCCCTCGGAAGCCATCGTCTTGGAGGACGATCGGTATCGTCTCGAGGTGGCCCGCTCGAACGGCGTCATCTCCCGCATTCAGGACAAACGCACCGGGACCGAAGTCATTGCGGAACCCCGGTTGGCCGACAACTGGCGCATCAGTGTGCCGATCGTGCCGGTTCGCGGGCGCGAGGGCTGGCGCAACCATGAGGGCAACTACATCATGGGGCGCGATCAGAGGCTCACGTCTCACGTCCTGACGAAGGCGGGCCTCGATCTCGTGTGGCAAGGTCCGCTTCGGGCTGAGAACGGGCGAACGTGGCCGGTGACCGTGCGCATGCGGATCTCGCTCGATCGAGATGGCCTGGCGTTCACGCTCAAGGTCGAGAATCGCACGATGCATGAGCTGGGCGAAATCGCCTACCCCATCATCGGGGGAGTAACCGGTCTCGGCGCAACCGCGATGGCTCGGAAGGGGACGACCCTGACCGTGCCCGCGGGCGCGAGCGTGCAGTCGTCACGCCCCTTCCACACGTTCAACAGCATGTCGTGGCTGGGCATCTTCGGCCCCGAGCAGCACTACCCTTATCCGACAAACCTCTCCATGCCCTGGGCTGCCCTCACCGGAGGCGGCACCACGGTCTACTTCGGATCGCACGATCCGGTCGCGCGGTTCAAGGTGCTGCATCTTGAGATGGCCCCCGGCGTCTCCGGCGCGCGGTCGGGCGGGAACTGGCCATGGCCTGATGAGCTGCACGGTCGGCCGTCGGGGGTTCGAATGTCGTGGGTACACATCGCATACCATCCGGCGAAGGCGACATTCGACGGACCGCCCGTATACCTTCGCATCCATTCCGACGGCATCGAAGGCTGCGCGCGCTACTATGGCGACTGGCTCAAGCGTTCGACGATCAAGCCTCGGCCGATCGCCCCGAAGTGGCGGGAGGTTGCCCGCACGCCCTTCTCACAACTGCCCGAGCGAGCCCAGGACGCGCTCAAGGCCGGCGTCAGGGCGATCTATCTGTCCGACTGGAGGCGCGGGGGAGGCGACATCGGGGTTCCGTCGTTCGCGCCCGATGAGGGACTCGGCGGCGTCGAAGGACTGCGCAAGGGAATTGAGGCGTGCCGCAAGGTCGGCGTTGATGTCTATCTCGAGTTCCGCCTCAACCTCGTCTCGCGGCGAACCACTGAGTTCAGGGGTCTGAAGGGCTTCGTCGCTCAAGATCGCTGGGGTATTCCGTACACGCGCATGGGCTGGGCCGCCCCGCGCTGTACGGCGGAGGCCTTCTCCCTGGGCGAGCGTCGTGTCTGGGTCAACCCGGGACATACCGGTTACCGCAACATCCTGACCGAAGGGCTGGAGAGACTGGCGCGGCTGGGCGTGGCCGGAGTGCGGCTGACGGGCTTCTTTGGCCCCGAGCTGGACTTCAACGGCACCCTCGACATGACTCCCGACAGCGCTTCATGGGAGGGCGCCCTGCGCACGCTGGAGGCCGTCACCGAGGCGACGCGGCGGCACGTCTCCGGGTTCGCGATCATCGTTGATGAGCCCTACGACTTCCTGGGCTTCGTGCCTGTCCATGCCCTCCGACCGCCGGATGAAGGCTCGCCGCTCGCGATAGCGCTCGGTTCGGTCCCACGGTCCGAACCTTGACGATGAACAGCCCTCGGGTCGGTCGCTGAGTTTGCCCGGCGACCACCCCGCCGTCTGCCGTCTGCGCCTCG
>JBBIQU010000041.1:10784-28792 GCA_037442185.1 Chthonomonadales bacterium | reverse complement strand
CAATGTTCACCGCCGCATCCGCAAAGAACAGAACGTCATTGCGCGTGGCGATCAGGTACACGCCCGCGGAGATTCGACAGTCGGGCAGCGCCTTGATGATCTCGAGCAGCGGGCGCAAGGCATCGGCGTAGTTGCGCTGCAAGCCGGTGACGACCGCATCGGCTTCGCCAAGGTCCAGCAACGCCGCGGCCAGATAGTCGGGGTTGGCCAGCAGGTCATGCGCTCCCTTGCGTGTTACTCCCTTACGATTCCGCAGCTCGTAGATGCGCTCGGCGCACCGCGCGCGAAGGCTCTGATCCGACGGATCCACAATGGCGATGGTGCCCAGGTCTATGTGGATTTCGGCGGCCTTCGCCTTGATCGCTTCCGGATTGCCAAGCAGAATCGGTAACGCGGTTCGTTCGTCGGAGAGCTGATGCGCCGCGCGGATCATCTTCTCGTGGTCGCCGAAAGGCAGGAGCACTCGCCTTGGGGCTCGTTTGGCCTTGTTCATGACGACACGCATCATTTCGCGACTCTTGCCCATTCGGGCCTCGAGGTACTCGCGATAGCGCGGCACGTCCAGCGGGAGTTGCGCCACTCCGGATGCAACCGCAGCCTCGGCAACGGCGGGCGCAACCCATAGAAGCGCCCTCGGATCGAATGGCTTGGGGATGAGATAGTCGGGACCGAAGCGTAGCGCCGATACTCCGTAGGCGCTGACCACCGAGTCCGGTACGTCCTCGCGCGCCAGCGCTGCGAGCGCTCGGGACGCCGCGATCTTCATTTCGTTGTTGATGAACTTGGCGCGAACGTCGAGGGCGCCCCGGAAGATGAACGGGAACCCCAACACATTGTTCACCTGATTGGGGTAGTCCGAGCGCCCTGTCGCCACGATGGCATCGGGTCTTGCTGCGCGGGCCTCGTCGAATGTGATCTCGGGGTCTGGATTCGCGAGAGCGAACACGATAGGTTGGCTCGCCATGGACCTGAGCATGTCTGCGGTAACGGCGCCGGCGGTGGACAGCCCCACGAGCACATCGGCTCCAACCAGAGCATCGGCCGCGGTGCGGGCATCGGTGCGCGTTGCGAACTCCGCTTTGATCGGGTTCATATGCTCGGTGCGGCCCTCATACACGACGCCGGACCGGTCACACAGAATGATGTTCTCACGTCGGGCGCCGAGCAGCAGGTAGAAACGGGCCGTCGCAATGGCCGCGGCTCCTGCGCCGATGAACACGATACGGACATTCTCTATGCTCTTGCCCGTCAGGCTGAGCGCGTTCAGGAGCGCAGCGCCGGTGATGATTGCCGTCCCATGCTGGTCGTCGTGAAACACCGGTATGCTGCATTGGGCTTCGAGGCGTTGCTCGATCTCGAAACACTCCGGCGCGCGGATGTCCTCGAGGTTGATGCCGCCGAACGACGACTCCAGAAGCCGCACGGTCCGGATGAACTCGTCGGGGTCTTCGGTGCTCACCTCAATGTCAATCGCGTCAATATCCGCCAGCCGCTTGAAAAGAACGGCTTTGCCCTCCATGACGGGCTTGGCCGCAAGGGGGCCGATGTTGCCCAATCCGAGCACAGCAGTGCCGTTGGTGATAACGGCCACCATGTTCCCTTTCGCCGTGTAGCGGTAGACATCGCTGGGGTCCTTGGCGATCTCAAGGCACGGGGCGGCGACGCCGGGCGTGTAGGCAAGCGATAGGTCGCGCTGGGTGCTGAAGGGCTTGGTTGGAGCGATTTCGAGTTTGCCCGTGGGCGGGCGGCTGTGATAGGCGAGAGCCTCGTTGCTAAGCGACGCCATTGTCCTTAACCTTTCTTGGCTGTACGTCTAGACGAATGGATGCGTACCCGGCGTCGGCAGACACGTCGCGCCTACTTCAGTGTGCGCTTCTCTTCGATCCAGCCGTACCACGCGTCCATGCCGGCGCCGGTGCGAGCGGATACCTCAACCACGGGCACGCCGGGGAAAACGCGGTTGATCGCGTCCAGGGCAGCCTGACGGTCAAAGCCGACGGCATCGGCGATATCCATCTTGGTGACGACCACAAGGTCGGCCGTATGGAAGATGCGAGGGTACTTCAGCGGCTTGTCCTCTCCCTCGGTTACCGACAGCAGGACAACTCTGACATGCTCGCCAAGGTCGAATGCCGCGGGACATACCATGTTGCCGACGTTCTCGATGAAGCAGACTTCTGGAGCTCGGCCCACTAAGGCCTCGGCAGCGCGGGCTACCATCGCGGCATCAAGGTGGCAGATATCGCCCGTGTTCACCTGAACGATCTCGGCGCCGCGATCGTTCATGCGCTTCGCGTCGTTGTCGGTCGCCAGGTCGCCGACAATCACTGCCAGTCGGAGATCACCACTGAGGTCCGACAGGGTGCGCTCCAGCAGAGCCGTCTTGCCTGCGCCGGGCGAGCTGATCATGTTGACCGCAAGGCAGTTCCATGCGTCGAACTGCGCCCGGTTGGCACGAGCGATGGTCCGGTTCTTGTCGAGGACACTCTCGCGTATGACAATGGTGCGCGGATTTGATTGCGGCATGGACTCAGGATACCTCCATCGAGGCCAACTCGATCTCGCGGCCCTGAACGAGCTCGGTACGCAGCGTACCGCACCGCGGGCAGGTCGCAAACGGTGAGTCGGTCTCGAACTCGTGATCGCATTCGGGGCACTTGCACCGTGCGGGAACGCGCACAACGTTCAACGATGCCTCTGCAGCGATGGTCTCGCGCGCGAGTACGTCGAATGCGAACGTCAATGCGTCGATGGAGACCCCGGACATATCGCCGATTCGGATCGTAATCGAGTGTATCCGGGTTGCCGCCTGTTCTTCCGCATGGCGCGAGGCGATCTCGAGGACACTCTCCATGAGACTGAGTTCGTGCATGGCCTACTCCGTCGCCCGCGCCAGTCGCCTTGCCAGACGCCGAACTGCCCTCGAACCCTTGCGCACCCCTTCCCTGCCGGTTGACGTCAGCCACTGACCGAGGCCCATGGACTCTGACGGCAGGGAGAGAAGCCATGCTGCAGGAGCGCTTCCATACAGAAACGCGGATAGAGCCAAGAGGTCGCCGGGATTGGACACGTGCCCTATGCCTGGCGACTCTCCGTCGCTCGCATTTAGCCGCCTCAGGTGCGGTCGAGGGTCGCCGTCCGGAGTTCGGGCATCCACAAACACGGCGTAGGGGACGCGACTCAGCGGCTCCGCAAGCTCGGGCACCAGTTGATGGCAGACGACAGTTCGTGCTGACGGGATCGGACGGGCTTCCAGGAGATGCCCGAGGGCCGGACCGGCGCCGTCATCGCCTCTGAACTCGTTGCCGTACGCGATGATCAGTATGTGGGGCTCCGCAGTCACCACGCGGACTGTCGCCATTGGCGAACCATGACATCATGATTGCGCGAGCACGGCCGGACCGAGGAGCGATGCTCTCGCTCCCCGGTCTGACGGCCGTTGCCGGCACGGTCCGCGATCAGCGTGACAGCCTCTGAACTGTCTCGCCGTCGCTGTTGACAATGTCCACAACCAGCGGCATCGAGCCAAGGGCGTGGGTCGAACAGCTGAGGCACGGATCGAAACAGCGGATTCCGGCCTCGACGCGATTCAGGAGACCTTCCTCGACCTTGGGGCCTCGGATGTAGTGCCGAGCGATCTGCGCAACCGTGCGGTTCATGGCGACATTGTTCTGGCCGGTCGAGATGATGAGGTTCACGAACTCCAGCCGCCCGTGACGATCTACCTTGTAATGGTGGAAGAGCGTGCCGCGCGGCGCTTCGCTGACTCCGACCGATTCGAGCTGGTTGACTCCGGCGTCAGCCCTCAGCCTGTCCCCCATAATGTCAGGATCGTCGAGGAGACGCTCGATGTTTTCGAGACTGCACAGGATCTCGATGAGCCTGGCGTAGTGGTACATGAACGAGGAGTTGACCGCGCCCGACTTGCCTCGGAACTCCTGGAGTTCGGCGTCGGCGAGCGGGGTCCCCATGTGATCACAGACGTTGAGCCGTGCGAGCGGCCCGACACGATAGCAGCCGTCCGGATAGCCCATGGGCTTGTAGTACGGGAACTTCAGGTAGGACCAGGGCTCGACCGCTTCGCCGATGTAGCTCTGGTAGTCCTGTGCGGCGAGGTTGTCTGCGATGATGTTGCGCGCCGCATCAACGAAACGGAGCGTGCCGTCGTGGTGTTCCCATACGCCATTGGGTCCCACGAGGCCCATGTAGAGACTGGGGAAGTTCCCGAAGATCTGGGCCTCGCGGCCGAACTGCTTGAGGAGCTTCTTGAACAGATCGAGGGCGATCTTCGTTGTCTCGAACGCCTCGGGCAGACGGCGGCGAATGTCCTCGCGAGCCTCCTCCGTCAGCGGCGTGCGCACGCCTCCGGGCGTCGCCCATGCGGGGTGGATCTTGGAACCGCCAAGATGGCTGATGACGTCCTGGCCGAACTGCCTGAGGCGGATACCGCGACGTGCCAGTTCAGGATCTGCTTTGATCAGGCCGAAGACATTGCGCGTTGCCGGGTCGCTGTCGAAGCCGAGCAGAAAGTCCGGCGAACTCAGGTGGAAGAAGCTGAGCGCATGGGACTGGGTGATCTGGCCCAGGTTCATCATGCGCCGAAGCTTGTTGGCGGTGGGGGAGATCTGAACGGCCAGTATCCCGTCGCCGGCTTTGGCCGATGCCAGCACATGGCTGATCGGACATATGCCGCAGATGCGAGCGGTTATGCCGGGCATCTCCCAGAACGGGCGACCTTCGCAGAACTTCTCGAAGCCCCGATACTCGGTCACATGAAAGCGCGCATCCGAGACCTGGCCTTCATCATCCAGGAAGATGCTGATCTTCGCGTGACCTTCGATCCTGGTGACAGGATCTATGACAATCCGTTGCGACATGGATGTGGTTTCTCCATTTCTTCTGGCCGCGGGCGCTTCCTTTCCCGTGGCGGCGTACGATGCATGCTTGTCAGCCGCACCTAGCCGGGCTTCAGGTCGGATCCCTCGAGAGTGGGACTCTCGCCCGTAACGATCTTCTCCAGCAGATGGCGGATGCGAGGAGCCGGCGGCGGACACCCGGGCAGAAATGCGTCAACCGGAATGATCGCATGGAGCGGCTCCACACGGTCAAGCAGCTGAGGGACAATGCCCTTCTCGAACGGGATGCGCCCGTGCAAGGTGGCAGCTTCGACATAGACGCGCTGAAGTATCGGTTCCACCGCTCCCAGCGGATTGCGCATAGCGGTTACGTTGCCCGTCACGGCGCAGTCTCCGAATGCCACCACCAGACGGGTTCGCTCTCTGATGATATGCGCCAGCTCGACATGCTCGTCGTTGGCGACGGCGCCTTCAACAAGGCAAACGTCCACGTTGTCGGGGTATTGCTTCACGTCGGCAACCGGGCTGTAGACGACGTCCACAAGTCCGGCCAGGTCCACCAGGAACTCGTCCATATCAAGGAACGACATGTGGCAGCCGGAGCAGCCGCCCATCCAGACAGTAGCCACTCTCAGCCGAGCCATTGCTTCTTCTCCCGTGCCGTCACGATAAAGTCGAGACGGGTTCTGTCTTTGACCTGCTCCGCGACCGTCGCGCCAACGCGGAAGATGGCCCCGGTCGGGCAAGCCTGAACGCACTTGCCGCAGGATGTGCAGCTGGTGGCCGACCCCCACGGAACGTTCATGTCGGAGATGACATGCGCCTTGGCGCCTCGGCCGGCAATGTCCCATGTGTGGGCGCCCTCGATCTCGTCGCACACACGCACGCATCTGGCACAGAGAACGCACCGGTTGTGGTCAATCCCGTACTTGCCGTGCGTCGTGTCAACGTCCAGCTTCGGATGTCTATACGCATACCGGACGTGGGTCATGCCGACGGAGATCGCGAGGTCCTGCAGCTCGCAGTGTCCGTTGGCCACGCAGACCGCGCACACGTGGTTCCGTTCTGCGAACAGCAGCTCAACGATCATCTTGCGATACTCGCGCAAGCGTTCCGAGTTGGTGCTGACCTGCATGCCCTCCTGGACGAGCGTGACGCATGCGGGCAGCAGTTTGGGAACGCCGGCAACCTCCACCAGGCACAGGCGGCACGCGCCGAGATTGCCGACGCCGGAAAGCTGGCACAGTGTCGGAATGCGGATGCCGGCCTCGCGAGCCGCTTCGAGAATGGTTTGATCCTCCCGCGCGGAAACCGGCCTGTCGTCTATCGTTAGTGTCCTGACAGCCATCTATCTATCCTTGCCCTCAATGGGTCTCATGCGTTGACTTCCTCCGCCGCCTCGTGCGCCTTGCCCTGAATGTACGCGTCATACTCGTGACGATAGTAGCGCAACGTGCTCAGCACCGGGTTCGGGGCCGATTGGCCCAGTCCGCAGAGGCTGGTCTGCTTGACCATGTCGCAGAGTTCACGCAGTTTCTCCAGGTCCTCGGGCTGTGCTTTGCCTTCCCGAATCTGCGTGAGCATATGGTGTATCTGGACGGTTCCTGCGCGGCACGGGACGCACTTGCCGCACGATTCGTCCATGCAGAACTCCATGAAGAACCGAGCGACGTCAACCATGTTGTCTTTCTCGTCCATGACGATCATGCCGCCGGAGCCCATGATCGAACCGAGCTGCGCCAGAGATTCATAGTCAACGGGCGTATCGAAACGATTGGCCGGAATGCATCCGCCGGACGGTCCGCCGGTCTGCACGGCCTTGACCTTTCCGCCGTCGGGCACGCCTCCGCCCATCTCCTCAACGATCGTGCGGAGGGGAGTGCCCATCGGGACCTCGATCAGGCCGGTGTTGGTGATCTTGCCTGCGAGGGCGAAGACCTTGGTGCCCTTGCTCTTCTCGGTTCCGATGCCGGCGAACCAGTCTGCGCCTTTTCTCACAATCGTGGGGACGTTCGCTATGGTCTCGACGTTGTTGATCACGGTGGGGTAGCCCCAGAGACCTCGCGCCGCCGGGAACGGTGGTCGCGGACGCGGTGTGCCTCGTTGTCCCTCGATCGAGCGCATCAAGGCCGTCTCTTCGCCGCAGACGAACGCGCCTGCGCCGATCCGGATGTCCACGCGGAAGTCGAACCGCGTCTCAAAGACGCCAGTTCCGAGTATGCCGAGCCTTCGCGCCTGGGCGATGGCCGTCTTGAGGCGACTGATGGCCAGAGGGTACTCGCCTCGAACGTAGACATATCCCTGAGAGGCGCCGACTGCGTAGGCGGCGATGGCCATTCCTTCAAGCACGCGGTGCGGATCGCTCTCGAGCACGGAGCGGTCCATGAACGCGCCGGGGTCGCCTTCGTCGGCGTTGCAGACGACGTACTTGCGGTCGGCTTCGGTCTTGGCGACGGTCGCCCACTTGAGACCGGTAGGGTAGCCTGCGCCCCCGCGGCCACGCAGGCCGCTGTCCGTGATCAACTCACAGACGTCGAGCGGCTGCATCTCGCGAACGACGTGGCAGAGCGCCTGATAGCCGCCGGCAGCGATGTAGGCCTCGATCCGCTCCGGGTTGATCTTCCCGCTGTTCTCGAGGACGATCGGGACCTGCTTCGTGAAGAACGGAATGTTGGGATCGCCGACTTTGGGGCCGGCGCTGCCTTTGCCGCGGGCCGAGCCGTTCGTCTTGAGCGAAGCCACGACGGCAGGCGCGTCGGCCGGCGCCACCTTCTCATACAGCGGTCCGTCCGGATCAATCTGTACCAAAGGACCCTGACTGCAAAGCCCCATGCAGCCCACGCCGATCACCTCGACCTCATTGCCGAGACCCGCGGCCTCAACCGCGTCCTCGAGCGCCTTCTTAAGCGCCTGTCCGTCCTGCGACAGGCAGCCGGCAGCCGTGCAGCACCGGATCACCCGAGGCTTGCGGGCCGCGTTTTCCTTGTTCGCTATCTCGATGAGATCCGAAAGGTCCATCAGGACAACCAGCCTTTCACGGTTTCGGTCAGGGTCTCGGGGGTCTGATAGCCCGCCACCCGGCCGTCCAGGACGACAGCAGGCGCAATGCCGCACGCTCCGAGGCATCGGGCCGTAATGAGCGATACCTTGCCGTCGCTGGTAGTCTCTCCCGCCTTGATGCCGCAGGCGCGCTCGACCGCCGCGACAAGGTCACCGGCGCCCTTGACGTAACACGCGGTCCCCATGCAGATAACGCATGTATGTTCGCCTTGGGGCTTGAGAGAGAAGAAGTGATAGAAAGTGGCGACACCGAAGACGCGGCTCGGCGGGACCTTCAAGCTGTGAGCGATGTGCAGCAGGAGGTCCATCTCGAGGTATCCGAACAGCTCCTGAGCCGTATGGAGCACCTCGATGAGAGCGTCCGCTTGATACTGGTGCCTCTTCATCGTGGCTTCCAGCATCTTGAAACGGTTGTCTCCGCTGGGGTGGGTCTTGGCAGGCGCCTTGCCGGGAGGCTCAGGCGCCTTGGCGGTTGCGGCAGTCATGCATGTCTCCTTGATGTTTCGCCGCGACGCGTTGCGCATGGTTTCCGCTTCGAGGACCGGGACGCGCGTCGGTTACCCGGGCCGTCAGACGCGTGCGGAAGCGCTTGGCGCAGGCCGATCGGGGAAAACGGGTGACGGATGGAATGGTCAAGACAAGGCGTTAGCAACAGGGCTGATGTAACGCCTATACGACGGATTGACGTGCTGATCGGGGTTTGCGGCACCGTGCTTGCAGTATCCAGGGGTCTTGCCTTCAAGCACATTATACCCGGGCGTAGGGCACAGACGCCTCGGTTTGCGCGATCTTTCACAAATGTTTCAATCTGCTTCAATGATCTCCACATTGGCCCGGGGGACGGTCACCTCACGGCCGTCTTCGAGACGAGCCTGAAGCACTCGCACGTGGGTCTCGCTCTCGACCTGCTGAAGCTCCGGCGGAAGAGCCGTAACATGGCCGAGCTGGCCGAAATAGGGCTCTCGGATCACGCGTATGTGAGTTCCGACGATCAGTTGGCTCGACCCAGCCTCGTCGGCGGTTGCGCTGCCTGCCGCGTCGGATGGAGCGATAACTTCGGGTCTGATCACGCCGGCCCGGATCTGTGTGGCGCCGTTCACAGATGCGCTGGCACCGTTCAGGGACTTGAGGAGCTCGAAGGTGCGATGCGCCATGCGAATGGTGCCGAAGCCTTCGGTGACGACGAGCGTGAACGGGATCGGCTCGTGACCTGTGATGGCCACGCCAATATCGAAGGACGGATCCTTCAGGGCCTCGCGAAGGTACTCGATCAGGTCGCGGTCCACTATGCCGCCGACCACGATCGCGGCTGTCCCCACCTGCGCTGCCTTGCGCAACGCCGCGGCAGTGACGTTGGAGCCGCCGACAAGGATGCATCCGGCGTGCTCGGGCGTGATGAGCGTGTCCGTTAGGATGGAGTCGGCTCCATCGGTGACAACCGCGATCTTGCCCTGGCGCTCGCCGCCCACGCCGAAAATGCCCTGAACGAGCGCGCCGCGACATTCCACGATGACGCCCTCCTCAGGGATCACCTCTTTGACAATCCCGCGTATGTAGGCGTCCTTTTCGACGGGCGTAGGAGCCATTCTGATGCCCAGGTGGCCGGTCTGCTCGGATAGCATCTCGATGGTGCCCGCAACCGGTGATTTGAACTCACTCTTGAACCAGCCGAACAGCCCCTTCGTCTGAGCGAGAAGCGCGCCCTTCTCGACCTTGTCCCCGACGGCGACCCGCAACGCGCCGCGCACCTCGGACGGCTCGACGCCCATCTGCTCGGCAAGTTTGACTGTTTGCATGGGGCCGGGCAGTTCCGTGCGAGCGACCACCGTGGTGGGTTCCACCCTGCCACCCACGCTGACGACAACGTCGCCCTTGAGGGGCAGACGACGTGTCTTCTGGATTAGGGTATTGGAGCTGACCTTCAGCCCGGGCGTGTACGCAGTTCCCAACTCTATCCTTCCTGTTGTCTCGCATGCGGCCATGCTGCATGCGTTGCGTGATCAGAACCTCCGACCGGCGTAACCATCAAGCGTCTCGCGGGTCCGGAACCAGGCTCGACCGTTGCCGAAGATGATCGAGCCTGTCGGCTCGGGCATCGCGTGAGGCAGCGCCATGTTGGCTCGCACTGCGTCCCAGTCCGGCATTGGCAAATGATCATTGTCCTCGGAGCCGTGCTTCTCGATGACGAGCGCCGCTCGATCCAATCGGCGCAGCTGCTGACGTCTGGCTTGGATCTCGGGATCGTCACGGCGGACGCTCAGACTCAGACCTGCCATGAGTTCATTGTAGACATAGCTTGACGGCGTGCTGCTCTTGTCGCGAGGGCACTTGAGATAACGGTCCGGGTTCACTGCGGCCATGCGGCCCCGAACGGCGTCCAGCCAGACGCTCTCGGTCGGGTACGTGTCGTCCCATTCCTGCGCGTACATGCCGAGGCTCTGAGCAATCTTGCGCACGTTGGTCTGGCACGACTGGAAGTCCCGCACCTCGACGAGCCGAACGAATAGGGGACGCAGCGCGAGGGCCAGCAGTCCGACAATGACCAGAATGACGGCTGCCTGCAGGCGAACGCGCTCCCGCGTGCCAAGCCGCAGCGTCGCACGCCTGCGCTCCGGAACCTCTGGACTCCCCAAGTGACGCCGACCCGGTCCTTTCCTTAGCGGTTGTTCACGGTGATGCCCGGCCAGTTGTCGGTCCGGAATGGTCCTGCGGGCAGGCCTGCAGCGTTATAGAGGCTGACGGCCGGATTGTCCGCCCATCCGTATCTAACGGCCACCGGGTTCTCGACGGCATCGCTCGATACAATCACGGTGGATCTGGATATCCTCGCCTGCGCCCAGTGGAACTTGCGATCCGGTCCCGCGACCGCGAAGCCGGAAAGGGGCAGGCCATCCTTGGACATCAGTCCGCCGCCTACATTCGTGAATGTAAGCGTGACCTTGGAGCCGTTGACCGACATGCTCTTATAGGTTGGTCCCGAGGCGACTACGTCGCGATCGCCGTAGTGAATGTTCTGTGCGAGCAGGCAGAGCCTGATGCCGACATCTTGCTTGTTGCGCGGGTGAATGTCGTCAGCCTCGCCGATGTCTATGGCGATGGCCTGTCCGGTCTTCGGGAGGCTCAGCGTCATAGTCTGTGCCTCTCGCAGTTCGGCCCACGCGCTGTCGCCGGGCTCGGGCTGTCGCTTCATGAAGTTGGCCAGCTGCACCCACAGGAACGGAAAGTCGCCCTGGCCCCACGCCTCACGCCAGCATCGGATCATGGCGGGGAAGAGCTTGCGATACTGATAGGCGCGGGAAGCGTTGGACTCGCCCTGATACCAGATGGCTCCGGCGATGGAGTAGCGCGCGATGGGCGCGATCATTCCATTGAAGAGCCCGGTCGGCGTCCAGGAATCCCATGCCGGCTTGCTGGGGTCGTCCGCCTTGACGGTCTGGCCGGGCGGCGGTATGCGCGCCGACATCGGCGTGAGATCGGGGTCTGACTCGAGCCAGGCGCGAGCGGTCCACGATTCTGCCGGCGTGCCGCCCCAGGCAGACTCGATCAACCCGATCGGCACCTGGAGGCGTCGGAACAGCGCGCGCCCGAAGAAGTAGGCAACAGCGGAGAAGCCTCGAACGGTTTCCGGCGAGCATTCCGACCACGAGCCGGTCAGTTCCCGCGTCGGCTCGGGCTTGGAGGCCTTCGTAACAATGAAGAGACGGATGGCCGGATTGACGGCGTTCTTGATCTCATACTCGGCGTTGCGCGACGCGGCGACGGGCCACTCCATATTGCTCTGGCCGGACGCGACCCACACTTCGCCGAAGTGGACGTTGTTGATGGTGATCGTGTTCGCTTGGCCTGCGACGCTGATCGTATGTGGGCCGCCGGCAGGAAACGGCCCGACGCGGGCCTCCCATTTGCCGCTGTCATCGGCGCGCACCACAACCTTCCGGGCGCCGATGGCTACCGTTACGCTCTCGCCGGGCGCGGCAACGCCCCAGATCGGAGCGCGAACATTTCGCTGAAGCACCATGTTGTCGCCGAACAACGGCGACAGCTTCACCTCGGCGCGGGCGAAGTTCGGAACCATCACCGCCAACGCCGCAAAGAGCGCCCACGCAGGTCTCATGCGCATTTCAGCAATCTCCTTTTCGTCATCGGATCGCTCACGCCCCGGTCGGCAGGCCCATTGCCGTAAGCCATTCGCGCAGCCGGGCGATCCGCGCAGTGTCGTCGGTCGGCAGCGCCAATGGGCGGCCTCTCGCGTCAATGATCAGGCCGACCTCGCCGCCGGTTGCGACAATGTCCCTCGCTCGACCTCTGCCGGCCCCAACGTCAAACCCGCGAGCCGGCTGCAAATGCGCCTCCATGCGAAGGGGCGCCCCGTCCGGTCCGTATCCGAGCGGAACAACCTTGATGGAGCCGTAGGGCACCGAGTGAGACTCGGCGCCGACCTTGACCGTGATGCACGGTTCACCGTCGCGCGCCGATCCTACCGGTGCCACACAGGTGCCGAGGTAGACAAGACAGTCGCGCTCGAAAACCTGGGTTGCGGCTTCGGGCAGGACCGTCGAGAGTATTCCGAGCTGCGGCATCATGAAGATCGAATCGACGGTCAGCAGCGTCACGCCTTCGGGTTGGTATGCGTCCATCATCATCATGGCAGCCTGGCCGCGTCTGGGCGAGTGAGACAGCACCCCGCCGCTGCCGACGATCATGTCCAGGGCCATGAGGTCCACGAGCGTCTTGCCGGAACCCTCCTGCGTCATGGCGTCGCCGATCGTCCGTTGTTGCTGGACGCCGGTGAGTCCTCGCGCGAGCGACTTGTGATGGTCGAAGGCAAGGCGAAGCGCCTCCCGCGCGACAGCCTGCTCGATGTGAAGGTCGGCAATCCGTTGCGGGATGGTTGTGGGCCGGATCATCTTGTTCCGCAGCTGGTTGCGGAGCTCTGCCTCGGTGATCTCAAGCGGGACCCACCGTCGGATGTTCTCCGGAGTCGCCTCAGTGAGAACGTTGCAGATGGAGTAGCTCATGCCCAGATTGGCAGACACCGTTCGGTTATAGATGCTGTCGCCGTTCGGGTTTCGGAATACCGAGAAAACGTCGGTGGTCGCTCCGCCAATGTCCACTCCGAGCACGGTGATGTTGCGCTGAGCGGCAATTGCCTGCATGATCTTGCCCACGGCGTTCGGCGTAGACATGATGCCCGCGCTGACCCAGGTGGAAAGCTTGCTGTAGCCGGGCGCCTGCTGCATCACGTGTTCGAGGAACAGATCGTGAATCGCCTCGCGGGCGGGCAGCAGATTCTCGCGCTCGAGAGTGGGACGCAGGTTCTCGACCTGTCGCAATGCCACCCGGCCTCTGAGGAGCTCATCCACCGCAGGATATGCGTCCTTGTTGCCCGCGTAGATGACCGGCAGGTTCAGCCCGATGCCGAGACGCGGCTTGGGATCGGCGGCGACGAGCATTTCCGCCAGCTCGACCAGGTGATTGATGGTGCCGCCGTCAGTGCCGCCCGACATCAGGATCATGTCGGGGCGAAGGGAGCGGATGCGCTCCACCTTCTGATAGTCGCGTCGCCCATCGTCCACGGCAATGACATCCATGATGATCGCGCCGGCGCCGAGTGCGGCCCGCTGGGCGCTTTCGGCGCTCATTGCCTTAACCACGCCGGCGACGGTCATCTGCAGGCCACCGCCCGCGCTCGATGTGGACAGGTAGAGGTCGGCTCCGGTCTTTGCGTCTGCCGACGGGGTCATTACGCGCCCATCTTCCCCGATCAAGGTTTTCCCGGAAAGCTCCTCGACCTCACGCACGGCATTGAGGACGCCGACGGTGACATCATCAAAGGGGGCCTCTACGGTGGTGGGCGCTTCGCCTCGGACAACCAGGCGGTACTCGTCGCCCTGTTGTTCAATGAGGATCGCTTTGGTAGTGGTGCTTCCGCAGTCGGTAGCGAGGATCGAGCGGACGTCAGGCATGATTTTGGTGGCAACTCCGGGCAGAAAGGTGGAAACCGCGATAGTTTAGCACACGCGGATTGGACGAACAACGAACCGTGCCGAAGGGAGCAGGCGGGACGCCCGCGCTACGACTGCCCGAAGCGGTGCAGGCGGGGCGCCTGCGCTACGACTGTGCGAACCCGGGCAGGCGGGACGACCGCGCTACGATTGTGCGAAGGAAGGGTCGGACGCCTGCGGTACGACTGTTGGACGGCCGCGCATGGCGACCGGGCAAAGACTAGAGGTCTCGCCGATTGAACCAGACTACGGCCAAGAGGCATGCGCAGAGCGCCGGAAGCCCGAAACCCAGGACGTACTTCCACGGCGTGACTTCGGAATGGACTATGGAGTTGCCACGAACGGACACCGGGTTGCCGGCAACGTCACGAATCTCGGTGACGGTCAGTTTCACGGGGACGGCCAGGTCAAGTTCGAGCCCGCTCAAGAGGACCGACCGGGTGTCGGCCCGGTACGTGGCGGCGCGCGCGGTGCGGCGGTTGCCGATAGGATTCTCGATGAGATAGTGTGTCGGATCCTCGGCCGTGGCGACGTCGAGCGGCTCACTGAACAATGCTCTGAGGCTCGATGGAGTTGCCTCGAGGCCCGTAAGTCGAGGCGCTGTGCGGTCGGCCGGCGGCTTGCGGCCTTTGTCCTGCTTCGCGGTGACGGTCCCGCCAGGCACGGTGCACGTGGCGGTATCCGAAGCGGCGCTGATCGTTGTGCCGCCCGGATCAGTGACGCCCCTGACCGTAACGGTAACCTTTTCCCCCGCGGTGAGCGTTAGCCCGCTCAGAGTGACTGTAGTCTTGGGACGATCATACGTGGCGGTCTCGGCCTGATGGGATACTCCGGGCGGCGACTCGATGGTGTATGCTGACGGGTCTTCGGCCGAACGCGGATCAACATGTTTGGAGAAGGCGACGGAGACGCTCGTCTCTGTGGCGGAGCACTGCACCACCTGCGGCGCTTGCGGGTCCTTCAGCATGGCCGGAAGGTTCCGGATCAGGCTGGCAGGTGACAGATAGTCGGCCCCCATGAAGCTGAAGATCGGCGAGGCCACGTACCACAACAAGAGCAGCGCGACCACCGACACGACCGTATTGTTGAACACGACGCTGAACAGCACGCCGAGGGCAACGAGGAGCAGAATGGCCAGACCGACGATCCCGATGCTCGTGATCAGCGTCTGGGTGGTTACGTCCGCGGCGGCATATCTGTAGGCCACGAATGCAGTTGAGCCTGCGGCCAGCCCATAGACAGCCAGGATAACGCCCGCGCGGCTAATGATCTTGGCCGCGATGAACTGGTTCCGAGTGCATGCTCGGCTCAGGATGCTGTCCGAGATGATATCGGCCTCGGGAGCGACCGATCCGGCGCTGAGCACGATGATCAGGGTGGACCATACCAGGAGGAACCCCGCCAGGGTTGTGGTGACAAGCATACTGGCCGGAATGGCCGCTCCACGGTTGCCGACAACGGTAGTCGTGATGGTGAAAAACTCTGCCAGAGCTAGCGCAATGAGCCATCCGCGCAGGACCCAGCTTCTCGCCAGTTGCGCGATGTCAGCCTTGATCAGAGCCGTTGACGCCAACAGCGTCCTCCGCCACGGTGTCGTGGCGTAAGCGTCCCGCTTGCCCCGCGCCCCCCGCGACCCTGGCGTCCCGCCCGGCCGTTCGGTACCCTCGGGTGACGCAGGCGTCCGGCCTGCACCCTCGGCTCCGTCACGCAGCGCAGGCGTCCCGCCTGCACCCTCGGCGTCCTCACGTAGCGCAGGCGTCCCGCCTGCACCCTCGGCGCTCTCAGTTGTATGCCCGAGAGAATCCATCGGCCTGATCAGCCTCCAGAAGCTGGATGAAGGCGTCCTCCGTCTGTGCCTTGGTTGAACTCAGTGACAGTATCGCGGCGCCGGACTCGGCTGCGGCGCGCAGCACATCTTGAAGCGGGCGTTCGAGCGCAGCATCGGGTCGGAACCTGATCTCGATCCAGTAGCCGCGAATCTCATAGCCGATAATGTCCGGCATTCCCTGAAGCATCGTGGCGAACCGAGAAACCTGGTCGTCCCGAGCGTCCACTTCAATCTCGATGTGGTTGCGGCCGATCGTCTGCTTGAGGTCGCGCACCGAACCCGAGTAGATGATCTGCCCGTTGTGCAGCACGCCGACATGAGAGCAGACTCTGTCTATGTCCGACAGAATGTGCGACGACACAATGACCGTCTTCGCGCGCCCGAGCTCCTGAATGAGATCGAGCGTGTATTTGCGCCCTGCGGGGTCCAGTCCGGCGGTCGGCTCATCCCAGATTAGAAGGTCAGGATCATTGAGCAGGGAGGCCGCAATGCCGAGCCTTGTGGTCATGCCCGTCGAGAAACTCCGGATCGGCCTCGATGCAGCCGAGAGAAGGTCCACTGCACGGATCAGCGAGGCAAGCCTCGGCTTGCGGACCTCCGCCGGCATGCCGAAGAGCTGGCCGATGAGGTCGAGGTAGGAGATCGGACTCATGTAGGGCGGGAACTTCGGATTAGTCGGAAGGTATCCGATCCGCTGGCGGATGTTCGCAGCGTTGGGCGAAACGCGCGACCCGAACATCTCGGCTCGACCTGCGGTGGGGCGCTGCAGACCCAGCAGGAGCTTCAACAAGGTGGTCTTGCCTGCGCCGTTCGGCCCGAGCAACCCGAAAACGCAGCCTTCCTCAATGGTGAGGTTGACGCCGTTGACCGCAATCACCTTATTGCCGTATATCTTGGTGAGGTCGTGCGTGGCGACGATCGCCATTCGGTTGCTCTCCGATAGACGCCATTGTACGAGGGTGTATGCCAATGAGTCAAGCCGACCAGGGCCCCTTGACGCTTGAGCATGCATCCGGTACGCTAGCCGTAACCCTGCTAAGAGGAGCGAATGAACCGCAAGCTGCCACCCTGGATGACGAAGCGCATCCCGAGCCCGGCCGTCGTGGCCGAAGTTGATCGGATGATCCGATCGGCGTCCCTGCATACCGTCTGCGAAAGCGCGAGATGCCCGAATCTCGGCGAGTGTTGGTCTCGTCGGACGGCTACGTTCATGATTCTCGGCGACGTCTGCACTCGGAACTGCGGGTTCTGCGCGATCAAGGTCGGACGGCCCAATGCGGTAGATCCGGGCGAGCCGCGCCGCGTGGCCGAAACGGCCCGTGACATGGGCCTGAAGCACGTGGTGGTCACGTCGGTCACTCGGGATGACCTGCCCGATCGTGGCGCTGGGCAGTTCGCGGCCACTATCCGCGCCATTCGAGACCTGATGCCGGGCGCAACCGTTGAGGTGCTCACGCCCGACTTCATGGCCGACGAGAGCCTGATCCGCATCGTTGTACAAGAAAAGCCGGAAATCTTTAACCATAACTTGGAAACGGTTGAGCGTCTCTCGCCGTCTGTCCGTCCACAGGCTCGGTACCGGCGCAGTCTCGACGTGCTCAAGAAGGTCAAGGACCTCGATCCGGACATGCTGACGAAGTCGGGGATCATGTTGGGGCTTGGCGAAACGCTCGACGAGGTGCTGGACGCGATGGCGGACCTCAGGGCGGCGTCTGTGGACGTGCTAACGGTCGGTCAGTACCTGCGACCCACCATGAACCATCTTCCGGTGGTCGAATACGTTCGTCCGGAAGTGTTCGACGAGCTGCAGGCGGAAGGGCTGCGCATGGGGTTCCGTTACGTGGCTTCATCACCGTTCACGCGCAGCAGCTACAACGCTTCGGAGGTCTTGGCCGAACGCGCCGACGGCCCGGTGGCCGCGGCAGTCTGATCGAGTATGGAGGGGCGGTGAGGCTTTCAAGACGGCGAGCCAGACCTCGGCACACGTTGGCCGCGACCGGCGTCGGCGTCATGTCGTTGCTCATTGGCCTCGCGCCCATCGTGATTCTCGGCCTGCTGAGCGCGGGCTCATTGGTCCGGTTCGGTCGGCTTGTTGAGGGACGGCTTGCCGAACTGGTCGCCGAGGAGGCCGAGCGGTACCTCGGAGCGCCCGTTCACGTCGGTCGAGTTCGCCTATCGGCACGCGGCGCAACCGCCGACGATATCCGCATCGGATACCCGCAGTCAGGAGCTGCGGGCGGTATGCCCGGAGACATGATC
>JBBIQU010000041.1:1207-10774 GCA_037442185.1 Chthonomonadales bacterium | reverse complement strand
GGTGGGCAGGCTGATCTGTCCGTTTCCGTCCGACATTCTGGCGCGCGCGCAACGACCGAGTGGGCCGGTCGTTGATCGGTTGGAGGCAATCGGCGGGCATGCTACGGTGTCTCGCGATAGACAGGGCCGGTGGAACTTCGCGCCTTTCATCAAGCCGTCCGCCGGTCCGCCGGGCCGCGCCTGGATTCGTGAGGTCATTGTCCGCGGCGTGTCAGTGCGGTACGTGGACGCAGCGCTGCCTAGAGCCGAGGGGCGTCGCGACGCTCCGGTGCGCCTGGGTCCGGCAAGGCTCGATGCCAAGCTCTTCCTGGGAGATGGCGGCGAAACCGGCTGGTCGGCGCTTGTCCAGTTGTCTGGAGGACTTGGCAAACTGCGCTGCACGGGACGGTATGAGGCGTCGCGCGGGTCATGGCACTGCACCGTTCGAGGCCGCGACATAGTATGGCCACAAGTAGCCGACCGCTTCTTGCCCATCGGCATTGCCGTTCAAGGCGCGCGCTTCTCTGGCACCGTGACCGTCATGGATGGGCTGGGGAGTGGGACGCCGGCATCGGACCGCCGAGGTAGGCCTGCCGACCCCGGTCCTGTGACCGTCGCCGCCCTGACGTTCTCCGGAGGCAACGTGCGTACGCTATGGGTTAGCACACCGATCAGCGTCAGAACAGGCCGCGCAGTTCTGGATGGAAATGCTCTTGGGGCGACGGCCTTACTCGATGTGGGCGGGGCGAACGTCCGCGCCGATCTCGCGATGGACGTATCGAGCGTTCCACGCTACCGGATCGGGGCGCGCGCTGCCACCAAGGACATCCGGAAGGTCTTTCGATATGTGCGCGCACTCGATCCCTACGCAAGCCGCTTGACGGGAGCGCGCGGAAGCGCGACGGCATCGGTTCGCATCTCGGGCAAAGGCACGCGGGCGAGATTGACGGCGCTCGGCAACCTGAGTCTTCGCGGAGAGCTGCCCAGGGAGACCGTGGTGAGCGACCCCGCAAGCGTTCAGGTCTCCGTGTCGGGGCCGCTGGGCGCGCCAAGCGTGCGCATGGCGGCGCAGGCCCCGAAACTGAATGTCCGAGGCGTGCATCTCACGGATGTGCGCGCATCCGCGCTGTTGGCAGATGGTCGGGTACAGGCAGTCGCGTCCGGCCACGCGGCGGGAGGGCAGGTCGCGGCCGTCGGCGAGATGACGCTGAGCGGCGGGCAGACGTTTCGGTGTGCTGGAACTGCGCGAAACACCGCCCTCGCGAAGGTAGTCGAGGGCATACGCGCGGCTGTAGGTCCGACATCGGATCTCGGGCGCAAACTCGATCCTGGCGATCGCGCAGCGCCGATGGGCGTCGCATCGGCTGATGTGACATTGGCCGGCAGCATCGCCGACGGATTGCATCATGCCGACGCTAATGCACAAGTTTTAGGCGTTAAGCTTGACAACTTGGAGATGGACTCGGCCGAGATCGCCGGCAGTCTGGACGGCGACCTGGTTACTGTGGAGCGAGCTCGCCTTCGCCGAGGAGCCGCCGAAGCCACAGCATCGGGGATCGTACACCTGACGGACATGAGCGCGCATGTCGAGGTCGAGGCCGAAGGCTGGTCGCTGGCCGAGTTAAGCCGATGGGCCGGCCTGAGTAGCGAGACGCGCGTGGGCGGCTTGATATCGCTCCGGAACGGCCTGATCAGCGGCGACCTGCGCCGGCCGGGTCTGCGTGGCACGATCTACGGGAGCGGCATCGAGATCGGCGACCACAGCGTGGACTATGCGGTCGCCGCGGTCGAGGGCAGTCCTGACAGCGTCATCCTCGACGGGGAGGCGGTCCGCGTTCCATCCATCGCGACCGTCAACGGCTTCATCAGGCGTCCCTTCACGGAGAGGCCGTGGCTGTCTCTAAGCGTTCACGGCAATGACCTCGATCTTGCGGACCTGGCCACCATCACGGAAGAGAAGCGTCCGATGGCAGGCTTGGCAACGGCTGATGCTTATGTGGCCGGCCCGATCAACGAACCGAAGGCCTCGCCGATTGTCGTACATTCGGATCGGATATGGTTGGGGGACATCGTCATAGACGACGTGAACGGCGCCGGATCCGCTCGTCTGCAGGACGGACGCCCCATCATCGAGCTAACCGAAGCGACGGCCTGGCTTGGGGATGGAAGAGTGTCGGGCATGGGCCGCTATAGCGGCGGCGATTTCGACGTGACCGCTCGCATGGTGTCGGTTGCGCTCGGCGCGTTCTCCGACCTGACAAGCTCCTACGTGGACCTCACCGGCAGCATGGATGGCCAGGCCATGCTGTTGGGACGTAGGGACGCCGACGGCCGACTCCGGTTGCGGGGATCGGCCTCCATGCGCAGCGCCGGGCTGACTGTGAATGGCGAGAATCTGGGCGACATCGCAGTCCGCGCAACGCTTGATGGGGATCAAGTCGCGGGAAGTACGACAGCGGCGGATGGCCCGCCCTTCCGGTGGGGAGTCGGCAGTTCCGGGATCAAGCTGGACGACTATCTGTACAATCTCGAAACTGGTCGGTTTCTGGCATCGGGATCTGCTGACGCGATGCAGGTCGAAGCGCTTCGGCGTGCGGTTGCGCGCAGCCCGGGTCTCGCCGGTGGATCATCGGGAGCCGATGCCGCCCGGGTCCTTGCCGGCTTGGAGCCCGTTCGAGGCACATTCAGTCTCTCGGGCAGCATCGCAGGCACTCCGGACGACTGGATCGCGCATGCGGACTTCGATGGGACCGGACTGTCGGTGGAGCGCTTCCGCGCAGATTCCTTCACGGCGCGCATCGAGGCTACCGGCGAGAAAGTGAAGCTGGGCGCCCTCGAACTGAGATCCGGCGACGCCATTCTGAGCGCTGAGGGCGAGCTGCATTTCGGCCGCGAGATTCAGGGAGCGGTGTCGGCGCAGAGCCTCGATCTAGCAACTCTCGCCCAGTGGCTTCCTCCACAGCACCCGGTCAGCGGCTTGAGCGGGACTCTCGACAGCATTTCGGCCGAGATCGGCGGGAAACCTCAGACGCCCGAGGTGTCCGTCTCGATGAGCGCGCGCGATGTCCGTTTCAGACCTCCGGATGCTCCGATAGTCGGCGACACCATGGTCGTCGTACCGGCAATCCGATTGGCCTCTGCGACCGTTCGAGAGGGGCTGCTGTCGCTTGACGACCTTGCGGTCACTCTCGCCACGCCGCAGGCACAGACGGACGCGCCCTCGAACTCAGGCACCCAGGGCTCGGGCAGAAATCCGGTCATTCGACCGCTCGAAGTCCATGCATCCGGCCAAATACCGTTCACATGGGAGTCGCCATACATCTCGGACGAAGCTCGCGGCGAGGTGACGGTCCGGCTGCCCGAAACGGACCTGGCATCCATCCAGGCTCTGGTGCCGGGCGCCGCCGTCGAGATGTCAGGCACGGTGGGAGCTGAAGTTCGGGTGAGCGCAACGCGGGCTGACCTCGATAGGATCGCCGGCGGCGAGGCGGACGCCGCAGATACGCTTGACGTTAGCGGATCGGCTTGGCTCAAGGCGGACCAGATTCGGGCCCTCCGAATGCGCACTGTGCTGGGCGACATTGACCTCCGGGCCTCGGTGGAGCGTGGGCTTCTCAGCCTGGGTTCGAGTTCGGGCGATGGTCCGGTGGCTCGCGCGTATGCTCTCGGAGCGACACCGGGACAGCGTGAGGAGGCCGGTGCCATCTATGTCTCCGGTAACCTGCCCGTGAGGTCGCCGAGCGCAGACGGTAACGTTCTGGCGTTCCGCATACCACGACTCGCGTTCGACGAGGCTCCTCTGCCCGGCTTCTCAACAGGGCGCATTTCCGGGGCGCTGACTGGATCCGGCGTCACTTCGGCTCGTCAGGAGTCACGAGATGCCCGAGTGGTCGTTTCCGGGAGCGTGTTGCAGCCGCACATTTCGGGTTCGGCGCGGCTTGAGAGGTTGGCGATCCGACTTCCGGTGACCGAGGGGCAGCCGAGGCCGGCACGGAGCATTCCTCCCATCAATCCGACGTTCGACCTGGGGTTCTATGTTTCCGATGATGCGACGGTTCGATCCAATCAGCTCAATGTGAACCTCGGAACACCGATCGGCGAGCCGGTGCGCGTCCTGGGCAGTCTGGGCGAACCGCGTGTCGCGGGCTCGCTGGCGGTCAAGGGAGGAGCGCTTACCTTTCCGACAGCGCGGTTCGCCATCAGGCCGGGCGGGACCATTTCGCTTCGCTATCCTGGCGCAGGCGCGCTCGGCGCCGAGGACGCAGGACTGGATGTCGCCGTTGATGTGACGGCTCAGGCGAGAATGAGCGCCGCCTCCGTCACGGGGCAGGTGAGGCGCTACCTCCTGACAGTCGAAGCGAAGGGGCCATTGCTGGAGCAACCGGGCGATGCCGTCGGCGGAGCAGGCAAGCTGAAGCTAACATACAGGTCGGATCCGCCGGATCTCGCGCTCAGCCAGGACGGCTTGGCGCGCCGGATCACCGCGATGCTCGGAGGCCAGGATGCCTTGAACGCGGTCTTCTCGCAGCGCGGCGACGCCGGCTCGGTGCTCGTTGGCAAGGTGGTTGACTATCTGGGAGGCGCCTTGATGCCTGACCTGGTGGATCAGACAGGCGTAGGCAGAGCGCTGGGATTGAGCGAACTCAATGTGGACTACAGCCAGGTGGGAGCTCTGGTGCTGCGGTTGTCGCGGGATCTTCCCGGTCCCTTCGAGGTCGGTTACTGGAAGCAGCTATCGAGCGCTCGCAGCACGCTTTCGGACCAGGGCGACTGGGAACTGCGCCTCAGCGCTCGGCTGCCCAACCGATTTCGCCTGTCTTGGACCCACAATGACCAACGTACGAACGTGTACAGGCTGGAAGGAGTCTATAGTTTCTGAATGGAACATCGCCGCCGGGCGGGGGCAGGTTGGACGCCTGCGTTGCGGGCTGAAGAGGCGTCACGGCTGCTCGGACGGCCGGACTACGTCGTAGGTGCTTGTGGATGCGTGATACGCCCGTCGGCGCTCGAACCGGGGACGGCGATTTCAACGAACTGGTCGCTCGGTATGAGAAGCCCATATTCAATGTGGTCTACCGCATCCTGGGCGACTATGACGAGGCGGCCGACGTGACGCAGGAGACGTTCATCAGCGCCTACCGGAGCTTTCACAAGTTCCGCGGCGACGCCTCGGTGTTCACGTGGCTCTATCAGATTGCGGTGAACCAGAGCCGCAATCGTCTCAGGCGGATGAAGAGGCCCGATGTTGCCAGAACGGAGTCTCTCGACACGGCGTTCGTCGGCGAAGGAGAAGAACGCGAGGGGCGGGACATCCCGGACCTAACACACGCTCCGCATTCGGCGCTTGAGCGCAAGGAGATGCAGGAGAAGATAGTTGCGGCCATCGAGGCGCTTCCGCCCGAGTACCGAGAGGTTGTGGTTCTCAGGGAGATGCAGAACCTATCGTATCAGGAGATCGTTGAGGTTACGGGCCTCAGCATGGACAATGTGAAAACCCGGCTGTCGCGCGCTCGAGCGATGCTGCGGCGGCGACTGGAACCGTACTACTCTAGTCAATAGGATCGGCGAGACTGCGGGCAGGCGGGAAGCCTGCGCTAAGCCAAGGAGAGAAGGATAACGAGAATGCTGCGTGCATTGTCTGCAATGCTGGTGATGGTTGGTGTGGCCCTTGCGGCCTCACCATCTGCAGCGCAGGACCCGGTGATCGTGGATATCACCGTCAAGGGCAACAAGAACCTGAACCAGGAGTCGGTGATTACAGCTTCCGGTCTCAAGGTAGGCGGCACCATATCCCAAGCAGTATTGGATGATGCCAAGCGCAAGCTTCTGCAGACGCAGTTGTTCGGCGCCAATCGTGCCGACGATCCGGACGACGCCGTGCGCGTCAGCGCCACCGTTGACGCTGCCGGCGCCCATGTCACGATCGAGGTCGAGGAAAACGACGTAGTCAAGGGAATCAACATCACCGGATCGGGTCCTGTGGCAGCCAAAGTCATCAAGGACCTGATGCAGACGAAGGAAGGGCTGGTGCTGAACCTCGGCACGCTTGGCCGCGATGCCGCTGCGATCCAGGACTACTACGCTTCCAAAGGCTACATGGCCATGGTGTCGAGCGACCTTGCCATGCCGAACGGCATCCTCGAGGTGCCGATTATCGTGGCCAAGGTTGACGAAGTCAAGATCACCGGACTGCACAAGACGAAGCCCTATGTGATCACGCGCGAGATGAAGCTCAAGAAGGGCGAGTACTACAACTCCGGGACGTTCACGAAGGACTACTACCGCATCTTCAACACCGACCTGTTCGCCGATGTCTCGCCGGCGATCGTGCCCAAATCGCCCGGTCTGGTTGATATTACGCTCAACGCAGAGGAGAAGAGGACGGGCAATGTGGCGGTATTCATCGGGTACAGCAGCCGCAACAGCCTGGTCGGCGGCGCAGAGATCGTCGAGAGCAACTTCATGGGGCGCGGTCAGGGGATAGGGCTGCGCTGGGACACAGGCGGCCTGGCCAACCGCAACAGCCTCGAAGCGACCTTCACCGAGCCGTGGCTCGACAGCAAGCATACGTCGCTATCGGTCAGCGCTTATGACAAGACCGTCTACAGATTCGCGCAGAGCATCTACAGCACTACCGGCTCCCCTGCCGGAAACGAAAGCGATTACTACGAAGTTCGGACGGGCGCGCAGGCAACGGTCAGCCGCCCCTTCGGCGAAGCCTACCGGGGATCGGTCGGACTGCGCTTCGACAACGTCAAGCTTCCTGCCCTCGACCTGAACCCCGAGGACGCCGCCGCCTTGCAGAAAGGGCCGTTGATGGCCGCGAGCCTTCGGATGACGCACAACACCAGGGACATTGACCTTGACCCCACATCGGGCGGCTACGAAGTGTACAGTCTGGACATTGGACGCGCCGACCTGAAGCCCATCCTGGCGGGCGGCACTGAAGTGGGGATTGTCCGTGGAGTTGTCAACTTCCAGAAGTTTCAGATAGATGCGCGTCGGTACCTGAGCCTGCAGGGGCCGCGCAAGGACCCGAAAGACCGGCGAACCACACTCGCGCTCAGGATCGCAGGGGGCACAACGACGGGCACGGCGCCGTTCTTCGAGCAGTACTTCGTGGGTGGCGCCGAGACCCTGCGGGGCTACAACGAAGATCGCTTCTGGGGCAAGAACATGCTTCTGGCCTCTGCCGAGCTGCGCGCGCCTCTGGCACCTAGCCTGACGGGCGTGGTTTTTGTGGATGCAGCGGATGCCTGGGGCGGTCCCTACGGTGGGGTTAAGTTCTCGGGATTCGTGCAGCACGAGGGCTTCAGCCCTTCCGTCGGGTTTGGTCTGGGCTTGCGCGTTGTGACGCCGATAGGACCGATCCGGATAGATCAGGGCTTCGGACGCGAAGGAGCCCGAACGCACTTCAGCATCGGTCACGTTTTCTGAGCCGCGTTGCGCATGGTAGCGGACGCCGTTCGGCTAGGGACGGCAGTGCTATAATGGCGGGGTTTGAAAGAGAGAGGAGTTCTCCATGAGGGATACGTCGGTTATGTGGCGTCTATTGGTGTTCGTCTGCGTTGCGGTGTGCGGCGCCATCGCCGTTACCGCGTCGGGGCAAGGCGCCCGACCGGCCGCTTCTGGCTCATTCGGCACTGTAGATGTTCAGCGTGTGACCAATGAGTACATGGCGATGAAGGTGGCCCAGTCGGAGCTTCAGGCGCGCCAGACGAAAGCCAACGCGCGCATTCAGCGACGGGTCAACATGCCGTTCCTGACCGACGAGGAGCACAAACAGCTCGACGAGATAGAGGCGAAAGACGCTGCCGGACGATCGGCGGCCGAAACGGCCAAGGCGAAGGAACTCACGGACAAGGGTATGAGGTTGTCCGGCGAGATCGCGGCCCTTGCTCAGAAGCCCGACAAAGATCTGACTGACGCCGACCGTCAGCGCATGAAGGACGCGGACGCCGCGCGCGGCCGCGTCGAACAGCAGATTGGTTCGATCCGTGACGAGGAGGATGCGAAACTCCGCGAGTTCGGTCTGGCAAACCAGGAGCGACTTACGAAGGAGTTTCGCGCGGCCGTCAAGCGCGTTGCCGAAAAGAAGGGCTTGACGATCGTGTTCGATGTTCAGGTGGCCGTGTACGCCGGCGCCGACATCACGGACGACGTGATCAAGGACCTTAACTCCAAGAAATAGGGTCGCCGCCATGGGGGGGAAACGGTCGGGCAGCCCATGGGCGCTTGCAGTCGCGGCTGCGTCCTCAGTCCTGTTTGGCTGCGCTGCCGCGAAGACGCGCCCTGCGTCGGTCTACGTGTCGGTTGACCGGCTGCTGGACCGGCACCCTGCCATGGCCGACCTCGCGCTGTCACCAGGGCAGCCTGGGGGCTCCGCGCCGCCACGCACTGAGTGGCGTGCTTCGGTGCGCGGTCCGACTAAGCCGGTATCGCCGGGCTCCAGGATTCGCTTGCCGGCTCCGCTGCGTCCCAAAGAAGTCGGACGTGACCGCGCCGCCGTGTCTGATGCGAGCCTGGATCCGTCGGGCGCCGAACGCCTTGTCGCTCTAGAAAGGTCCATGCGTGCCCGCGCCGGGGCGGCCAAGGCCAGGGACGTGCGCCTTATGCGCGCGGCGATTGCCGCCGAGTTGGCGCATGCCACACGAGAAGTAGAGGATCGAATCGCCGCAGAGCAGAGCGAGCTCACGAGGCGTGCGCATCCCAGGCTGCGCGATCTCGATCTGCGAATACTGGCGCTCACGGCGCAACGCGGATCGCTTGCGGCAGGTCCTCCCGAGGATGTCGAGCGCGCATTGCGTGAGGCGAAGGCCGAGAAGCGGCAGTACGAGGCCCGCTTGAAAGCCGACATGGCGGCGATTCGGATGCGGCATTACGCCGCAGTCCGCGAACGAATGGAGCAGAGAGAGGCGGACTTGGAGCGCGGGGTAGGCATTGCGGATGCAGAGCGCGCTCGTGAAGTCGAGATCGCGCTTCGAAGGCATCGCGCGGCGCTGAGCGAAGCGCGTCGGAGCCTGCCTCGTGACGACCAAGACGCCGTATCATCGCCTGCGAAACCCGGAGTTCATCGTGTCACGCGACAGATCGGTGACGACCGGCTCTGGGACGCCGGTACTTGGAGCCTCGAACCTGCCAGGGCGCTGGAGCCCAGGACCTCGAGCGATGAGCTGCTTCGAGAGGTACGTGACCGAGCGCGGCGGGACATTGTGCTGCACGTCGAACGCGTCTGTGCGACTCGGGGCTGGTCTCCGGTGTTTTCTCCACGACCAGGTACGCCAGACAGGACGGGCGAAATAGCGACAGCCCTTGCGGAGGACGGATTGCTGCGATGAATGTCAAGAATGCGCCGGCATCGGCGGCGAACGCCGGTCCCCTTACCCTGACAGTTCAGGAAATCGCCGACCGCGTGCAGGGCGCCGTCGCCGGCGACGGGTCGGTACCCATAGGAGGCGTTGCTTCCATCACGGATGCCGACGTCGGCGACATCGTTTTCGCAGAGACGCCGAGGTTCCTTGGGGATGCCGAGCGGTCCCGCGCCTCTGCCGTTGTTGCGTTTCTGGATGCCGTATCGCCCGACAAGCC
>JBBIQU010000041.1:0-1179 GCA_037442185.1 Chthonomonadales bacterium | reverse complement strand
TGCGTTCTCGCGCATCCTGGCGCTGTTCTCGCCCAGGATCGCGCCGCCGATCGGAGTGCATCCCACCGCCGTGGTTGGCGAGCGATCGGATGTGGCCTCAACTGCGTCCATCGGACCGCATGTCTCTCTTGGAGACGACGTGGTCATCGGAGAGCGCTCGATCGTGCTGGCAGGTTGTCACATTGGCGATCGTGTGCGGATCGGCGAGGATAGCGTCATCCATCCGAACGTCGTCGTCTACCCCGGCTGCGTGATCGGTGCGAGAGTGATCATCCACGCTGGAGCCGTGATCGGTGCCGATGGATTCGGCTTCGTACGCATCGGCGGCATGGCCCACAAGGTGCCTCATATCGGGATCGTTGAGATCGAAGACGACGTCGAGATCGGCGCCAACGTCACCATTGACAGAGCGAAGACGGGCGCAACCGTCATTGGGGCCCGAACGAAGATTGACAACCTCGTGATGGTCGCTCACAACGTCAAGATCGGGCCGGACTGCGTGGTCGCGGCGCTGGCCGGCATAGCGGGGAGCGCAACCATAGGCCAGGGGGTTGTCATTGCCGGCCAGGTTGGCGTCAGAGATCACGTGAAGATCGGTAATGGAGCCATGTTGCTCGGGCAGACGGGCGCTTGGGGCGATGTGGAGCCTCGTTCGCTCGTGTCAGGGTCACCTGCCAAGCCGCATCGGCAGCGCCTTCGCGAACTGGCATGGGCCGAACGTGGACCCCAGACCAACCGCAAGGTGGACGAGATCGCCGCTGAGCTCGCCGCCCTGCGAGCCCGAGTCGAGGAGTTGGAGAAGGCGAGGGGCGCGCAGGGCGATGGCTGATCCTCGGATCGCCGACGGCAGCGAGGCTACGACGCCTTCGAACAGTCCGGATCGCACGGCCGGAGGGGCATATGCCACAGGCAGGCGCGACACGTTGGGGCCGTCGGATTCCAGCCGCCGTGCGGAGCGCACGTTGCGCAAGTCCGTCGAAACGACGGGTACGGGCATTCACACCGGCGAACGGTGTCGGGTTCGTCTCGGTCCGGCAGATGCGGGTGCGGGCATCGTCTTATCGAACGGGGATAAATCGTTCAGGCTGACGCCCGCGTGTCTCATGCCCGGATCGCGTTGCACAACGGTCGGCGACGGCCATTGGAAGGTCATGACCGTCGAGCACTTGCTGGCGGCGC
>JBBIQU010000040.1:20853-30169 GCA_037442185.1 Chthonomonadales bacterium | reverse complement strand
CGTTCCTCATGCCGCTCGACCTGCTGTTCAGTTGCTGGGCCTTCTACCTTCTGCGCAAGCTCTTCGAGATGCAATGGGTCGTGCGAGGATGGGGCGCAGGCGGCGGCGCGTTTCCCTACATACGCGAGATCACCTATGGAGCCTTTGCGGCGGCGTTCGTGATCCTGATGCGGGGATCGTACCGGTACATCGCGCGCGTCGCGCGGAAGGCAGTCGGGCTCGCTCGAGAGCCGGACGATCGTGACGAGCCCATGAGCTATCGGGCGGCAATCGTCGGTCTTGCGCTCGGCGCGCCGGTCCTGGTCGGATTCGCCATCGTCGCCGGCATGACCCCGACGGTTGCGTGCGTGTACTTCTGCATCTACATTCTGGCGACCGTGGTGATGACCCGGATCTACGCACAGGTCGGCACCTCGCTGCTGGAGTTCTACTTCTTCAACCCCGAAGCGGCGATTGCGACATTCGCGGGGAGCAAGGCGCTCAGCGTCGCCGACAAGACGCTCTTCGCGCAGTTCTTCTGGTTCAACCGCTGCTATCGGCAGCATCCGATGGGCCATCAGATCGAAGGGCTGCGGTTCGCGGGCCTGACCGGCGCCAAGCTGAAGCCGACGACGGCTATGCTGGCAATCGCCACCGTCATAGGCGTTCTGGCGGGTCTCCTGACGACCCTGCAGATCTACTATGTCCACGGGGCCGGGACGGCCAAGGTGCTCGGCTGGCAGATGGGCGTCGCATGGGAGACGTACGGCCGCACGTCCGGCTGGCTCGACTCGCCTCAAGCTCCGGAGACATCGGCCCTGACCGCAGCCGGGCTGTCCTTCGTGCTGGCGCTCGGACTCTCGTCGCTCCGGAACGCATTCCTCGGGTTTCCGCTACACCCGCTCGGATACGTTCTGGCGGTGTCCTATGCCATGGAGTACATCTGGGCGACGTTCGTCGTGGTCTGGGCCATCAAAGCGCTTATCCTTCGGTACGGCGGCCTCCGGGCATACTGGCGCGCGGTTCCGTTCTTCATCGGGCTCGTCATTGGCGATACATGCACGGTAATCTTCTGGGGGCTGGTTGCCACGGCGCTGGACCTGAGGAACATCTCGCCGTACCTGCATCATATGTGGTGATCGCCGCGGTTCGGCTTCGTGCCTTCCTCTTGGTCGGCCACCGTGGCGCAGCCGTCACTCGACGGCGGGTGGGCATCGGGCTCGGCAGGGCGGACGAGAGTGCCTGAGTCCTGAGATGAGACGCCGTGGGCAGGCCTCAGCAGCACCTGGCCGGGATCATCGGCAGGCTCGGCGGGACGAAGCAGCAGACCTGTTTCGCGCTCCCGTTGCGCCCGATCCCGCAACGCGGCCAGCGCCGCCGTCGCGGTCCTTCGCACCTCGGCCTCGGGACCTTGGGACGCAGGTCCCGTCGCGTACCGCTCCACCTCGCTCAGAAGTCGGGTTCGACCGACGGAACCGATGGCTTCGAGCAGACGCCGCATCAACTCGCTGTCCCGCTCGACATCACACGCTGCAAGGGCGCGAACCAGGCCGTCCCATTGCCGCTCGTTGAGTGTCGGTCCGTCAGGCTCAAGGAGCGTGGGGACCAGTCTGAGCAGCGCCGAGCGAGTTCGCGGCCAGTCGGCCACCATCAGCGTCGGAATGCTGTCTGCGATGACAGGCAGAGCATGACGCCCGCCGATGCCGTCCACCGATCTGGGGAATGGAGATCGGGCCCGCGAGCTCAGCACGGCCGCCAGGATCGAAGCCGGCAGGGCCAGCCAGAAGCCGGCGCGCACTCCTGCCGCCGCAGCAATGATGCCGGCCACCGCCACAAGCCACAGCGTCCCGGCGGCATAGATGGTGAGGGTCAGCACGCGGATGCGCGCCCTCGTCTGCCGGGTAAGGGCGCTCAGTCGGTCCCCGTCAGTACCCGCCATGCCATGCGCGCCACGATTTCGTAGGCATTGTCCCACGCTCCCTCACGAAACAGCGACGGCGGATGCTGCGGAGCGCCGATGAACGGCCGCAGCAGCCACCCCATCTGTATGCCCACGAATCCATACGTCACCAACCACAGACGCAGCATCGCTCCATGCTTGGCGTCGCCTTCGAGAAGAGGCGCGTACGCCCTCCGAAGCGCCCGTTGCGCGCCGACCGCCGCGACACCGAACATGAGGCCGTTGAACAGGACGGCGGCCTCGTAGCGCGGCGACGAGACGTACCAGAGGAGAGTCACCGGAGCGAGCGAAGCCAGTACGACCGTGAGAACGGCCTGCGAAGCCATGATGGCCTCGATGGCCTTCCGCAAGTCGCCGCGAAGTCCGGCAAGGGTGTTGATGACGCAGAAGCTCGGAAGGCTCAGGGCGAACGTGGCCATCAGCAGAAGCGGCACCTTGATGCCGGAGCAGACCATCTGCATCCATCGGTCCGGAGCGAGTCCCGTGAACGTGCCCATGAGAGCGCCATAGAATGCGCCAAACCCTGTGACGCACATCAGCGCCGACTGCCATGCCCCTCGCGCGCCCGTTCCTTCGCGCGGAAGCGTTCCGCGCAAGAGACGATCGGCGATCGAGAACGCCGCAGATCCGAAGCCCCTCACCGCGCCACCATGTCGCGCCCCTACGAGAACAAGCGGTTCAGGGCCGTGCTCACCGCTTCGAAGAAGCTCGACTCGCGTGGCCTGAACCATGCGAACGGGAGATCGGGCGAGCCGATGATCGGGCGGAGGACCCAGGACATCTGCATGCCCACGAGGGCGAATACGGCAACCCACGTGCGAAAGACAGAGAGGATCTCGCTGCCGGGCTTGCGCCCCTTGACAGGCTCGAGAGCCCCGCCCTGGGGCAACGGCTTCCAGACCGGAGGAGGCGTCGTTGCCACGACAGGCACATCGGGCGCGGCGTTGCCGTCCGGTTCCGTCGCAACAACCGGCGGACCGAGATCGAAGCTCGGCGCGCTCGCTTCGGCTGCCGTCCGGGCATCGAACTCATCCTGCGCGATGCTCAGACGGTGCAGCGTCTGGAGGAGGAACTTCATGCCGAGGCTGCCTGCAACGCCACAGACGGCAACATTGAAGAGGAGCATGAATGCATAGCTCGTGCTACTGACAGAGAAGAAGGCCACAATGGGGCCGAGCGAAGCCAGCACCGCCAGCATGACGGCAAGTGCGGCGAGCAGGAGCCGCAGGACCGACAGAAACCCGAGCCGAGATCCGACCAGGGCGTTGAAGACGTAGAGCGAGGGCAGGGTAACCACGAGCGTCAGGTAGAAGAGCATGGGCACCTTCACCATGCTCGCCACGACCTGCATGTAGTTGGGGGCCGCCGGGCTTGAAAAGTGCGAAGCACGCGGCGCACAGGCCGTACAGCATGCCGAGCACGATCGAGACGACGGCCAGTCCTCCGACAGGCGTCTCTATGGCTCCACGGCGGAGAGCGCTCAGGCGGGTGGCGTCCCCGCGCAGTAAGCGATCCAGTTCCGAAAGATACTTCAGCATCCCGCACCCCCAGTGCGCGTCGCGTTACGTACCATACGGAGGTCCCGTCAGTCGCCGTGCCGCAAGCGCGGCCGCATCTCCGTCCACGGCCATAGTACCGCAGGTCTCCCGCAATGGTTGCTTGACACGGGGGCCCGATAGGCTGCACAATGATTGAGCTGATGCTCACATTATGAGCATTTGCTCACACAGACGCCCATGAAGCGCGGCAGTGACGACCTTGCAGCCCGAGCGGCTGCGCTCTACTACATCGAACAGGCGACGCAGGCCGACATCGCCGCGCGCCTCGGCGTTTCCCGGCCGACCGTTGGCCGGCTGCTGCGGCACGCTCGCGACACGGGCATCGTCACCATCACGGTACATTCTCCGCCCGGTTTCGAGCTCGAACTGGGCGCCGAAGCCGTGCGCCGTTTCGGCATCCGGCACGCCCTGATAGCGCCCGACAACGCCGATCCGGACGTGCAGAGGCGTGTGGTTGCACAGGCCGCTTCGGATTACCTGCTGCGCCATTTGCGGGCCGGCATGACCGTCGCGGTCGGCATGGGACGCAACACCGCCGCGGTCGCAGAGTGCGTCCGTGACGCTCCCTCGCGGCCATGCACCTTCGTCGCGGCCATCGGAGGGTCTCCCGGAATGGCCCCCGGAGTCGAAGCGGCCGACATCTGCCGGGCGATGGCCGATCGGTTCGGCGGCTCGGCGATCCGTCTGTACGCGCCCGCATACGCAGACACACCCGACACGCGCGAGGCGTTCATGGCGCACGATGATGTCCGGCGCGCTCTGAGGCAAGCTGCGAACGCGGACATGGCGGTCGTCGGCATCGGCGACGCCGACGACGAAAGCGCAGTGGTCCGCATGGGCTGTTTCTCCCGAGCCGACATGACCCGATTACGATCGGCAGGAGCCGTGGGCGACATTCTGGGCTCATTCTTCGACATTCATGGAAGACCCGTGGCCGCCGGCATGCGCGACAGGGTCATCAGCATCGGCGCGGAGGATATCAAGCGCATTCCGTGCGTCATTGCCGTTGCGTCCGAAGCAGGCAAGGCTCACGCGATCCTGGGCGCTCTGCGGAGCGGCATGGTGAAGGTTCTGGCCACAAGCGCGTCGAATGTGCGCGAAGCAATGCGACTCGAGGAGGACACTGCATGAGCGAAATGACTTCCGGCCCGCGCGGCAAGGTAGGGTGCGCGGGCATTCTGGTTGCGGACATCTTCGTGCCGCCGTTGCCCGGACTTCCTGAGGCCGGTGCGTTGCTGGCCACCGAGGACTTTCTCCTCGAGACCGGAGGATGCGCCGCCAATACGGGCACGGACCTGGCCCGGCTGGGCGCCGATGTGACCGTGTGCGGAGTCGTCGGCGACGATATGTTTGCCGACTTCTTGAGCGGCAAGCTGGCCGAACGGGGCGTCAACACGTCGGCGATCCGGCGCGACACCGGCGGAACGTCGAAGACGGTCATACTGACGGTGGCAGGCGAGGATCGCCGCTTCCTCCACACATTCGGGGCCAATCGGCGATTCGTAGCCGACGATCTGGCGCACCCGGCCATCGCCGACGCCGACGTCCTCTATCTGGGAGGCTACCTCGTCTTGCCCGCCCTCGACCCGGAGGCCACGGGCCAGGCGTTCGCCGCCGCAAAGGCGCGTGGAACGCGGATCGTGCTGGATGTCGTGGTGCCGGCCGACTGTGCCCCCGACCGGGGAGCGTTGGCCCCTGTGCTGCCCTACGTGGACGTGTTCAAGCCCAACGACGAAGAGGCCGAAGCCCTGACGGGGCTTTCGGATCCGCGAGCCCAAGCCGAGCGCTTCCTCGATCTCGGGTGCCAATGCGCGGTCATCACCCGTGGTGGTCGCGGCACCCTTGTTGCGGAGAGGGACGCCGTATGGACCGCCGGCGTCTACCCGATCAACTTCGTGGACGGCTCGGGCTCCGGCGACGCATTCGACGCAGGCTGGATCGTCGGCATGCTTCAGGGCTGGGACACTCCCACGACGCTCCGCTACGCCAGCGCCGTGGGCGCGCTGGCATGCACGCGCCTCGGCTGCACAACGGGCGTGACCGGTCCCGATGCGGTCGAGGCCGTCATGGCATCGCATGAGCTTGAGGTGAAGCGGATTGGTTGAGACGGGACGAATGGGATCAACGGCGCATATGCGACCCGGGGCGCCGACATGCCGCTGACGCCTCTGCCGAGCATCCTGGCCGAGGCGCGATCGGGCTCGTACGCGGTCGGCTACTTCGAGTCGTGGGATTTGCCTTCGTTGGAGGCCGTGATCGAAGCCGCCGAGCTCGAGCGCTCTCCCGTGATCGTTGGTTTCGGCGGGATGATGGTGGACGCCAAGTGGCTCGAGTCGCGCGGGGTGGCCATGCTTGGCCGCGCGGCGCTGGTCGCTGTCGAACGGGCAAGCATCCCTGTAGCGCTCATGTTCAACGAGGCGCAGAGCATGGCTCAGATCGGACAGGCGCTTGACGCGGGCTACAACTGCGTGCTCCTCTCGACCGACGACCTGTCGGCACGCGATGCGCTGGAGACGACCGCGCGGGTGACCAAGCAGGCCCACGGTGTCGGCGTAGCGGTCGAAGCCGAGCTGGGGCATCTTCCCGACGCCTCCGACGCATCGGCGCAAGGCGAGATGACCGACCCCGACGAGGCCGCTCGGTTCGTCGCGGCGACGGGCGTGGACTGCCTCGCCGTCTCCATCGGCAATGTGCACATCAAGACAGACGGCTGGGCCGAAATAGATCGCGCCAGGCTCGAAGCCCTCCACGCGGCGACCGGAGTGCCGTTTGCGTTGCATGGGGGCACCAGCTTCCCGCCCGACGCCATTCCCCATGCCATCGCCAACGGAGTGGCCAAGATCAACGTCGGCACGATCCTGAAGAAGGTCTACTGGGAGGCGCTTGCACGGTCCATTGCAGCATATGGCCCATCCGCCCCACACGTAACGGTCCACGATCTCCTGGGATCTCGCAAGCCCGCCGACTACACGACTGCAGCCCGATCGGCCCTCACCGCCAAGGTGCGTGACCTCATGCGCCTCTACCGAAGCTCGGGGGAGGCGTGCCCGCCATGACCTCCGTCCCATCAGCCCCATCCGTCCCATTCGTCCCATCCGACCTCCTCAATCTCTACCGCACGATGCTCCTCATCCGCCGTTTCGAGGAGCGTTGCAACGCCCTGTTCCTGCAGGGCCGCATCCCCTCGACTCTCCACCTTTACATCGGTCAGGAGGCCGTCGCAACGGGCGTATGCTCGGCGCTGCGCAAGGACGACTGGGTGTTCGGCACACACCGGCCCCATGGCCATGCCCTCGCCAAGGGGGTCAGCCCGCGCGTGATCATGGCCGAGCTGATGGCCAAGGTAACCGGCTGCTGCCGGGGCAAGGGCGGCTCCATGCACGTGGGCGACGTGCGCGAGGGGGCCTTCCCGGCCATTGCCATCGTGGGGGCAGGGCTGCCCATCGCGGCGGGCGCGGCGCTGTCGGCCAAGATGCGCGGAACCGACCAGGTCGCCGTCGGCTTCCACGGCGAAGGTGCGGCCAACGAGGGCGACTGGCACGAGGCGCTAAACATGGCCGCAATCTGGAAGCTGCCGGTGATCTTCGTCTGCGAGAACAACCTCTACGGCGCGTCCACGCACTTTGCCAAGGCCTTCGCCGTGGCACATGTGGCCGATCGCGCGGCTGCGTACGGCATGCCGGGAGAAGTGGCGGACGGCAACGACGTTGTGGCCGTCTGCGAAGCCGCCGAACGGGCCGTCCGCCGCGCTCGAAGCGGAGAGGGGCCGACACTCGTGGAGTGCATGACCTATCGTCAATGCGGCCATTCGCGCAGCGACGCGTGCGACTACCGGCCCGATGAAGAGGAGGCCTCGTGGAAGGAACGAGACCCCCTCAAGGTAGCGGCCGACCGCCTCGCCTCATCGGTCCCGCCCGTCCCATTCGACCCAGCGGCCATCGAAGCCGACGTAGCCGCCGAGATTGACGACGCCATAGCGTTCGCCGAAGCCAGCCCGCCGCCAAGCCCTGACGATCTCATGCGCCACGTCTACTGGGAGGGCGACTGAGATGGCTGTCATGGGGATTGCCGAGGCCCTGCGCGAGGGCATCCGCGAGGAGATGCGCCGGGACCCGACCGTTTTCTGCATCGGCGAGGACATCGGCGTCAAGGGGGGATGGGGCGGCGCGTTCACGGTGACGCTCGGGCTCGTTGATGAGTTCGGCCCGGAGCGGATAATAGACACCCCGATTTCCGAATCGGGCTTCTGCGGCATTGCCATCGGCGCGGCGATGACCGGCATGCGGCCCATTGCCGATGTGCAGTACGGCGACTTCCTCTTCTGCATGATGGACCAGCTCGCCAACCAGGCGGCCAAGATGACCTACATGGCGGGCGGCGCGGTGAAAGTCCCTATGGTCATGCGCGCGCCTGTCGGATCGACGCGCCGCGGCGCTCAGCACGCCCAGACGCTGGAAGTCTTTTTCACGCACGTCCCGGGCCTCAAGGTCGTCGCGCCAAGTACGGCCTATGATGCGAAGGGGCTTCTTAAGGCCGCCGTGCGCGACGACAACCCGGTGCTGATATTCGAGCACAAGCTCCTATATGGGAGTAAGGGCAACCGAGCGGAGAAGGGGGCAGTTAGCCCCATCGGCGAGGTGCCGGATGAGGACTATGTCGTGCCCATCGGCAAGGGCGCCGTCAGACGCGAAGGCAAGGACGTGACCATCGTCGGGAAGCTGCTGACCGTCTACCGGGCTCTAGCGGCTGCCGAGGAGCTGGCTCAGGACGGCATCGAGGCCGAGGTCATTGATCCCCGTACGCTCGTGCCGCTCGACAAGGAGATGATCCTCGAGTCGGTGCGCAAGACGCATCGCTTCGTGGTCGTCGAGGAGGACAACCGGACGCACGGATGGGGTGCCGAGATCGCCGCCATGGTCGCCGAGGAGGCGTTCTGGTGGCTCGATGCGCCGCCGACGCGCGTTTCGGCTCCCGACACGCCGCCGCCGTTCGCTCCCAACCTCGAAGAGCTGTACGTGCCGAGCGTCGAGCGCATCGTGAGCGCCGTCAAGGGCCTGATGTAGGCGAAATGGCGACTGAAGTCCTCGTGCCGCCGCTCGGCACCAACGTGGATGCGGTCACCATCGTTACGTGGCACAAACGCGAAGGCGACGCGGTGGCAGCCGGTGATCCGCTGTTCGCTGTCGAGACCGACAAGGCGGTGCTCGATGTGGAGGCTCCGGCGAGCGGGATTCTACGCGGAGTATCGGTCTCCGAGGGCGACGAAGTCCCGGCGCTGAGCCGAATCGCATGGCTCTGCGCCGACGGGGAGGCGCCTCCGGGCGAGCCCGTCGGACAGGTCAGACAGGTCGGACAGGTCGGACCCGTCGGAGATCGCCGCTTCGCCTCGCCCTGGGCGCGGACCCTCGCGCGGGAGTACGGCCTCGACTGGGCCGAGCTGACGGGCAGCGGTCCCAATGGCGCGGTTGTGGGCCGAGATGTCGAGGCGGCCATGGCCGGCGGCGCGCGGCGACGTTCGCCGACTCCGCTCGCCGCGCGAGTCGCCATCGAGTGCGGCGTAGACGTCGGCGCGGTCTCGGGCACGGGCTCAGGCGGGCGGGTTACCCGCGACGACGTAGTTCGCGCAGCCCGTGGGTTGGTCCCCGGCGATGACGTAGTGGAGACCTTCCCGCTGACCGGCATCCGAGGCCGGATCGCCGAGCGCATGCTGCGCGGGGCGACGGAGACCGCCTCGGTGACGCTTATGACTGAGGTGGATGCTTCGGCCTTCGTTCAGGAGCGTAAACGGCTGGCGGCCGACGGCCTGCGGGTCACGTAT
>JBBIQU010000040.1:15050-20795 GCA_037442185.1 Chthonomonadales bacterium | reverse complement strand
GCGACCCACGAAGGCGATCGAGCGGTGGTCCGGCGCAGCGCCGACATCGCCCTTGCGGTGGATACCGACCGCGGGCTGCTGGCGCCTGTCGTGCGCGGAGTGCAGAACCTGGACCTTGCTGAGATAGCCGAGACCACGGCGTCTCTCATCGAACGCGCTCGCAACGGACAGATCGGTCCTGAAGACCTGCGCGGCAGCACATTCACGATAACGAACCTCGGCATGTTCGGCATTGACGCCTTCACGCCGATCATCAACGCGCCCGAGTGCGCGATCCTCGGCGTTGGGCGCATCAAGCCGACGCCGTGGGTCGTCGGCGACTGCATCGGAATCCGCCAGACCATGTGGCTGAGTCTCACCTTCGACCATCGGATCGTGGATGGCGGCCCGGCCGCGCGGTTCCTGCAAGCAGTGGCGAGCGCGATCGAGGGAGACCGATGATCAGAGCAGCGGCGCTGGCGGCTTGCCTGGCATTGACGTCCCATTGGTCCCATTGGTCTCATCAGTCCCATGGGACGAATGGGACGAATGGGACCAATGGGACCAATGGGACCTATGGGACCAATGCTCCAATCGGCTGGTGCTGCTTCTATCCGTTCGTGGATGTGGGCATGGATCGGCTTCCCGAGTCCCGGGCGTCGGTGCTGTCGGTATGCTCGGGCGGCTGGGGGATGGGGCACGTCGAGGGGAAGGTGGACTTCGGCCCGTTCGATGCTCAGCTGGCCTATGCCGAGAAGCACAACCTGAAGCTGGCGATCATTCAGGAAATCAACCCGTTCTACACCCCGGCCTGGCTTCGGGAAAAGGTCAAAGCCGCCGGCCAATCGGCTCGCGACGCCAACGGCGGCATTCTGTCCATCCCATCCCTCTCGTCGAAGGTGTTCCGCGCTGAACAGGAGAAGCTCCTCGACGCCTTCGTCCAGCATGTGAAGGAGCGCGACAAGACCCGCCGCGTTGCCTACTACCATCCCGGAGCCGAGTGGTGGTTCCCGATCGGCGAGCGGTACCATCCCGACGATGTGGCCGGGTTCCGACGATGGCTCGCCCGCAAGTATCGCTCGATCGCGACGCTCAACCGCGTGTGGCGCTCGTCCTTCGCCAACTTCGACGCAGTCGTCGCCCCGCGCATGGAGATGATGGGCGGCTACAAGGGCCAGCGTGGCCTCGCCCAGGTGGTGGATGTTGCCACTGGGCCACAGCACTGCTCGTGGAGCACTCCCGGAGCCATGGACGCCGCCGCCAGGCCCGGCCCCGACACCTACGCGGCCGTAACTCCCGGCAAGCGATACCGCATGGCAGCATGGATCAACATCGAGCGGCTCAAGGGCGCGGGCGTGTTCCCGGAAGTCGCCTGGGTCGGTCCGAACGGCGGCCCGCCGGTCGCGATCGAGATGGGCAAGCCCGTGTCGGGTCCCGCAGGGCGCTGGCAGCGCATGGAAGCCACCTTCAAGGCGCCCCCCAATGCCGGCCGCGCCTGGCTCCTCCTCAAGTTCATGGGGGTGGGCGCCGCCCTCTACGACGACGTCAGTTTCCGCGAAGAGCCCGACGGACCTGAGGTCGCGCCCAACCCTGGTTTCGAAACGGGCGGCGACGGCAAACCGGCCGCGTGGAGCTTCCAGAACTGGACACTCGGCGCGCACGCCACATCCGAGTGGCTCCGCTCCGGCGGCCGCAACGGAGGCCCATGCGTGCGAATCGAAGTGCGGCCTCCGGTTGGCCGATCCCCGGACTTCGGCAACGCGACCGCGGCTTTCGACGACTGGAGCACGTACTGGTTCGAGGCGGGCGCCGACTACATCAACTCCATGTCCGAGATGATGAAGCGGCGCGACCCGTCGCGTCCGACGGTGACCTACCTGACCATGGCATGGGCCGCTCCGTCGGAATGGGACGAGATGCAGCGGAGCGCCATTGCCCCCGATGTCGTGGGTATGCGCGGCAAGCACATTGACGCGTTCGGCATGCAGCTCTGCTCCGCAGACCGTGATCCCTACCGGGTGACGGCGTGCCTCGACATGATGCGCAAGTACGGCAAGCCGCTCTGGGCCGTGGACCTCGTGGATTTCACCTCCGGCGTCCATATCGGTCCGAGGGCGATGGACCAGATCACACAGGCGACGATGCAGCACGGCGCCGCCGGCATTATCTACTGCGCTTGGCACATTCCGAGCGTGCTCGACTACAGCTTCCACCCATACCACACGACCGCAGACCACGCTCGCATGATCGGCAACGCCATGCGCGGCGCCGACGCCGTAAAGGGCATGGCGGTGAAGCCCCATGGGGCGCTGATCTTGCCCATGCTCCCCTCCACCCCAGATGACACCGACGGCGTTCGCAATGACTGGCGGAGCTTCGCGGGATGGTACAAGCTGCTGGAGCGCATGCACCTGACCGTTGATGTCGTCACTCTGCGAGAGCTTGACGCCGGAGCTTCCTTCAGGCGATACCCCTGGGTACTCGTGCCGGATTGCCGGGACATTTCCGATGCCGCGCTGCGGTCGCTGCGAGACTATCAGGCCAATGGCGGAAGGCTCATCGTCGGTGGGCGCTTCGCCGAGAGGGATGACCGAGGGCGCGAGCGGCCGGCAAAGGTCCAGATCCGACGGGCTCCGGACTTCGGTCGCATGTTCGCGGGCGACCCCATTCGGGACACGCACGCCGGCAACACGCCCCCGCTGTTCCTCTGGAAAACGGACACGTCCGCGGCGAATCACGCTCTCGCATCGGCGCGACAGCTCGTGGGCGGCATCTGCCGGACCGAGATCGCCCAGGCGCCGCAGAGCGTCACGGCCGTTCGATGGGGAAGCCCAAAGCGGATCGCGCTCTATCTGGTGAACGGCAGCGACAGCCCGGCACGCGGCGTTCGCGTTCGGGTCCCACACCATCGAGCGCACGCGGTCCGCGTCCTGACCGACCTTGCGCCCGCCAGGCCTCTATCGGTCCGCCGCGGTCCTCGCGAGACTGAGATCGCCTTGCCGCCGTTTGAGGTGAGCTGCATCGTGTCTTGGTGAGCGGTCGGACAGGTCGGACGCGTCGGACGAGTCTGACGAGTCTGACGAGTCGGCCTGGTCCGCCTCCGCTTGGAGCGCGTAGGCCGCAGCCTCAGCGACGGTCATCTCGGCGCCGATGCGCCAGTTCTCTTCCGGACTGCGCCTGCCGATGGCTCTCCGGATCAGTCGCATTCGCTGCCTCCGCTCCCTGCTCTGTGCAGGGCTTCGCGGGGTGACGATCATCTCTCGGATGCTGTCCGCCGCCCCTCCGAGACGAGCCGCCCGGACCGCCGCAGCCTTTGTCTCTGAACAAAGCGCCAGGTCGGCGAGACACTCGAGGGTCTCCGCCATGCCCTTGTAGTCTCGGAGTTCAACACGGATTCGCATGGCCTCGGCGGCCATCTCGGCGCCGGCCTCCCGATCGCCGATCCGACGCGACACTTCAGCCAGATTTGCGAGCGACCAGGACACTCCGCGCCGGTTGTGCTGACTGCGGAAGGCCGCCAGTCCCTCTTCGTAGTACCGGGACGCGGTGTCCAGCGCATTCTGAGAGCGCGCGAGGTCCCCGCGGATGTTGAGCCACACTGCCAGTCCTCGCCATGCCCCCAGCCTCCGCAACTGGGCCATGCCCCGATCCATCAGCGCAAGACCCTGTTCGGTACGGCCTCGGCGCAGCTCAATGCGGCCGAGGTAGGCCGTCATGCGGGCTTCCGAAATGCCCTCGCCGCTCTGCCGATAGCCCGCCACTGCCTCGCGACCCGCACGAACCGCCTGACGGTATTGCCGGCCTGTATCGTGGACGCGCGCTATGACTGCCTGGGCGTCTGCTTCGCCCCTGCGGCATTCCAGCCGTCGGCTGATCTCCAGCGACTCCTGAGCACAGGCCAGAGCCTCGGCTAGACTGGCCTTCCCTTCGGATATGCGCGCGGCAAGCAGAAGCGCCGACGCAAGCTCACCGTCATCGCCGCAAGATCGAAGCAGATCGAGGCACTCCGCCATCAGCTCGCCTGCTCGACCATCGCCCTGCGCCATCGCCATGACCGCCTCGCCGCGCAGCGCCGTCGCAGTGAGCGCCGGGTCGCCGATCGCTCGCGCAGTCGCGACCGCGCGACCGAAGAACTCCCGCCCCTCAACGGCGTGGCCCCGAAGCTCCCAGTATCCCTGTCAGCGTAACCAGCCTGTTCCGCTCAACCTCCGCAGCAACCATCCGGATCTCGGCTTCGCGCCCGATGATCTCCGTCAGGGGGTACGGCAGCGATGAACCGTTCAGACGGGGTTCGGCGATGCGCCGCAGCAGGGCCGGCGTCCCTCCGGACGGCGGCGCCGCCTCGGCGTCCTTCCGGATACGGGCCGCCAGTTCTTTGAGCTCGCCTGCCACGGGCAGATTCAGCCCCATGAGGCGACGCCGCAGGCCGTGAAACGTCCTGAGGGCTGCCGAAGGGTCTCCCAACGCAACATATGCGCGCATCAAGAGAGCGTGAAGACTCTCACGAAGAGGGTCGCAACGAGCAGCGGCGATGAGCATCAGGACCGCTTCATGCGCGCGCCCGTGGTCAATGTCCGACTCGGCAATGCATTCGGCGCAGCGCAGATACCGCTCCTCGCGCAGGCTGCGCTCGGCAATCGCCCAATCGTCGTCGAAGCCCTCCAGCAGAGGACCGGCGTAGATCGAGACGGCCTCGGCGCATCCGCTCACGCTGCTTTCGGAGGCGGCTCGATCGAACGTCAGAAGGTCAATGTCGGCGTCTGCAGCATCGAACGTGAGCGTCGAGTGTGGGCCGCTCCTTATCCGGCTTCCGTGCGGGCCGAGCGCCCTCCGAACCCGGCTCAGCGCTTCCATGAGCCATACGCCCGCGCGTTCCGATTCCGGCCAGAGCTGCGCCGCGATCCAATCTCTTCGGAGCCAACGGCCGTGCTTGAGCGCAAGCAGGGCCAACAGCCGCGCCTCGGTGCGCGTGCGGAACGGGAGCAGCGAACGGTCGCCGATCCGAACGTCGAAGTGACCGAACATCCGCATCGCCAACCGTGGCGCTGAGTCCGCTGCCTGCATCGTGCCGTCTGCCTCTCGCTCGCCTGTGCTTCCGTTCACAGATTCTCGGCGCGACAGCATGGTTTCCTTCAGGCTGTCATGGTTTCCGTCAAGGTTCGGAGCGTAGCATGGTAGCCGGATTGATGCGCACAGCCGGTGTGCGCTCATGTTCGGGGGTGCGTCACGCCCCGGAGGAGTGGAAAGATCATGTTCACACGATGCGCCATCGTTACGCTGGCCTTCGCAATCCTCTCGTTGTCGGCAATCGCCCAGGAGAGGATCGAAGCCGAGCAGCTGGAGATTGTCCGCGTTACCGTCGGCGGCCATGAGGACCAGGAGATGCTGGACTATGCACCTCCCGGAACGTTCGGCGGCGACCGCATTGTGCATTGGATGGGCCAGGAGAACCCGGGTGACCTGATCGAGTTCAAGGTTCCGGTCTCCAAACCCGGCAAGTATCGCCTCACGCTGGGCATCGTCAAGTCGTGGGACTACGGCATCTACCAGCCCATGGTGGACGGGAAGGACATCGGCAGGCCGCTGGACCTGTACAGCAAAGCTCCTGAGGAAAAGGCCTTCGCCGCCAAGGTGGACCTCGGCACGATCGAGGTGAAGCGCGAGCATATCCTCCTAGCCATGCGCTACACGGGCAGCAACCCCGAGTCCAAATCGGATCCAAATCCGGGCGGCATGGGACTCGACTATGTGATCCTGACGCCGGTT
>JBBIQU010000040.1:0-14950 GCA_037442185.1 Chthonomonadales bacterium | reverse complement strand
ATCCTGACGCCGGTTGGCGGCGGCGGCGCCACCGATCCCGGCGACACGACGCCCATGGCCGGACCGGTTGGGGCGTGGTACGACGAATCCACAGGCGTCCTGCTGGTGATTGCCGCGAACGGCACATGGACAATGGCCCATCCCGGGCAGTCCACGACGCCCCGCGCCGGCAACTGGGCGCAACGGGGCGGAGTGGTGACGCTTCCGTGCCATCCGGTTGCCGTCTCGCAGCTCTGGAACAGCCAGCTTAGCTCTGCAGCCGCGCAGAAGCTGGTGTCCGGACCATACGACCTCTCCATGGTCTGGACGCTCCAGATGCATGGGGCGGCGCTCGTCGGTACGCTGCGCGCGGGCACGCCGAAGATGGCCGACGGCGGAGCGCTGGCCGGATTTCGACCCTATGACGACCCGCAGTCCACGCCAATCAAGGTGTCCCTAACCGCCGTGCCCAGGGGAGCGCCGCCGGCCATCCTGCGGCCGACCATCGAGCGGATACGAACGACCGAACGGGGCCAGTCCGGTTGCGCCCTGAAGGACCGGGTCTCCGACTTCTACAGGGAGGGCGATCTTTTTGGAGACGAACGGGACCGGGATCAGTAGTCTGTCGCCCCCTTCTCGCGCAACTCAGGCGTCCCCCCTGCCCTGTCGAGCTCGTTCGAATGTGCCCGTAGTCTTGAGGATGGGCAGCATGGCGCTGCTGATAGCCGTCGCGGCGTGTCTGCTGCCCTCTGCCGTCCGGGCCGACGAGTTCCCGGTCTACCCCGGAGTGAAGCGCCTGCCGACTCCCGGCGCAGAGGAGGCCATGCCGGGGGCGGTGCTCGTTAGCCGCGACGCACCGCGCAAGGTCTTCGACTGGTATGTCGCCAGACTGAAGTCGGCATCATGGAAGCTGCAGACCGGCGACTTCGACGCCGGTACCGGCCGATTCACCGTCATGGCCATGAAGGGCCCGGATGACGACCAGGTCGTGGCGTCACTCGCCGGAGGCAAGCGCGAAGATGGGCAGGGAAGCACGTTCACGGTCATGTTGATAGGCCGGAACGTTTCGGGCGAGCCGTTCCGGAACATACCGGTCGAGGAGGCGAAGCCTGACGATCCAGAGCCTGAGGGGAATGAGCCGGAGATCAAGGTTCCGGGCATGCCCACCGACGAGCGGCTCCGTCGAATGGAAACGGAGATGCCGCCGACGCCGCCGAATGCCCTCCAGAAGGCGATCCTCGAGTACCCGAAGGCTCTGGAGACATTCCTGAAGGCCACCCTCAACTGGGCGAACAACACGACGCGCCCCGACCTCACCGCGGCGCTCAAGACCGTTTCGACGTACATCAAGGCCGCGGACGAGCTACGAGTCCAATCCTATGCGGCGATGAAGAACCCGACCGGGGGCGCGTTCGCCGGAGTCCTATGGTCGAAACAGGTGATGACCGATCTCGTGGTCGGAACGATCATCACCGCCCTCGAGGAAGTGCGCGATCGGCCTGCGTCGGCGGCGAAGCTCCAGCCGATCATCAAGACGAGCGTCCGCAGCCTCCTCGATGAAGACGTCAGGACCTTCCGAGCCGGCATCAAGGAAGGTGATCGGCTCGCCGAGCGCGCCAAGCAGAAGAACCCCGGCCCGACCGAACTGGACACCCCGCTCACCAACGAGCAGATACGCGCCACACCCGAAACGATCTACATCCCTCGAACCGACCTGCGCGTCCGCAGCATGTGGACTCCACTGCCGTTCTACTGGCGCCAGGTCCTGACCGAAACTGCGACCGCCCTGCGGTGCCGGAACGCTGGATGCCCCGATGGGTGCCGAACCGACGATGACGGGGTCACCCACTGCAAGGCGTTCGGCTCCTACACAGAGAGCCCGGATCCGAAGCCATCCGACATTCACTGTCTCAACCTGCTGCGCACGCCCGAGCGCGAGGTGGAACTGCTCAGCCATCCGATGACCCTCTACTGCCTCCTCTCATTGGCCATCGAGGTCGGCGATCCGGCCCAACTCGACGCGGGGGGCAAGCTGACGGTCACCGTTGATGGAGAGAAGCTCACCGAGATACCGCTCGAGGCGATCAAGCGGCCGTTCCACGGCAACATGAACCCGCTCGACGCCAGGTCATCTCCGTATGCGCCGCCTGTTCCCGACCATCTGAACATCGTGGACCAGATCGCAAAAGCGACCGGCCTGCTGTTCGGCGAGGATGCCGAGCGCGAGTACAGGGCCACCTTGCGCGCCCCATGGGTTGTCTCGGAGAGCGCAGGCGGGGAGTTCCACGGCTACACGTTCTTCCTGCAGGTGGGCGCCCCCGTCGGCGGATCGAGCGTGATGAGCAACCCCATGTCCTACGGAACGGCCAACTTCGCCGAATACTGGGGCCGACTCCTCAAGATAGCCGAGAAGACGCATCCTGCACTCGAAAAGGACCACAAGATCCTCCTTCGGGCCGAGATCGGCGGCATCGTCAGCGACGGCGTCGAGATCAAGCTTCCGGCGGCCTTCAAGGGCCTCAAAGATGAGTTCGGTACATTCGACGGCTGGCCCGGCACCGACCCGACCACGTGGAAGTTCGACAAGGAGCTGGGACCGACTCCGCCAAAGGCCGCTCCCGATCACACGGCGCTCAACATCGGCAGCGGGAAAGAAGAGATCCAGGCCAACACCCGCAAGCTGGCCATGGTCTACACGTGGCTGATCTTTCAGGACTGGGTCAAGGCATTGGCCATGGCCGGCGTTGACGCAGTCATGGGGAAGATCGGCGACATGATGAAAGACCCCGCCGTCAAGCAGGCCGAGAAAGCCCTCGAACAATCCGTAGGCTATCAGGGGGTGACAAAGAAGGCCATCGGCGCCCTGACCAAGACGCTCACCGACGTTCAGGACCTGCCGGGTTCAGTCGGCGACTGGGTCAAGGGAACCATCGGCGACAAGCTGAAAGACCTCGGCTACGGCAGAGTGACCGAGGCGTTCGGCGGCGACTTCCTCAAGCTCGCCGAGGAAGAGAGGAAGAAGGGCACGATCACCCTGGATCTGACCAAGACCAGCCTCATCTACGACATACAGCGCCAGATCGCCTATCACCGCCGCATGATACGCCACATCGGCGACACGGAACTCGCCTTCAAGGCCAAGGTGGACAACGCGGTCGGCAAGGTTCAGTTCGTCCGCAACGCGCTGTCCGTTCTGTCGGGAGGCTCGCTCAAACCTCTTCTGGCCCCGGTCATTGCCGGCGAGAAGGGCGCGGCGGCTTCGCTGTTCGTCTCCGACATCTGCGCCATCCGGGAGATATGGAATCAGGTGCGGATGGTGGAGAAGTACCTCGGACAGGACAACTCGTGGCGTAACTGACTTCACGATCGGCACCCTTGCCAAGCGCCCGAGCCCCCTCGTCATGGCTCGGGCGCCTCTTTTCCGATCGCACCCGTAGCGCAGGCGTCCCGCCTGCAATCCATACCCGTCGCGCAGGCGTCCCGCCTGCTACGGATGCTCCCGATCGTTCCGATTGCCCGAGGGCCTCAGTGCGCAATCATCATAGGTGACGTGGCCCTCGACGTACGGCGCGGCCTGAATCGTGTCCAGTATGAACCGAATGCGCTGCGTACTCTCCGATGTCGTGAATCGCACTTCCACGCGCCTGTACGGTCCCGCATCGCGAACGGCTGCTATGGGATGCTCGACGATGACCGCTCCGGACGCCGACAGCTCCTGCACGATGATGCCTGCCGAATCGCCCGCATGGCGGCCAAACCCCTTCCCATGCAGGTCCGAGGCGCGAATCCAGGCTTCGGCCACATACTCGGTCTGACGGCGGGCCCCGACCTCCTGAAAGACCATCGTGTGCCCATCGCCGTCGGTGTGGGTCCTCAAGGCCTGTTTGCCCGAGCGAATCTCGGGCGTGCCCAGATGCGGATGCTGGACGTAGTCGGTTTCGGCCCAGATGTAGCTCTGGCGCGGCGAAGCGAAGACATAGGTCCATCCGGCAAAGGGCGCCCGGTCTCCCATCCTTCCGACAGTCCCGGCCACGGTGTTCTCGAAGCCCCCGTTCACGAGCAGGTTGTCGGACGCGGCAGGCGGAGCTTTGACGGACACTGCCGGCCGCCCTGCCGGAAGCGCTCCGGGGATGACCTCCATGGCCTGGATGATTGCCTCGGCGCCGTCACATCCCCGGATCCGCACGGCAATCGTCCCGCTCTGGGCGGCGATGTTCGGGAACGTCATAACGGCGGCCCTGTACATGCCTCCGGCGGTTGCGGCAAGGTCCACCCGCGATGCCACCGGACGACCGTTGATTTCGATGTCGAGCGCCCGCTGCTCGGGCCGAACCTGGCGGGTCTCCACAAAGCGGAGGCGAACCGAGTACCGGCCGGGCGCCACCGTGAAGAAGGCCGTCAGGTCCGGGGCGTGCGCCCCATACCGGTACAGCTCAGGATCACGTGTTCCCAGGATGGTAGCCCTCGTCGGACGCGTGCGCCAGTGCAAGGCAACCGAGTCGGCATTGAACCCTGATCGGACAATCCACTCGGTGGCGGGTCGCCAGAGCGTGCCGTCGGACGCGCGCCAATCCGTTCGACCAGCATAGCCGAAGATGACCCGCTGCGCCTCGGGCCTCAGAAGGCCTCGGGATGCGACCGATCGCCCCGTCGCTCTGGACGACTGCACCGACCGCACGGTGACGCGCGCGCCGGCTGAAACCGGATTGCCTCTGCCAAGGGGCCTGATCTGCAACGTGTGCGGCCCGTTCTCCAACCCGTTCCGATAGTACAGCGCCTGGTTCGTCCGCCGAACCGGCGACCAGCAATCGAGCGGCACACGCTGTTTGGCGCCGTCGAGCGTCACTTCGGCCAGGCCTCCATCGGGACCGACATCCCCGATCACTCGGACCTGATTTCCGGAGAACGCGAGGTCCCAAGGCCGAGCCCCGAACGCCTTGGCGATCTGCGGGTCGTCTCCCGAGATCAGCACGCTTCGCGAACCGTCCCGCCTGATGGTGAGCATGCAATCGCCATCGGGAAGTGGTCGGATCGTTGCCGATGCACCGCCATCGTTTCGTCGCGGCGCGCTGGAGCTCGATGGGGCGTATCGCAAGGGCAGTCGCCTGCCGTCGGCGACGACGCTCGTCGGCCGGAACGACAGCCGCAGCACATCCACAACAGGTCCCGGAGCAGGCCACGTCGAGTAGCTCACCGAGCCGTCGCCATACCGGACATCCCGCACGACATGCGTGGTGCGCACGATGTGGCTCTCACGCGGCGCTCCGAACTCCTCGGGCTGCCACCCGATGGCGTTCAGAGCGTGCTTCAGCGCCATGGGATGGGCGATCTTGAACCATCCCCCTGCCACGATCTGCCCGCCGTCAATGTTGTCTTCGACGACGCCGGTCTCGTGGCCGTCATACGTCGCCAGGATCATCATCCGGCGAGCCATTTCGAGCATCCGCGCATCGCCCGCGCGATGTCCGAGTTCGGCATAGACCGGGGCGAGCTCCATCGGCCCGTACCAGAGCGATCGTCCGCAGCACCCTGACGATTCCGGATAGGCCCACGCACCGCTGAACACCCCTCCGCCCGAGCCCGGATCCACCGATGTCCGATTCAGGAATAGGGTCAGGATGTTGCGGACGTCGTTGCGCCAGTTCGGGAACACGCCGGGATGGGCCATCAGGTACCGACAGACGAACTCGGTGACGTTTTCGGCCTGAACCGGGTCGTTCCAGTCCCAGTAGTTGCGTCCCCACACGTCATTCTCGGTCCATCGGGGCAGCAACACATCACGGAGGTACCGCCGCCCGGCGTCGCGCGCTGCCACGATCTCGCCGGCCCGTCCGGTGTACCCGAGCCGTATCACCTCATCGAGAAACTCAAGGATAAAGGCGACGCCTCCCGTCTGCAGGTCCTCCCAGACGACATCCTCCGGGTTCGCGTATCGGGGCCAGGGCGAGACGCTCGGGTCGCTGCTCCGGCGCTTGGCGAAGAGGTCGGCCCAGCGCTTGGCCATCTCCCACCATTCGGGCTTGCCAACCATCTGATAGGCGCGAACCAGACCGATGCCGACCTCTGCAACGATGTCCAACTGGATCATGCCCTTCGGGTTCGCCTGACCATACGGCACGCCCTTGGTGGGCACGCTGATCAGGATGCCCGGCCAAGGATGCTTGCTGTCGGTCAGCGAGTGTCTGCGAAGCGCTTCCACAGTCAGCCAGATGTGACCGAACGCGGCCGGATCTCCCGAGTAGCGGTAATAGTCCACCAATCCCGAGAGCACGTATGCCGCGCGCTGGCCCAGATCGCCGTTGTCCCAGTCGTTCAGTTTCGGAATGGTAATCTCGCCTTCGGGCGAGATGGCCCATGTTCCGTTGAACACATAATGCGGGGCGGCTGACGGCTTCTCGGTCCACGGGTAACGCTTGAGGGTCTCGGCCGCAATGCGCACGCGCCAATCAAGCTGCCCGTTCTGCCCCCGGTACCATGGCGCGATGATGCCGTCGCGGTCCTCGGTGGCTTGGTGCGCGTAGTACCGTTTCGCTGCCTGGCCCGGTTCGGACGCTCCCGAAAGGTTCAGGGCCACGCCACAGCCGGCCAACAGCATGGCGAGGCGACTGCCGATGGACATGCGCTTTGATGTGCCGATGATGGAAATGGTCTCCCTTAGAGACGTGGCGCGCTCAGGTGTTATCTGCCAACCAGCGAAGCGTATCTTCGGCGGCCTTCCGGGTGGGCGCCCAGGTTTCGTAGTAGAGCAGCTCAGGCTTGAGCTCGCGTTGGTAGATCGGTATCTCGTCGAGCGTACACGGTATCCACACCGCCACGCCGCGCGACTGGATGTCCTTCAAGAGGTCCATCCACTCGATGAACGGCTTGTTGCGCGCTCCATGGACCCACTGGATGCAATCCAGCCCCGGAATCGTGCAGAGGTCCGGAACATGGACGATGCACTCCGGGCCGTCCAGATGATAGACGCAATGGCCGAGATGCGCGGCCTCCTCTTCGAGCGCCGGCATGACCCACTTGCGGAACTGCCTCGGGCCGATCAGCGCCGCGAAGTCGCACTGGATCGTGTTGGTCCGCACGGGATGGTAGGCGTGGACCCAGCCCGTCGTGCCGGTCGCGCCCATGTTGGCGGCGTCGTAGAGGGCGTCGTAGATCGGGACATAGAGTGCGCGAACGTCGGCCATGGCCCTGTCAATGACGTCGGGTATGTCCACCAGATCCATGCACAGCCGATCGCCGCCGCGCATGGCCAGCAGCGTGTCCATGTTACTGTGCAGGTCGAGGTGCGCCACGGCCATCTGGCCCCGGAACGTGTCGGCCAGGATGCGACAGAACTCCAGCATGCGCTGCCACCAGGCGCTGTCAGGGTCAAGCGTGATGGGCAGAGCGGCTTCCCAGTCCTCTATGCACGGCACCGCCCAGCTCGTTCCGTAGTTGTCCTTCGGGAACTCCAGCTCGGCGCCCAGCCATGCCGCCATCATGTCGGGGCCGAAGCTGGGCGTGTAGCTGGGCACGGCCTCGCCGCCATACCACACCTTCGAGCTTGCCTCCAGAACCTGCTCGGCAACAGCCCGCATGTCGCCGTGGGCTCCGGCCATGTACGGCGGCCAGTTCGGTCCCGGCGCCGCCTCGTCCAGCGGCGCTCGGATGACGCAGACCGGACGGTCAATGATCTCGTGGTTCCAGAATGCGAGCCACCGTTCGGTGGCTTCGGCGAGGTCTGGCTTCAGGGCGAGACTGTGATGCGTGGGCTGATCCGGCATGACGGTGCTGGCTCCTTGTTCACGTTGGTCTCGGCGGCGGCGCGCCGCAGTACTTCGCCCATTCGTCAAGAACGGGCCCGAGGGATCTCACTAGTGGCGGGTTCAGGTATCGGCGGTACCAAACCAGGTTGCATCGGGCACGTTGGAGAGTCTCAGGGCCGCAGACATCCACGAATTCCGCGCGGCAATGGTCGAGCCAGGTCTGCGATCTCAGGACGGCGTATCTCAGAGCCACCACCGAAGGCTTCGTCAGCGAATACGATGAACAGAGGCGATACCCGTAGGGCCACACATCGAGTATTTCGGGCGAGTTGTGTCGGTCCGTCAGTGACACCGCCACGAATCGCCGATCTATCTCCATCGGGTCGGTCAACACAATCCAATGGTGCGCGGGACGCCCGTCCCCAAGGTCAATCTTGTAGGCGTTGCCAGCGATTGCCGGTCGGGCCAAGTCAGGCGATGACCTTTTCGAAGTACTCGATCTCCTGAGCCCGTTCTCTGGCAGTCTCCGGCGGCTCGCCGAGGCCCAGATGGAACACCTTCTCGAGCGAGATCGGACGCGAGGATCGGGATTCCTGAACCGTCCTGTCCCACTCGGGGAATTCGTGAGTGAGGCTGACAAGCTCCCACTTGTCCTTGTGACCCCACTCCTGCCACACGGATTCGAGCAGGTCAATCTCGACCGGTGAGAGGTAGTCTGCGACATCCAACTCACCCGTCAGGACGAGCTCATTGGATCGAGAGCCTTTGCCTCGATGAGGTTCGAGTCGGATGGCGCCGTTCCAGATGTCCGATGGTCTCCGCCCCTGGAACAGGTCTAGAACCTCGGAGAGCACAGGACCGTTCTGCATGCTGGCAAAGCCGGCGCCCGTGATCAGCGCCGTCATTGCGGCCATGCTCCTCCGCTCGGCGATGACCATCAGCTTCATCAGCTTCAGGTCGTTGAGCCGCCGTTGCGGAGCCTTCTGGAGGAAGAACACGGCCACCGCAGTTGCTCGATCATCGTGGAACATCCCTGTGTCCTTTCGTGCCTGCTTTCGCGCCAAGACGTTCGAACCGAGGTGGGCGATGGCACCCATCCATCCTCACTATACACCAAGCGACCTGCGCGACCAACATCCACACTCGCAGGGCGATCTCAGATCCGGAACTCCAGATCAGGCCGTCGGGAACTCGGTGATCCTCAGGTTGGCGCAGCCGTAGGGGATCAGTTCGATATCCTCAGGCGGCTCGCCGGACTGAACAGGCGACTCGGGCGTCGGTCCGGCCGAGTTGTCCTCGAGCCCCCATTCGGGCACGCGGCGGCCTTTGGCGCCGATGGTAACAGGCGGTTCGTCAGGGTCGAAGGGCCGTTCCCCGGTCCCGCGATAGTCTACACGGTACCCGTGGCTCGGGCACAGGGCGTAGTTCCATGGCGTCGTCGGCAGGATCTCCCAGTCGGGACTCCGCTGGCCAGGAGCCGGCTTCGCCTTGCCGGCGATCAGCCTGCGCTCTTCTCCGATGCGCAGAGAGAACACGAGCGGACCGCGATGGAGCGTGAGGGCATTGCGGTATCGGCGCTCCTCCCGGACCTCCATGGGCAGCACGAGCAGCACCTCATCTCCGGCCTCCCACGTGCGGTGGATCGGCGTCCACGGAGCATCGAGTCGAACCACGCGCTCCTTCGTCGAACGCGCACTCAACACGATGGCGACGGCGTCCTCCGCCCATGCGGGTTTGCGCAGTACGAGCGGAAACTCCACCGGCTTCGAGCAGTCCACAGTGAAGCGAATAGGCTGATCGAACGGGTACTGCGTCTCTTCCCAGATCTCGATCGGAACGCCGCCGATGTCCGTCCGCACCTCGGATGGTCCGTATGCCGTCGCCGCAAGTCCCCCGCCTGGCGTTGCCATCCACAGGCTCTTGACGAACTTGGGCCAGCCCTGATGGTAGTTGGCGGTGCAGCACCCGAAGTTCGGTTCGAGGCCGAACACATTCGAGTCGTCGTTGTTGTTGGTCCAGTGACGCGGCGCGACGGTGCAAAGGACCTGGTTGGCCTGCTGATCGTACTGGTGCGCCCACATGTCTGCGGTGAATGTGCCCGGCAGGGCGTTGTAGGCGATCCGTTCCAGCCGATCGGCAAAGGCCGCGTCGCCAAGGATGGCGATCAGCTCTTCCAGCGAGAACATGTACTCGACGACGGCGCACAGCTCCGTACCCTGGGTCGGGTCGAGGCCCGCATAATGCTCATCGCCGGTGAAGATGCCCGTCGCCTGTCCGTGGTAACGGTCCAGCATCTCCATCGTTCGGTAGACGGCCTTGCGGTCGTCGTCATCGCCGCTTTGCCGCCACCATACGCCGCAGGTCTTGACGGCCATGGCGTTGTTGACAACGTGGGTGTGCAGGACACAGCCGTCGTGCGGCGTCTTGCCTCTGTGCCGGAAGTCCTCGAAGTGCATGCGCCAGTCGTAGCCCTGCAGCATCAGCTTGCCGGCCAGATCGAGCAGCCATTCTTCTCCGGTGCGGTTGAAGAGCCAGTGGACGCTGAGCACGGCATCCGCCCACCGATGCTGTCCCCAATCCCGCAGTGGCCGCTCGTCGAGCGTGCGATGCAGGCAGCGGAAGAAACGTGTCATGAACGGGATGACCCGACCGTCGCCGGTTGCCTCATGGTGCTGCGTGAGGGCCTTCAGCACGATGAACACGGGCCATTGATCGTAGGGAGCGCGTCCGGGAGCCTGAACCGGACCAATCCAACCGTCGCTGTCCTGCATGGTCAGGATCGAATCTACCCAGCGCTGAGCGCGGGCCAACAGCACCGGATCGCCGAGGACGTGAGCGAGCGGCACAAGGCCGTCCAGATAGTACGGCCCGCGTTCCCAGCCCTCGGTCTTGCCCCCGAGCCACATATTGTCGGGGCCGACATCGGGCCAGGCGGCCTCCAGGTGGCCGGTCAGACCGTCCGCCTGTATGCGGCACTGTCGGAGGAGCCATCCGAGCGGCCGCACGGAGCCGACGGGTAGCGGAATGAAAGCGTCCTTTTGGAGCGGATCGCGATTCGGTGTTGGGCGGTTTGGCAATAGAGGCCTCTGTTCTGGGTTTGCTCGATGGTTCTCCGAACGACGGCAGTTCTCCTTGTCGTAGCGCAGGCGTCCTCGCCTGCTTCGTTCGCTGTCCCGTAACGCAGGCGTCCTCGCCTGCATCCTCTCGACCGTCGAAGCAGCCGAGCCGTCAGCCGTACGAGAAGGAGCGCACGCGACAGCGGCGAACCTATGCGCCGTGGAGACGCAAGCCAAGAGCACGCGCGCGATAGCCCTCCCGCCCGTGCGCCACTTCGTCATGGAGATCGTCCTGATCGCCCTCTGCGTGTTTCTGAGCACGCAGGCACAGGGCTTCCTCACGCGCGACAACATCCTGAATGTCCTTCGCGCCGTGTCCATGCAGGGCATCATCGCGTTCGGCATGACGATGGCGATCATCGCCGGCGAGATTGACTTGAGCGTGGGTTCCGCTGTCGCGTTCTCGGGCTGCCTCTGCGCATGGTGCGTCGAGTATCTGACGGGCCGCGGCCTATCCTCTGCGGCGGCGGTAGCCATTGCCATACCGGTGAGCCTCGCAGTCGGCGGGCTCGTCGGGGCCGTTACCGGCTGGCTCCGGGTGCGGTTCAAGGTCCCCACGTTCATCTCCACGCTCGCCTGGCTCACTGTCCTCAAGGGCGCCGCCGAGCTGATGACCAACGGGTTCCCCCTTACGCCATTCCCCGATTGGTTCAACTTCATCGGGGGCGGGTATGTTCGGGGCGTGCCCTTCCCTGCGCTCGTCTTCCTGGCCGTGTTCGCCATCGTTCACCTGACCATGCATCGCACGGCGTTCGGCCGCGCCATCTATGCAGTCGGCGGCAACCTGGAGGCGGCAAGGCTGAGCGGCATCCCGGTCGGCGCAGTCAAGATCCGAGTCCTGGCGATCGTGGGTCTCCTCGCGGCGCTCAGCGGTATCATGCAAGCCTCCCAGATCATGTCGGGCAGCGCCACAACGGCGCAGGGCTGGGAGCTCGATGTGATCTCGGCAGTCATCATCGGCGGAGCCAGTCTCATGGGAGGAGCCGGCACAGCGCGCGGGACACTCGTGGGCGTAGTCTTCCTCGGGGTGCTGGTCAACGGGATGACGCTCATGAACGTCAGCGAGTACTGGCAGCACGTCGTCCGCGGCGGTCTGATCCTCGCGGCTGTGCTGATGAACCTGGCGCCTTCCGAAAACCGCCGATGACCTCGCGGCGCCACGCAAGCGAAACGCCTGCCATCCCGTAGCGCAGCCGTCTCGGCTGCATTCCCTTACCGAACGAAGCAGGCGGGACGCCTGCGCTACGGAGCGGCGAAAGTAGCAGGCGAGGACGCCTGCGCTACGAATGAACCCATGCGGTCGAAATACGTCTAATAGGCACACGCGCATCGAATGCCAAGAGAGACACATGGTCTAAGGCGACCGGGCTCCCTGTGGCGAATGCGCAACGAACGGGAGGATGAAGATGAACCGCAACACTCTTATCGGAATCGCGGCATGTGCCGCGCTGCTGTTCGGCTCACACGCCCGCGCCGCTGCCGGTGTCGGTCAGGGCGCGCTCGGCAACGGCATCGTCCGCACCGAGACCGGCCTGCTTGGCGACTTCCAGTTCAAAGCACACAAGGCTATCGGAAACATCCAGGGCAACGAAGTTGTCCGGGTGAGCGGGACTGCCGCATTCCGCACCATTTTGCCCGACCAGGCCCTGGTGGAGATCAACTGCAAGACAGTTCGACAGTTCACGCTCGGCGACGACAAGGCATCCGCCGAGTTCTCCGGTCCCGCGATGATGCTAATCAGAACGCCCCGAGGCGTCACCCGCACACCGGGCATTCTGGCGTGGCGCGTTGCCGATCGAGGACGTCCGGGACCGAACAACCCGCCTGATCTCGTCGGAGTCCACTTCACTCCGGCAGACGGGAGCCAGGAGTTCCGCTTCGGGGGCGTGGTGGTCCGAGGCGATGTCAAGGTGTTCGAGGTGTCCGACACTCGCCCGTAACGCGCTCGATGCAGGCTAGTCGCCTGCGCTGCGCTCATGAGGGCAGCCGCCGCAGGATGCGCCGCTGCCCGAACGGGACCGCACACTGGGTGCGGTCCCGTGTCTTTCTGTGGCCGAATGGCATATTCGGGCCAGAGCCGAGCGCTCGCCGGAACCGTCCCGCGCTCCCGACGTATGTACGCTCGGAGGAATGATCCGTATGAAGACACCGGGATGGGTGTCGGCGATGGCGGCTCTGGTGGGCGGGGCGGCGACGCGGGCCGATGATGAGCCGCGCTGGACGGCGTCAATCGAGGCCGGCGCGGTCTGGCAGGGCAGGAATGACGCACGCATACCCGGCGACACGGGCACCAAGTTCTCGCTGGCGGACCTGCAGGGGCGCGAGGCGCGCGCGAGCGGACGCCTGACGCTTACGATGGACGAGGGAAGCAGCAACCGCTGGAGGCTCCTGATTGCGCCGCTTGAGATACGGGGAACGGGCGAGCTGCCGCGGACCGTGGGCTTTGCCGGAGCGTCCTACGCTCCAGCAACGCCGACCACCGGCTGGTACAAGTTCAACTCGTACCGGATCACGTACATGCGTCGGTTCCACCATTCTGACCGCGCGTCATGGTACTTCGGCGGGACCTTGAAGGTTCGCGATGCCCGCATCGCCTTGCGGCAAGGCTCGACCGCAACATCCGATTACGATCTGGGCATCGTCCCGCTGGCGCAACTTTCGGGCGTGGTCGGTCTCGGATCCGGATGGCGGCTGAACGTGGACGTTGACGGCCTGGCGGCTCCTCAGGGCCGCGCGTTCGACGTGGGCATCCACGCCATGCGCGATCTGACGCCCGACTGGGCGCTCGGCATCGGCTACCGCACTCTCGAAGGCGGCGCGGACAATGATAGCGTCTACACGTTCGCCTGGCTCAACTACCTGACCGTCCGCTCGGAGTACCGCTTCTAGATCGCCGGATCCACACGAGGGCGAGCCAGCCGCTTCCGGACAGGAGGCCGAAGATGGACCCGAACTCGGGCACGGGATCGGGTCCGAGGCGGCCATTCAGGCCGGCCACGCCCGACATCCATCCGACGGTGCCTTTGGTCATGTTGGTGGCATAGGCGTAGTCAATGTAGTTCGGCGTGTCCACGGTATCGGTCAGCTTGTGGTAGTTCGGGTTCGACCAGACCGCGCCTTCGATGAGCAGCGCGGCTTGGAAGCCGTTCCACTCGAACGGCGCGTGGTCGCTCTGGTCAAGCTGCCCCATGAGTGTCCCTGTGATGCCGCCATAGGTGTTGATGGCCTGACTCAGGGCGTTCTTGAGCGGGTTCGATGCCGTCCGGCCGTAGATGAGAGCCGTGTTCTGCGTCGCGCCCGCCGGGTTGTACGCGATCATGTCGAGGGACACCATGCCCTTGATGTTCCACGACGAGTGCGCGTTCGCCCACGCCGTACTCCCCTTGAGCCCCTGCTCCTCGCGGTCGAACGCCGCGAAGATCAGGGTCCGGTCCCACGTGTACTGCGACATGGCTCGCGCCGCCGACATGACGCCGGCCACGCCGCTAGCGTTGTCGTCCGCGCCGGGGTTGTTCACCGAGTCGTAGTGGGCGCCCACAATGACGTACTCGTTCGGCAGCGTCGTGCCGGGCAATATGCCGATGACGTTATAGTACGTCGTGCTGTTGTACACGAACGCGCTGAGCGAAGTCTGCAGACCGTACGACACGAACGAGTTGAAGATATTCGTGCGGGCCAGATCGTGCTGCGCGCCATAGCCACGGTTGTCACCGGTATGCGTGTAGAGATAGTTGTTCAGATAGTCGGTGTAGACCGTCTGGGAGACCTGATTGACCACTTCCGAGATCGTGGGAGCCTGCGCCACGGAAATCCGCGCGAGCAACAGGAGAGCGATCGCCGTGAGAGCGGCAGATGTGCGACGGTTCAGCATAGGGCATGCCTCCATAGGTGCGTACTCTGATATTGAGAGGCCATTCGACACGGGCCGTGCCGATTCCTGCAAGACCCGGAATAGACGTTCATGTTGTCTTGGGCGACGCTTCCCTTTGAGTTCGGATCGCAAGCGTGCAAGTCATTGGTTCGTCGGCTGCCACGAGGGCGGGTGCGCGCGCGTGTCGTGTAGGGGCGTATCAGCCGGGCCGACCACCTCGCGATCACCGGACATCACGCTTG
>JBBIQU010000039.1:0-30955 GCA_037442185.1 Chthonomonadales bacterium | reverse complement strand
GTTTGAATAAGCTGGTTGCCTTTTTTTCCGCCACCGCCAAGTGTGTTAAGCATTGGGTTTACAACAGCATTGAGCATACACATTGAAAAGCCCGAAATAAAAGCACCGGCAATATACACATTAAAACTTTCGGCATAGCCCGAAAGAAACTGGATGCCTACACCTGTAAAGCCAACCACAACAGCCAGTAAGGCCGTTTTTTTGTAGCCCACTTTTTGTAACAGCAAGCCTGCCGTTCAAGCGCTGGTGCAGACCATGTTCGGACAAGAGCCGTTTCGTGGCATGAACCCCGACGAGGTCGTCGCGATTGGCGCCGCCATTCAGGCCGGCGTCATATCCGGCGAAGTGAAGGACATCGTGCTGCTTGATGTCACCCCGCTGTCCCTCGGCATCGAAACGCTCGGCGGCGTCATGACGAAGCTCATCGAGCGCAACACAACCATACCGACAAGCCGAACCGAGGCGTTCACCACGGCAACCGACAATCAGAAGACCGTCGAGATCAAGGTCTTTCAGGGCGAACGCGAGCTTGTGCAGTTCAACAAGCCCCTGGGGAACTTCCAACTGACGGGCATTCAGCCGGGTCCGCGCGGCGGTCCCAAGATTGACGTGACCTTCGACATAGATGTCAACGGCATCGTTCAGGTGTCGGCCAAAGACCGAGCGACCGGCAAAGCCCAGAGCATCACCATAACCGGCGCAGGCGCCCTGCCGAAAGAGGACATCGCGCGGATGATCGCCGAGGCAGAGGCCAACCGCGAGGATGACGAGCGGCGGCGGGCAGTCATGGAGGCTCGCAATCGGGCGGAGGCGACGGCCGATCGCGCTGAGCGCGTCCTGCGCGACGCCGTCACCTTCGAAGGCGCGGAGCGTGAGCGCGTTCTCGGCGCCCTTGAGACCCTCCGATTGAACCTCGCATCCGCCTCCGCCGACGAAGTCAGGCGGCTGACCGACAGCCTTGCGGCAACAGCCAGGGAACTCGAGGTTGCTCTGGCCGCAGCCGATCGCCAAGGCAGTCCGCCCGAGGCGTCATCCAGCGCGACGCCGGAAAGCCCCGAAACGTCGTATACGGAATCGCAGACCGATGAGAATGACTGAGAAGCGCGATTACTATGAGGTGCTGGGGGTATCGCGAAACGCGACCCAGGATGACATCAAACGTGCCTTCAGGACGCTCGCGCGTCGGTACCATCCCGACGTTAACAAAGAGAGCGACGCCGAGGCTCGATTCAAAGAGATCAACGAAGCCTACGAGGTACTCAGCGACGACGAGAAGCGCGGGACCTATGATCGCTTCGGCCACGAGGGGCTCAACGGTTCGGCAGCAGGCGGCTCAGGGTTCGGCTTCACAGGCTTCGGCGACATCTTCGACGCGTTCTTCGGCACGGCCGCGAGACCGCAGCACTCCGCTTCCGCTGCAACACGCGGCGACGACCTGAGACAGGACATCGAGATTACCCTCGAGGAGGCCGCGCAGGGCGTCACCAAGGGACTCCGATACACCCATCTCGAGACGTGCGATCTCTGCGATGGAAGCGGCGCGCAGCCCGGCACACAAACGGAAACCTGCTCGGCGTGTCGGGGCACCGGCTACGTCAGGCACACTCAGAACACGCTATTGGGAACCTTCCAGACGACGGCTCCGTGCGGAAGATGCCGCGGTGAGGGTCGGCTGGTCACCACCCCGTGTTCGCAATGCTCGGGCAACGGTCGCCTCCGAAAGACGCGGGAGCGGAACCTGAAGATCCCCGCAGGAGTGGACACGGGATCACGCATCCGACTGAGCGGCGAGGGCGATGCAGGTCTGCGAGGGGGACCTCCCGGCGATCTCTACGTGGTGCTTCGCGTCAAGCCGCATGACATATTCGAGCGTCGTGACCGAGACCTGTACTGCGAGATCCCGGTGTCGTTCTGCCTGGCCACCCTCGGCGGACAGATCGAGGTACCCGTCATCGGCGGTTCCGAGAAACTCACCCTACCGGAAGGCACCCAGACCGGATCCTCGTTCGTCCTGAAGGGCAAAGGCATGCCGGACCTTAACGGATACGGCCGAGGCAACCAGTACGTCGTGCTCCGGGTTGAAGTGCCGAAGAAGCTCACGGCTGAACAGCGTCAGGCGCTTCGGCAGTTCGCAGCCACAATGGGCGAAGAGCCGGCCGAGGACGGCAAGGGCTTCTTCGCGCGTCTCTTCGGCGGAGATCGCTGATAGACGGCGCGCGCTGGGCCGAGATCACCGTCAGCGTCTCGCCGGAGGCGTCCGAGGCGGTTGCTCAGGCTCTCATGGACGCGGGCAGCGGCGGCGTTGCCACCACTCCTGCGGGGGATACTGTCACAGGTTGGATGGCTATCTCCGATACGCTCCCTGCGAAGCTCGCGGACTTACGTTCCCGCCTGGATCGGCTCGAGGAGTTCGGACTGCCCGGCAAAGCCGACCTGCAGATACGCCACATCGGCGATGCCGATTGGCTCACGGAATGGCGCAAACATCACCATGCGATGGATATGGGCCGACGTCTCAAGATTGTTCCCTCGTGGGAGGCATGCCAGAGCAATGACGACCGAGTCGTCGTTTTGCTCGACCCAGGCATGGCGTTCGGCACCGGAAGCCATCCTACGACGCGCCTCTGCCTCGAAGCGCTCGACGAGATGGCGATGCCCGGCATAGACGTCATAGATGTAGGTACCGGCTCGGGCATTCTGGCCATTGCGGCCGTCAAACTCGGCGCGCGCCGTGTCCTCGCATCGGAATGCGACGCGCTGCCGCGCAGAATCGCCGACGAGAACGCCGAACGCAACGGTATCGGAGACAGGATCGAGGTCCTGACACCGGAGGAACTGGCCGAGCGCCGAGCAACCGCCGATATTGTGGTGTGCAACATCATCGCCGAGACCATCGCCGAACTGGCCCCGCAATTAACGGATATGGTCCGACGTCCCAATGGCATCCTGATCGCGTCGGGAATCGTTGAGGAACGGCTCGGGCTAGTGACGGAAGCGCTTGAACGTCACGGACTGGAGATCGCCGATATCCGCTCCGATGACGTCTGGCGAGCTGTGATTGCGCGCCATGCTGGCCGAAACTGACACCCCCGGGACCGATCCGCGCGCTTCTCGGCACTTCTTCCTCGACCGACCGTTGCCTGAATCCGGCACTGTCGCCGTAGGCGGCGAAACGCGGCACCATCTGATCCATGTTCTGCGAATGCGCCCGGGCGACCGCGTCGTATTGCGCGGCGTTAACGGCGAGGCACGCCTTACCGAGATTCTCGAGGTGGGCTGCGGATCACGTAACGCCGACGTCCTTCTGTCCATCGTGCGGCCGGTGCCGCCACCCGAACCGCCGCCGTGCCATGTAACGATCGCGCAAGCGCCCGGAAAAGGCACCCGCTTTGAAGAAGTGCTTCAGCACGGCGTGGAACTCGGCGCATCGCAGTTCGTACCTTTGATGACTGCGCGGTCGGTGCCCGACTGGAAGGGCGAGCGCATCGAGGCGAAGGTGCGGCGGTGGCAGTCCATAGTTCGAGCTGCATCAGAACAGGCCAAGCGCGACGCCGTACCCGCTGTCTTGCCGCCGGTGCCGCTCGTCGAGGCTGTCCGCGAGCTGGCTCCAACATCGCGTTCGCTGCTCATGTCGCAAGCGGGCGTACCCGTGCTGAACGTCGTTTCCCACCCGCACGGTCGGTATGCCCTGTTCGTGGGTCCCGAGGGCGGGTTCACCGATGATGAGGAAGCGCGGCTCATCGAAGCTGGCGCGACTCGAGTGAGCCTCGGCCCCTTCGTCCTGCGCACCGAGACCGCTGCGCTTGCGGCGCTTGGCGCGCTCATGGCGCAGGCTGCGGCGCGAGCTTGCCGGTCGGAGGGCCAGACTCCGCCGGCAACGTGATCAGCCTGGAGCATTCGTCCCGCACGGGAGTACTGGTGGCAGCGACAGACTACGCGTCCGCCGATCCGTGAGCCGAGGGTCCGGCTTGACATCCTTCGGAACGCTAGGCTACTATTCGTCGTTAGCGGGCCCCGCCGCTCGGTCGGCGCGGCTCGCTTATCGTCTACCCTCGCATATGAAACGGTCACTGAGTTGATGCTTCTCGGCACCCAGACAATCAACGATAAGGGCACGCTGGAGATCGGCGGCTGCTGCGCCGTGGAGCTTGCGCAGAGGTTCGGCACCCCCCTCTACGTTCTCGACGAAGCCGCGCTGCGCAGCGCATGTAGGCGCTATCGAGCGGCGTTCGAGCGCAGATACCCTCGAAACCTGATCCACTATGCGGGCAAGGCATTCCTCTGCACAGCCATGGCGCGCATCGCCGAGCAGGAAGGTCTCGGCCTCGACGTCGCGTCGGCAGGCGAGCTCCATACGGCGCTCGTTGCAGGATTTCCGGCCGCACGCATCAACATGCACGGCAACAACAAGTCGCTTGCCGAACTCGAGATGGCCGTCACCAATCGCATTGGCCACATCACGCTCGACAACCTCCTCGAAATCGAGATGCTTGGTTCCGTGCTTCAGGGCCATCAAGATTGGACACAAGGCGTCCTTGTGCGATGCGCCCCGGGTGTGGACCCCGATACCCACAGGTTCATTCGAACAGGCCAAGCCGACACCAAGTTCGGCCTGAACATTGCCGACCGATCGGCCCTTCAGGGTGTGCGAGAGGTACTCAAGCGTCAACCGCATATGCGCTTCAAGGGGATTCACTTTCACGTCGGATCCCAGCTCACGGACGCGGACTCGCATGTCGCTGCCATAGACGCTGCCGTTGAACTCATCGCCGCCATCCGGACCGAGACCGGCGCGGAAACGGAGATACTGAACATCGGGGGCGGATTGGGCGTGCGCTATCTTGCCGATGGCGCAACGTTGGATGTGGAGGAGTTCGCCGAAGCCGTTGTCGGCACCCTGCGGGCCGGATTGGCACGCCACGGCCTCGGCGAACCCATCCTTGCGCAGGAGCCGGGACGCGCCATCGTCGGAGAGGCGGGAGTCACCCTATACACGATCGGTGCCATCAAGACCGTGCCGACCACAACTCAGCCCGGTTGGAGGACATATGCCTCCGTGGATGGCGGCCTCTCCGACAATCCGCGTCCGCAGCTGTATGACGCGCGTTACGAGGCGGTCTGCGCCTCACGCGCCGCAGAGCCGCACGACCGGGCAGTGACCATCGCCGGAAAGCACTGCGAGACCGACGTGCTGATCTGGAACGCGATGTGTCCCGAACTCAGGCCGGGCGACATCCTTGCGGTGCAGACAACCGGCGCCTACAACCACGCCATGGCAAGCAACTACAACCGTTTCCCGCGGCCAGCGGTTGTCCTCGTCAACGACGGGCATGCCGACATTATCGTGCGACGCGAAACCATCGAAGAGATGACCCGCTGCGACGTCATGCCCGAACGGCTGCAAAGGCCCGAACAGGAGCAGGTGTGAGCGGCGACGTAGTCCAGTTCATCATTCGCATGGCGGTGCTGGTTCTGGCTATCACCGTTCACGAGTTCGCCCATGCATTCTCGGCCGACAGGCTCGGAGACGATACGCCACGACGCCAGGGGCGCATATCGCTTCTGCCGCCCGATCACCTCGATCCGCTCGGCACTGTCATGATGGCGCTCTCATCGTGGTTCGGCTTCGGGATCGGCTGGGGCAAGCCGGTGTTGACCAATCCGAACAACTTCCGCAATCCGCGACGCGATCAAGGAATCGTGGCCATTGCCGGACCTGCATCGAACATTCTGCAGGCGGTCGCATTCGCGTTGATCATCCGAGTTGCCGGCGGCGCCATGCGCGACGAGACAGGCTTCATCAGCACGTTCGGATTGTTCCTGCTGAGCGGAGTGACCATCAATCTAGCCCTAGCGTTTTTCAACCTGCTGCCCGTTACGCCGCTGGACGGGTCATGGGTCACGACGGCTCTGCTTCCCTACGATCTGGCGGCACGGTACCAGATGTGGATGTCCCGATATGGACCGATTGTTTTCCTCCTGCTGATCTTCGTTTTCCGGGACTTCCTGGGCGCCGTCATTGGTCCGCCGGTGTACTACCTGCAACGCGTGCTACTGCACGGCGCCGACTTCTGAACTGGAGCGATCTCACATGGACGAGAAACGAATACTCAGCGGCATGCAGCCGACGGGTGCGTTGCACCTGGGCAACCTTGAGGTCCTGCGATCCTGGACACAACTCCAGCATGAATACAGGATGTACTGCTGCATCGTAGACTGGCATGCGCTGACCACCATGTACGATCGAACCGACGAGATCGGACCGGCCGCCCATGCCGTCGCCGCCGACTACATAGCCGCGGGGCTCGACCCTGACCGGTGCAGCATCTTCATCCAATCGCACGTCAAAGAGCATGCCGAACTGCATCTGCTGCTTTCCATGGTAACGCCGCTGGGGTGGCTTGAACGCGTGCCGACTTTCAAGGAGAAGCGCGACAACCTGCAGCTGAACGAAGAGTCCGTAAGTTACGGTCTGCTCGGCTACCCCGTGCTTCAGGCCGCCGACATCCTCGTCTATCGCGCCCATGCTGTGCCCGTCGGGAAGGATCAGCTGCCTCACCTCGAGCTGACGCGCGAAATCGCTCGCCGTTTCAACAACATATACGGCCCGGTCTTCCCCGAGCCGGCGTCCATCGTGAATGAAGCGACTGCCGTCATTCCGGGCCTTGACGGCCGAAAGATGAGCAAGTCCTACAACAACGCAATCTACCTTTCGGATGACGCCGACACAGTGGCGCGCAAAGTGAACGAGGCGTTCACATGCCCGACCAAGATTCGCAAGACCGATCCCGGCGTTCCGGAGAACTGCGTCGTCTGTCAGTTGCGCAAGGTGTATGACCCCGACGGCTATCAGACCTCTTGGGAGGAGGATCGCCAGGGCTTGAGGGGCTGCGTCCAGAACAAACGCGAGCTCACTGAGATCCTGAATGCGACTCTGGAGCCGCTCCGGCAAAGGCGGAAGGAGCTTCTCGCCGACCGGGAGTCTCTGGGGCGGTACCTGCGTGAAGGCGCAGACCGCGCAAGGGCGCTCGCAGCCGACACGATGCGCGAGGTTCGCCGAGCCATGCATCTTGAGGAGACCCTTCCGGGAACCCGTTAGGGACCTCAGGCGCGCCGCCCGGAGTTCGCCCGTCAGTCGCCGGCTTGTGGGACTCCCGTGGGCGGGCTCGCCTTGATGCCGAGGTACTCGGCGATCATCGCCCTCGCAATCGGTGCAGCCGTCGCGCCGCCATGTCCTCCCTCTTCAACGAAGACGCAGACGGCAATGCGCGGTGACTCAACCGGCGCGAAGGCGACAAACCACGCGTCGTCAACGTACTCCCCGCGGCGGATGCGCTGAGCGGTGCCGGTCTTCCCTGCCATGCGCACGCCCGGCAATGCGCTGAGTGACGCCGTGCCGCCGCGCTGCATCACCGCCTCCATCCCGCGTATCACTGTCGGCAATGTGTCGGGCTTCAGACTCAGCTTACTGCTGACTTTCGGAGCAACCCTTGTGAGCCGCTCTTCGCCGTCGGCCGTATGTTCGATCACAGACGCGACCACCTGAGGCGCGTAGAGGGTCCCTCCGTTGGCAATGGCGCAGACGGCCGCGCATACCTGCAGCGGCGTGCATCCCAGCATTGCCTGACCGATCGCGTAATCCACAGTGTCGCCGCCCACCCACGGTCCGAGTTTGCGCCGGAGCTTCCACTCCGGGTCCGGCACAAACCCGGGGCTTTCGACCGCCGGAAGGTCAATGCCCGTTCGCGCCCCGAAACCCATCTTCCGCGCAAATGAGGCCATGGTCTCCGGTCCGAGACGCTGCCCTAGCCGGTAGAAAAAGACATCACACGACTTGGCGATCGCCTCGATCAGGTCAACCGAGCCGTGGCCTGACCGCTTGTGGCAGCGCTTGGGCCAGCGCCCGAGGTGAATGACCCCGGTGCAGTAGGCGCTGTCCCACGCACTAGTGCGACCGGTTTCCAGCCCCGCGATGGCCGTTACGAGCTTGAAGACCGATCCAGGGGCCGTTGCGCTGCTGGTGGCGCGGTTGATCAGCGGCCTGAGACGGCTGTCATGCAGTTCAGCCCACGCCTCCTTCGCAATGCCGCCCTCAAATGCCGAAGGGCTGTATGAGGGGGAGCTTACGAGCGCCAGCACGGCACCGGTCTTCGGATCCATCGCCACCGCGGCGCCGGGCCGGCCCCTGCGCGCATGTGCCATCAGTTCGGAGTAGGCCAGCCGCTGAAGGCGCCCCACAATATGCAGCCGCAGAGTTGCTCCTGCAACGGGGTCGGCTGTGGACAACTGCCCCTCAATCCGCCCCTGAGCATCAACCTCAACCGTCGTGCCGCCGTCCTTGCCCCTGAGGTGCGCGTCGAACGGTCCGCCTTCAACGCCCGTCTTTCCGCACACGTCGCCTCGCAGGTATCCTGCCGCAGCCCTCTTCTTGAGGTCGTCCTCGGAGCACTTGCCTACGTACCCGATTACGTGTCCGAACTCCGGGCCTGCGGGGTAGGCACGGATCGGTTCGGGACCGATCAGTACGCCCGGAAGGACGTAGAGGCGCTCCTCAATGCGAGTGGCGACTTCCAGACCGACGTCCCATGCCACCCGAACGGGCTGGAATGCATCAACCTTGTTCTCGACGAACGTCTTCTCGAGTTCAGCCGCGGGCGTGCCGAGCAGTCTGGCCAAGCGCGCCAGCAGCGTCGGGTCCTTCTCGCGCTGCTCCGGAAGAACGCTCACCACCACCCGCGACCGGGTGGTCGCCAGCACCTGGCCCTCGGCATCGGTGATGAGCCCTCGCGGCGGAAGGCGGCGCAGCACGCGTGTGCGGTTTCGCTCGGAAGCTCGGAGCAGCTCCTCCCCTAGCGCGACCTGAAGATACCAGAGCCTCGCAAGGATCACGGCGCAGGCGATGACCATCAGCGCCGACGCGGCCACAACCCTTCGACGATCCGGCGGAGGCGCCGGGCGCTCGATCAGCGACAATCTCAGCGATCCTCGCCCGGAGGCGGCCTATGCCTTCTGCACTCGCCGGGAATGTCTCTGCGAGCCATGCTGCGCTCGATGGTCACAGGACAATAGGGCGTCGCCGTGCGCATGGTCTCAGCGCACAGCCGGACCCGAAGCACTTCCGCCATCGGATCGGGTCGTGGAGGCGGAGGAGTGCGTTCCACGGGCGGTGGAGGCGTCGCCGGCCGGCCCCGGTCGCCGCGAGGCAACGTCACCGGCTCAAGGGGCGGCGGCTCATCAATCCGCTCTTCGGGCTGCGTCATTGCATCCGGTCCGGCCGGCGTGTCGGCTTGATCGGCCCCACCGGGCTCTGGTTCCGGTATCTCGCTCAGGGGCTCCTCATCCTGAGCGGTATTGTCCTTCTTGGGTGGAGGCGGCTCGTTCGCCGCCCGCTCGGCGGCTTCACGCTCCGCCTCTCGCTGCAACGGCACTGCCTTTTCCATGAACGCCGCCCACATCGGCGCACAGACGCGTCCGCCGGTCAGACCCGGCATCTCCAGATACCGCACGCGCCCATTGGACTGCCGTTGTTCGCGGGCGACCCAGATCGCCGTGGTCAGCTCGGGAGTATATCCCACGAACCAAGCGTCTCGGTTATCGGATGTGGTGCCTGTTTTGCCTCTGGCGTCCGGCACCGAGGCCGCCGCGGTCGCGGTACCCCGTAGGACAACATCTCGGAGAGCTTCGTCCAGTTGATGGATGGTCCCGGGTCGTATGCCCGTTTCCACCAGGTTCGAACCGAACTCGTCGGTCAGGACGCCGTTGCGCTCCATGACGCGGAAGATCCCGTTGGGTACGGCGCGGCGTCCGCCGTTGGCGAATACTGTATATGCTGAGCACAACTCGATGGGACGGACCGCCGATGCGCCAAGCGCCAGCGGCAGATATGGCGCCAGATCCGTGGTAATCCCCATCTTGCGAGCATATTCGATGATCGTCGGAACGCCCGTCTCGTAGGCGACTTTGACGACAACGGAGTTGAGCGACCTCCGGATGGCGTTGCGGACCGTCACGCTGCTGTAGCTGAAACCGCCGCCGTAGTTCTGCGGTATCCACTTGTCCCGGCCTCGCCAGGGGTAGTTGGGATCGTCTCGATAGGTGCTGTTCAGGTCGCACTTGCCGGTGTCAATGGCCGCCGTGTAGACGATCGGCTTGAACGTCGAGCCAGGCTGTCTGGCGCCCTGCGTAACGGTGTTGTACTGCTCCTTCTCGTAGTCTATCCCGCCGACCATGGCCCGAATGCGACCCGTCCGGTTCTCGATACATATAAGCCCGCACTGGTTCGGCACCCCAGATCGGCGAAGCCCCGCATGCACGGCATCTTCCGCCAACTTCTGGAGCCGCGAATCGAGGGTCGTGTACACGCGCAGACCGCTACGGGTCTTGTCTGAGCCGTATAGCTCGTTCAAACGTTTCACGATGTAGTCTACGAAGTGGTGCGCGCCCATCACGCGGTTGCCCGTCACAATCGCTTTGTTGGTCTTGATGCGCTCAAGAAGCGCGGCGTCGTAGTCCTCGCGAGAGATCATGTCGAGCTCCAGCATCCTGGCCAGAACGACGTTGCGCCTGCCGAGCGCAGCCTTCTCATGGTTCGAGTAGTAGACAGGCCGCTGCGGAAGACCCGCGAGGAAGGCTGCCTGACTGAGCGTCAGCTTCGAGGCGGACTTGCGGAAATACGCGCGCGCTGCAGCCTCAGCGCCGTATGCGCCGTTTCCGAAGTAAATGGTGTTGAGATAGAGCTCGAGTATCTCCTTCTTTTCGAACAGCTCTTCGATGCGCCGCGCGAGGATAGCCTCGGCAACCTTCCGATGCAGGACCTTTTCGCGCCCCAGGCCGAGCGAAGCGATGTTGCGCGCAAGCTGCTGCGTGATTGTGCTTGCGCCCTCACGTGTGAGCCGCCGGCCGGTGACGTTTCGGAAAACCGCGCGTCCGATGCCCCAGTAGTCCACTCCGCTGTGCGTCCAGAAGCGCGAGTCCTCGATGGCAACCATCGCCTTCTGCAGGTACTCGCTGATCTGGTCGAGTTTCACGGGGCGCCGGTTGGCAGCAGCCAGAGCCGCCATCAGTTGGGGCTTGCCGTCAGGTCCAAGATCGGAGTAGTAGATCTGCGTGCTCTCTTCGGGAGTGAAGTTCGCGATGTCCGAGATGGACGGCAAGGTCCGGGACGTCTCGACGAAGAGATAGATCAGGTAGATGACTGCCGACGCCGCCAGGGTTAGAAAAGCCAGCAGCCCCAGCGCCATTATCGTCTTGATCTTGCGCCGCCAGGAGTTCCGTCTGACCGATCTGCCGTTGCCGCGCTTCCGCGATCGGTCGAACCTGCTTCGTGCCATGTCAGGATTGTATGCCTGTCGCGCCTGTCAAGTCAACTCAGACAGTCCGACGTTGACCGGATGACGAACCGACGAGGATCATGGTTGGCTGACGCCGGTACTATCCCCCACTGCCCTCGATTTCGGCAGCGATCCGGTCTGCCGCTTCAGCCGGATCCGTTGCACGCGTTATAGGCCTACCGATCACCAGGTAATCCGCGCCTGCTGCGACGGCCTCGCGAGGGGTCATCACGCGCCGTTGGTCGCCGGCCTCGGCCCATAGCGGTCGCACCCCCGGCGTCACCACGATAGCCTCGGGACCCGAGCGCGAGCGTACAGCCGCGATCTCATGGGGCGAGCAGACGACCCCATCGCAGCCGTTGGCAAGAGCCATGCGGGCCAAGAGCGCCACATAGTCCCGCGGACCGAGGTCAACGCGCAGTTCTGTCGCCAGTTCTGCGGCGCTCAGACTCGTGAGCAGCGTAACGCCGAGCAGTACGGGCGAAGGGTGCGAGCGTTCGGCACACCGTTCGGTCAGCGCCTGCCGTGCCGCCGCAACCATGCGCGCCCCACCGGACGCATGGACATTGAACATCCACACTCCCATGCCGGCAATGGCTCGCGCGGCCCCGGCCACAGTGTTCGGTATGTCGTGGAGCTTGCAGTCGTAGAATATGCGCTCGGCGCCCGCAGCCCTCAGATCATCGAAAACCCCGAGGCCGGCAACATGAACCAGCTCGAGGCCGACCTTGAATGCGCCGACATGTCCCTTCAACCGCCCTACCAGATCGAGGGCTTCCGAGCTTGACGGCACATCCAGGGGGACGATGATACGCTCATGGGATCGCATGGTTGGCCTTCCTGTTCGGCGTTACGCTACGGGATCGAAAGACGCGCACGCCATGCCGAAGTACGTGGGCGCTTCATAAGACAGGAGCTGGGGACGGAGTCGCGCAGTCATCAACGCCCCGTAGAGCATCAGGGTCTGCCAGTAGCTGTCCGTCAGCGCCCCTTCGATGCGGTCGTTGCGCCACGACAGCAGACGATGCAGAGCGTCGTCAGAGACGGCCCGACAGTACGCCGCGTCATGCGGGGCCGACAAGGGCGCGAAGCCGTAGGGACCGTCGCTCGAATGCCCATGCCCTTGGTCGGCGCTGCAGACGACGGCGATGCGGCGGCCAAGGCGAGCGGCCGCCGCCACAGTCGCCCTGCCGAACTCCACCAACGCCTTTCGCGGCAGATCGCGGTCGGGGCACGCCACCACGATTCTCGGGGCGGCCGGCCATTGGGCGCCCAGGAAATACATGGGGACGATAACGCCCCAGTCCATCGGAAAAAGCGGCGCAGGCGTGCCCTCTTCGCGGTAACCCACCTCGGCGATCGGAATCCCTGCCTCTGCCGCAAGCTGGGAGAGAACCTTGGCCAGTTCAACGTCAACGTCGAATCGCATCCCGATCCGCATGCCGTTTTCGCCGTCAACGTAGCCGACCGACACATCTGCAATGCTCACCGAGATTCTGCCTTCTATGCAGATGCCGTGAGGAGTGTAGACAACGACGGTCTCGGGGCGCTGGAGCTCGCACCGGCGCCCCAGTTCGGTCATGGCCGAGCGGGTAATGGCCATGCGTTCCGGGCACACGCCGGCTAGCTCCGGTATTACCTCACCTCCGTGCGGGGCTATGCAGGCCCAGGCGAGCATACGGCCTATGTAGCGCTCCCACATCCGCCCGATGACGCGCACGACGAGCAACCGCCGGTCGCGTTCGGGTTGTCTATCCGGAAGCCGCCGCCGTTGGCATCCTCGATGAACTCAACCGATGAGCCAACCATATACTTGAGGCTCTGACCGTCAATGATGACCCGCAGCCCATGCTGCACGAACTCGGTGTCCTCATCACCCGCTTCGCTCTCGATGCCCATGCCGTACTGCAGGCCCGAACAGCCAACGCCTGCCACGAATATGCGCAACGCGTCGCCCGCCCTGTTCTCGCGGGTCAAGACCGCCTGTACCTCGGCGGCCGCTCGCTCGCTGAATACAACCGGCGCTTCCGCTACCGTCGCTGCCGTCATTCCGAAAGTTCCTTTCGTAGGTCACTGCGCTTGCTCGTTGCGCCGCGGTAGGACCCGGCGCAACGAACGCGCCAATGTCGGCTCGCCAGTGTGGCGCACCAAGGAAGTATACGCGGAGAACCGCAGAATCGCGCCGCCTCTGATGAGTCGTTGGCCACATCCCGACCTGGTTTCGTTGGCCTAGCGCGTTGACCCTCCGGCGACCGTTGCGATATACTCTAGCCGGTATGGGAACGGTGAGTCATCGCATGAGCAAGTGCCGCCGCGCCCGCTCGCCCGTACGGGTGCCGGCAGGAGATGCCCCGTGATCTCACCTGACATCTACCGCGAAATGGGTCTCAGCGACATCGAGTACCAGCAGGTCGAGGGCATCCTCGGTCGCGAGCCAACCGAGACCGAACTCGGGATGTTCGCGGTGATGTGGTCCGAACACTGCGGCTACAAGTTCTCTCGGCCCATCCTTGCGCTCTTCAAGAACTACCGCGAGGCTCAGGAGAAGGGCGCGCTCGAGAACGCCGGAGTAGTGCCGCTCGACGACCGGCTCGGCATCGTCTTCAAGATGGAGAGCCATAACCACCCGTCGGCCGTCGAACCTTTCCAGGGCGCGGCCACCGGCGTCGGAGGCATCCTGCGCGACATCTTCACGATGGGCGCGCGGCCCATCGCCAATCTCAACAGCCTCAGGTTTGGTCCGATCACAGGACGAGGGCGCGACGCCGCGCGGAACCGCTACCTGTTCGAAGGGGTGGTTGACGGGATCGCGCACTACGGCAACTGCGTCGGTGTGCCGACTGTCGCCGGAGAAGTGGTGTTCAATCCAGCATATACGGGAAACCCGCTGGTCAACGCCATGGCAGTTGGCGTGGTCGAGCTGGACAAGCTTGCCTCGGCAAGGGCAGACGGTCCAGGCAACCCTGTTCTCTACGTGGGTTCGAGCACGGGCAGAGACGGCATCCACGGCGCGACCTTCGCCTCGGTGGAGCTCGGTCCGGATTCGGAGAGTCGCCGCCCCAACGTGCAGATGGGCGATCCATTCATGGAGAAACTGCTCATTGAGGCCACCCTCGAGGCGCTGGCGACCGGTGATGTTGTCGGCATTCAGGATATGGGAGCGGCAGGCCTGACGTGCTCAACGTCGGAAACGGCGACAAAGGCCCAAACCGGCATGCAGATTGACGTCCTCAAGGTGCCGCGCCGCGAGAGCGGAATGACGCCCTACGAGGTTATGCTGTCCGAGTCGCAGGAGCGGATGCTGGCCATCTGCAGGAAGGGTTCGGAGGAGCGCGTTGCCGGCATCTTTCGCAAGTGGGGTCTCAATGCCGTTGTCATCGGTCATGTGACCGACGATGGGCTTGTTCGGATTATGGAGGGCGACCAGATCGCGGCGGAGCTGCCGGCCAATGCGCTGACCGACTTGTGCCCAACGTATCAGCTCGAGGCTACCGAGCCGGCCTACATAGCCCGCGCTCAGGCCGTGGATCCACTCTCGTTCCCCGAGCCCACCGACTACGGGGCGACGCTGGAGCAGCTCCTGGCGTCGCCGACCATTGCCGACAAGACGTGGGTCACCGAGCAGTACGATTCCATGGTTCAGACTCAGACCTGCCTTGGCCCCGGATCGGCAGACGCTGCCGTCCTGCGCATTCGTGGATCGAAGAAAGGCATCGCGGTCAAGACCGACGGCAACGGCCGCTACTGCCTCATTGATCCGTATGTGGGCGGTCAGATTGCCGTCATGGAAGCGGCGCGCAACGTCGTGTGCGTCGGCGCTCAGCCGGCAGCGGTCACCGACTGCCTGAACTTCGGTTCGCCGGAAATACCGGCCATATTCTGGCAGTTCCGTCGCGCTGTCGAAGGGATCGCCTCCGCCACCGAGGCGCTGGGCACTCCGGTCGTCAGCGGCAACGTTTCGTTTTACAACCAGACTCCTGAGGGAGCGGTCCATCCGACACCTGTCATCGGCATGCTCGGCATACTCGACAGCCCTGACCAGCGTCGAGGCCTCGCCTTTGCGGAAGAGGGCGATGCGGTCGTCCTACTTCGCGCAGATGACGACCCAACCGGCGGCCTTGGGGCGAGCGAATACCTAGCCGCCATTCACGGCGTCGAGGCCGGTAGGCCACCCTCAATGGACCTCGATGCGGAGATTCGCCTGCACCGCTGCGTGCTGTGGGCCATCCGACAGGGCCTGGCTGTGTCGGCCCACGATTGCTCCGATGGCGGCCTCACCGTGTGCCTCGCAGAGTCGGCGATCGGCGGCGATGTGGGCGCCTCGATCCTCTTGCGCTACGCCGACTGGCCGGGTCTGCCTCCCTCGGCCATCTTCTTCGGCGAGGCTCAATCGCGTGTCGTTGTCACCGTAAGGGGCGATGCGCACGTCAAACGCCTCGAAAAGCTCGCCTCCGACGCCGGTGTGCGCGCCCTGTGGATCGGAACGGTCGGCGGCGACAGGCTACGCATGTCGCTCGACGGCGAGCTGCTGATTGAACAGCCTGTCAACCGGCTCAGAGACGCCTACATGAACGCCATTCCGGCGATCATGGCGGAACAGAAGGCTTAGGACGCGTCACCGGCATGCTCTCCGAGGAACCTACGCTCACCTGCGAGGGACCGGCGGAAGAGTGCGGCGTCTTCGGGGTCTACGGTGATCACGACGACGTAGCCCGCATCGCCTTCTTCGGCCTGTTCGCGCTCCAGCATCGTGGGCAGGAGAGCGCCGGGATCGCGGTCTCCGAAGACGGCACCATTCGGTGTCACAAGGCGATGGGCCTGGTCACCCAGGTTTTCGACGAGGAAGTCCTGACCAATCTCCAGGCCGGTCGCATCGCCGTCGGACATACTCGTTACTCAACGTGCGGCAGTTCCATCTGGCAGAATGCCCAGCCCATCGTATGTGACTCGCCGTTCGGGCCGATCGCTGTGGCGCACAACGGCAACCTCGTCAACACCAAACCCCTCTATGACCGACTTGTCGCCGACGGAGTGAACATCGGTGCATCGAACGACTCCGCCGTCATTGCTCACATGCTGGCGCGGTCGAACCATGAGCGCCTGGAAGATGCCCTCTCCGAGGTCCTGCCGCAGCTGCAGGGCGCCTACTCACTGGTGATCATGACCCCGACCGAGCTTGCGGCTGTCCGTGACCCGTACGGTATCCGTCCCCTTGCCATCGGCCATCTGAGCGACGGCCGTTACGTTTTCTCTTCCGAGAGCTGCGCCATAGCGGTTGTGGGCGGCCACTTCCACCGAGAGGTGGAGCCCGGCGAGGCCGTGATTATCGGCAAGGACGGGATACGCGAGGTACAGATCATGCCGATCGCTCGACGGGCGACCTGCGTGTTCGAGTTCATCTACTTCGCGCGCCCTGACACTCAGGTATTCGGACGCACCATATACGAAGCGCGTCGACGGATGGTCCATCAACTCGCCCGCGAGCATCCGGCCAGGGGCGCCCACATCGTCATTCCCATCCCGGATTCGGCTGTGCCCGCGGCGCTAGGCTACGCAGAGGCGTCGCGCATCCCATTTGGCGAAGGGCTTGTGAAGAATCGTTACATCCAGCGCACATTCATCCAGCCGGCGCAGACCATGCGGAACCTCGGCGCGCGCATGAAGTTCTCCCCGCTACGCGAGGCCATCGCCGGCCACAAAGTGGTCATGGTGGATGACTCGATCGTCCGGGGAACCACGACGGGCAAGCTGGTCAAGATGCTTCGGGATGCGGGAGCGACTGAGGTCCATGTCAGGATAACGTCGCCGCCTGTGCGCTTTCCGTGCTTCTACGGCATTGATATGGCCGACCAGAAGGAGCTTGTCGCTGCCTTGAAGTCGGTCGAGCAAATCCGTGACATGATCGGCGCTACGAGCCTCGGATACCTCTCACTCGATGGCGTGATCCGTGCCATCAACCTGCCCAAGAGCCTGTTCTGCCGCGCGTGCTTCGACGGCAAGTACCCGATCCCGGCACCTCCCGAAGTGCGCGGCAGCAAGATGATGCTCGAAGAACCGCCAACCGCCAAGCCCTGAGGATCCCAGGCCCTCCCCTCACCATTCAGCCTTCTCCGTTCTCCCTTCAGCCTTTTCCCTTCTCCCTTCTCCCTTCAGCCTTCGCCCTTCACCCTTCGCCCTTCAGCCTTCGCCCTTCAGCCTTCAGCCTTCACGCTTTGCGTTCGCAACATCAAGGAAACCACGCCGCAACTGCATTCGTATATGCGATGATCGCAACACAGGGGCCTGGTACAGACGCCTCCGGGAGGTTCACATGATAGGGTTCTTCATCAGGCAGGCCGTTCGCATGGCGGTGGTAGCGGGAGGAGCCGCAGCTGCCACCGCTGGAGTGCGGTATGTCGGGAGCAAACGCATCAATGCCGCTGATCGGCTTGGCAGGGCGTTGCTCGATACGGAGCGCCTGCTGGACGCGTCGAAGTACTCCGAGCGCGAGTCCGAAGCAGCGCTGGCAGCCTGCTCTGCCTACCTGGTGAATGTCGCCCATCAGGCTGCAGCAGGCATCAGCGGGCCGCCCGCGCTGGACCCGGTAGGCTTCGAGCGCACCGTGCGCGGAGACGACACATCCACCACCGCCATCGTCACCACGACAGCCCATGAACCCGAGTCGCGGTGGCAGTTCGAGGTGACCGTGCCCGGCGTGGCCCGCATTACCGGCAGCCGGCGGCTGACATCGTCACGCTTCACCGGTCCGCGCGTCAAGATGAACACGCCGGACACGGTCTCCATTCGGTTCGAGAACGGCTACGCCGCCAGAATCGAAAGCGACCTCGAGTTCACGTCGAACCTGCTCCAGGTAGTCGGACCGCGCACGCAGGTATCGGGAACCGCCCACCTCTCCGACAATCGAAGCAACGTGGGTCGCCTCCAGATTGACCCTGACGGCGAGGTCACGGGTACTATTACCCGGGGATCGCATATAGTCGGTCGGTTCGAGGGGTCCCTGGACAGCGGCATCACGTTCAAACAATACTCGGCGGTCGAAGGCTAGCCTCAGCGAGCCTGTGTGATTGCGCTGAGCCCCCAGACGAGTGTGGGCAGCGCATGGGGAATAGCAGGCTTCAGGACCCGTTCGGCCGCAGATCTAACCGGGCGGCCCACCATGACGAACGGTCCAATCACATACCGCGATGCGGGCGTTGACATTGACGAGATGAACACGGCCGTGCACCGCATGCGGGAGCACGTTCGCTCGACTTTCACATCCAACGTGTTGACCGACGTCGGCAGCTTCGGAGGCATGTTCGGTCTGAACATCCAGGGCATGTCCGATCCTGTCCTTGTCGGCAGCATTGACGGTGTCGGCACGAAGGTGCGAGTGGCGGCGGCGATGGGCATCCACGACACCATCGGCGCCGACTTGGTGGCCCATTGCGTGAACGACATCCTCGTGCAGGGCGCGAGGCCGCTCTTCTTCCTGGACTATTTCGCGACGCGCAAGCTCGCACAAGAGGTCGTCGTAGAGGTGGTGAAGGGTCTAGCAGCTGGGTGCCGAGCCGCCGGATGCGCGCTCATTGGCGGAGAGACGGCCGAAATGCCCGGCGTCTACCAGGACGGCGAGTACGACCTCGCCGGGTGCATCGTGGGCATCGTTGACCGCTCGGGCATCATTGATGGACGCACGATCGCTCCGGGCGATGCCGTCATCGGACTGGCGTCGGCCGGACTTCACACGAACGGCTACTCACTCGCCCGGCACGTGCTCTTCGAGTCGGCGGGACTTTCGCCGAGCAGCACGCCCCCTCAACTGGCAGGGCGATCCGTAGGCGAGGTGCTGCTCGATCCCCACAGGTCGTACGCCCCGTCGGTTCTGCCCTTGCTCGGCAGGTTCACCATCAAGGGGATCGCACACATCACGGGCGGCGGGTTCTACGACAACATTCCGCGAATCCTACCAGCCGACTGCAGCGTCACCGTGGACCGCCGGCTCTGGACGCCCCCGCCGATCTTCTCTTACATTCAGGAGCTCGGCAATGTCCCGGATGCCGAGATGTACCGCACGTTCAACATGGGGATCGGGCTGGTGCTGGTGGTTGAGCGTGATGAGACGATAGAGCTTCTGGCAGAACTTGCCAATGCCGGCGAAACGGCCTCCCTGATCGGCGAGGTCCATCGCGGCGTCCACGAGGTGGACATACTGTAGGCGTCTTCGGCGTCAATCCATGAGGTTCGGATTGGCCCTGTTTCGGCGGATGATGGCATTGACTCGCCGCGCGATGTTGTCGGCGGCCTGAGAAGGCGTGACCTCCCCTTGCCAGATCCGATCGCATTCCTCTTCGCGAATCGTATCGGCATCCAGCTGCTGTACCCATGGCGACTGCTGTTTCACCCGAGCGTACTGCATTTCCGACAGGTACAGGTGATTCCGGCGCTCGCGAGGATAGGTCGGATTGAACAGGAACCGCTCGGTGCGGCAGTAAGTTTCAACGCTCGGCATGCCGTCGCCGTAGTCGGCAACCAGCATCTCGTCTTCTTCGCTGACCAGGTGCCTGAGGAATGTGAACGACAGCTCCTTGTTCCTGGCTGATCGAGGAATGGCGTAGATCTTGCTTTCGAGCATGCCGACGCGGTGTCTGCCATACGGTACCGGCGCAATGTCCCATTCGAGATCCTTGTTCTGGCGCCACTCGATGCTCAGCCACCGACCCGTGATGATCATGGCAGCCTTCTCGGCCTTGAAGAGATTCTGCGAGCCGCCCCAGCCACCCAACGGTGCTAGCCCCTGTTCCTCAGTCGCGCTTGGCGCAACATGATGCGTCCGGCGCAGAGCCGCCCACCACTCGAAGGCAGCCTTTGCCTCGGGAGTGTTGACCGTACACAGCGTCCCATCGGAGTTGAACCAGCTTCCGCCGTTCTGCCAGACGAACATTTCCAGCAGATAGGCGGGCGGCAGCACTGCTCCAAACTGCACCGTTCTGCCTGACGCGTTCTTCTTCGTCAGCTTCAGCGCGGCTTCTGTGAACTGTCGCCATGTCCACGCCGTGGTAGGTTCGGCAACTCCGGCCTCACGGAACATCCGGCGGTTGTAGAAGAGCATATAGGTCCCACAGTTGTCCGGAAAGCCGAGAATGCGCCCCTTGGCGCGATCGCTGTTCTCGTAGATAAACCCGTCCAGCTGCGACCAGAACATGCCCATATCAATGCCGTGCCGAGCCACCCACGGCCGGAGATCCTCGAGGACGTCCTTGCGCGCGAAGAGGGCGGCGCTCTGGGGCGAGTAGATCGCGAACACGTCAGGCGGCACCCCGCCGGCCAACTGCGTGAGAATGCGTTGTGGGCCTGCATCAGGGTCGTTGATGACCCTGACTCGCGGATACTTGGCGTTGAAGAGCTTGATCTGTTCCGCCCTGATCGGGTTTGGGTCCACCACCCAGCGGAGCTGGGGCTCCGCAGCGCGACGATGGCCGCACCCCCATGTGAGCGCCAGGGAGACAAACAGCGCGACGTGCGCCGATAGGGCTTTCGAGCATCGCATCGGGGTCATTCAGGGGTTATTTTAGCCCATTCGCCCCTTGGTCCAGTTGGCATACGGATTATGACTGTCCGCTTGATGTTGACAATCACGCTCGTTTCCCTCATAATGGTACCGGATCAATACCCCATGTCGAGGGTACAGGGCACGCTTCGCGCCGATAGGCGCACCAAGAACCTCGTCAAGCGGCTCCGACCCGGCGATATCGCCGTTATTCATCACGCTGACCTCGATGCGATGGCCGCCAGGTCACTTGCCGACGCCAAGGTAGCCGCGGTGGTGAATGCCGCCTTGTCCATAACCGGTCGCTATCCCAATCAGGGCCCGGCGTTGCTCGTGGCGGAAGGCATTACGGTGCTTGACGACCTTGGTGATGACTTCTTCCGGTCGGCATCGAGGAATGAAGGGCGGCCGGCGGTGATCGTTGATGAGCGCGTTGAGCTTGCTGACGGCACCTATGGCATCGGCAAGGCGCTGACGGCCGACGGGATCGCGGAGCGCATGGAGGCCGCTCGCGCCAATCTCGGCGTCGAACTGGATGCCTTCGCGCGCAACACGCTCTCGTATCTGGTCGAGGAGAAGGCGCTCCTCCTGGACCCTGTTGACCTGCCTGCCATCAGCACGCGCATCCGCGACCGGCATGTACTCGTCGTCGTGCGCGGCGAAGGGTATCGCGAGGATCTGCGGGCCATTCAGGAATACCTGCGCGACGTTCGTCCCGTGCTGATCGGCGTGGACGGAGGGGCCGACGCCCTCCTGGAGGCAGGCGCGCGACCCGACATTATCATCGGCGACATGGACAGCGTCAGCGATACGGCGTTGCGATGCGGCGCCGAACTCATCGTTCACGGCTATGCTCGGGGGGATCGCGAAGCCCCGGGGCTTCAGAGGTTGACCGCAATGGGCCTCGCAAGCAAGGTGTTCCATGTGCCCGGCACGAGCGAAGACGCGGCCCTTCTGCTCGCCGACGGCTACGACGCCTCGCTGATCGTCGCCGTCGGCACCCATTTCTCGCTCGTTGACTTCCTGGACAAGGGGCGGGGCGGCATGGCCAGCACGTTTCTGGTTCGGCTGCGAATCGGGTCGAAGCTCGTTGACGCCAAGGGCATCGGCAGACTGTGGGCACAGCGGCGACGACCTGCCGGAATCGAGATACTCGCCATCGTGATCGCGGCGCTTTTCCCTGTGGCCGTAATCGCGCAGTACTCGCCGTTCCTGCGCACGCTCCTCAATGCAGCTCGCCTTTGGTTCCAGTCGGCGACGGGAGGGCGCTGATCGTGGGTCCCGGTTTCCGATATCATGTCGCCACCATTGTCGCGGTGTTCATGGCTCTGGGCATCGGCATGGTGATTGGCAGCTCCTACCTTCAGGAGGCGCTCGTCGAGAGATTGCGAACACAGTTGACGCAACTGAACGAACGCTTCAGTAACGAGATCCAGCCGCTGCGCGAGGAGAACGAGGCAAGGTCGCGCGCACTGGCCGCCCTCTCGTCAATCGTAACGCGAAACGCCCTGGACAAGTCGAGGATAGCGGTTGTCGTCACCGGCGACTACGCGGACGCCGTTCCTCAGGCAGCCGACGCCATCAAGGCTGCGGGAGGCACCGTTGCGTCGGTCACTCGAATGTCCCCGACGACAGCGACGAGGCTGGAGACCAAACTGACGGAGATACTGGCCGATCTCCGCCGGTGGCGCCCGACGATCCCCGACGGTCGGGAGGGCGTGTTCGGCATGCTCGCCTCGGTCGTTGTGCGCGGGAGTTCACAGACCGACATCCGCGCGGTGGCCAGCACCGGGATTGTCGAGACACAGGGCGACTATCGCAACGCCGTAAGCGCGGTCGTGCTCATCGGCGGCGGACGTGACGAGGGCGACCGGCGCTGGCTCAGCGTGGACTACCCGCTACTGGACGCTATGAGCGAATACGGCGTGTCCATCGTCGGCGCCGAGCCCAAGGACACCGTTCAGTCCTATATCCCTGCATATCAGGCCAGGAATCTGAGCACCGTGGACAACGTAGACACAGATGTGGGCAGGACGGCCCTCGTGCTGCTGTTGGCCGGCGAGCGGGGGTCGTACGGCGTGAAGGACACTGCCCGTGACGGCATCCTTCCCTCGGGAGCTTCGAAGCCATGATCTCTGCCGTAATCCCTGCGCACAACGAGGAAGAGCGCATTGAGGAGACCATTCGAGCCCTTGCGGAGTCCGGGCTGGCGGAAGAGATCATCGTGGTTGACGACGGTTCGACAGATCACACGTTCAGGGTGGCCTCAGCCACGGGCGCCAAGGTCTTGCGTCTGCGCCGCCGTCGAGGCAAGCGGGGCGCCCAGGATGCCGGCGCTCGCGCAGCTCGCGGCAACTATCTGCTCTTCCTCGATGCCGATCTGGGCGCAACTGCAGCCAATGCTCGACCTCTGGTGGAACCCGTCCTCAACGGCGAATGTGACATGGCCATCGGGGTGCTGCCCTCGCAGCCGGGAAAGGGAGGCGGCTTCGGGCTTGTTGTGGGTCTGGCTCGGTACGGCATATACCGCATCACCGGAAGCACCATGGAGGCGCCGCTCTCGGGGCAGCGGGCACTGCGCCGCGCAGTTTGGGCGCGCGCGCGGGGAGTGGCGCGGGGTTTTGGCAGCGAAGTCGCGCTCACGATAGACGCCATCTGCTCCGGGTACTCGGTCATGGAAGTGCCCGTCGACATGGCGCACAGGGTTACCGGCAACGACCTCCCGGGCATCACACATCGCGCCCGGCAGTTCCTCGATGTGGCGCGTGCCCTGTGGGCACGCCGAAAGTGGCGATGCCGCAGCACTGGCCGATCCTCGCGACCGGACTCATAGCCGGGATTGCGTCCGCGCTGCTCATCCGGGCGCTTCCCCGGCGTCTGGCGGCCGCCGGACTGGCGCGCCGCAACTTCCGAGGCGAGACGATTCCGACCGCGTGCGGTATCTCGATTGTCGTGGGATCCGCTCTCGCGCTCGTGGCGGTCGGTTTCGGGCTTATGCCGTTTCACCGTTCGTTCGCGGCTATGCTCGTAGCGTTGGGCGGATTCGGAGCGCTTGGTCTCGCTGACGACCGGTGGGGTTCGCCAGCCGCGAAAGGCCTTAGAGGCCATGTCCGGAAGCTCCTCGTCGAGCGCCGCTTCACGTCGGGACTTGCTAAGGCGGTTGGAGGCGCGCTGGCAGGACTCCTCATCGCCGGGCCCATCCTGGGCGTCAGTGGGTGGCAAATCGTGGTACCAGGGGCGATCATCGCGCTGAGCGCGAACCTCGTCAACCTGCTGGACCTCCGGCCAGGACGAGCCACCGCAGCGTCCCTTGCATTGCTGGCATCGGCAATGGCGGCTCTATTGGCGAGGGCGGCGATAGTGGAGACCGCGTGCGTAATGGCTGTAGCTTCGGGAGCCGCGGCAACCTATCGCCGCGACGCGCTGGGCTTGATCATGCTGGGCGACACGGGGAGCAACGCGGTTGGCGCATGTGTTGGCGTATCCTTCGTTCTCGCAGCCACATCGGCGGAGGCCCGGCTGGCGATCCTGATCGGGCTTGCCGCCGTACACCTGATCGCCGAACGTCACTCGCTGTCGGCCATCATCGAGGCGCATCCGTTCTTGAGGGCGCTCGACCGCCTCACCGGCGTCCGGTAGTGCAGGCTTGAGGTAGAATAGGCGGTGTCGGGCCCGTAGCCTAGTGGTCAAGGCAGTCGGCTCATAACTGATTGATCGTAGGTTCGAATCCTACCGGGCCCATCCACATTGTCTGCGCCAACCTGCCCCCTTCTACTTGCCCCCGATCAGCGCCGTACGGATCGGCGCGGGGTACGGCACATGCGGCCCCTTGATGCTGTGCCACAGAATACGGTTAAGCTCGTCTTCGTTGATCCTGTCGTATTCGCTCCAGTCCATCTGGGCCGACTGCATCGCCCCGTAAGCGGAGGCCGGATTTCGCGCATCAAGGTCTATCCGGGCGGGCAGGGCCGTGAACGGCCGCAGGTCCGGCTTATCGGTGAAGCAGTTGTGCATCGGAGTTGCCGTGGCATCGTGTTGCGTTAGCGGCGGCAATCCCAGGATCAGCTCCATGGTCCTGAGCATCGAGCTGGTTGAATACATGGTGCTGTCCCGGTGGCGGCGGCGTGTGTACGGGCTGATCACCTGCCCAACCGTGCGATGCGAATCCACATGATCGGGTCCGTTCTGGGCGTCGTCCTCGATCACGAAGATCGCGAACTGCGGCCAGAGGCTGCTGTGGCTAACGGCCTCGACTATTCGGCCCAGCGCCAGGTCATTGGAGGCCACCATCGCCTTCGGAGTGTGGGACCCCGGCCTGGTTCCATTCGTATGGTTCTCGCCGAGCGACATGACCATGAATCTTGGCATGGTCCCTGTTCGCTCGAAGTCCTTGAACTCCTTGATGAAAATGTCGGCCCGATCCGTATCGCGCCCCGGAGGCGCCGAGCCGGGTCCGGCCTTGCCGACATATTCCAGGCTATAGTGCCCATCAAGGCTCGGATGGCCCGCATATTCGCCGTACGAGCGGTATGAGATGCCCTTCGCCTTGCATGCCTCCCAGATGAAGCCGGATGTGGAGTCCCCCATGGACGCCGCGTTGGGCAAGTTCCCTTTCCCGGAGTACCGCAGCACCCACGCCCGTTGCGTATGATCGGTCGCATAGGCCATCGTGCTCCATGGGTGTCCGTCTGCCGAGACTTCGCCCGTACAATACAGATTGTCGAGCAAGACGAACTCTTCGGCCAGCGCGTGTTGGTTTGGCGTCACATCCCGACCGAAAAGGCACAGCGAAGGGTCCCCGTTGCCGCCCTCCATGTCGCCGAGGACCTGATCGTACGTGCGGTTCTCTTTGATCACATACAGAACGTATCGAATCGGGCTGCGCCCCCCGACGCGGTTGGGGATCGGAGACCGGCGTCCCGATGTGACCGCACGTATGGCCTCTGTCCCGTCAGGGGTCAGCGCCAGAACATCCCGGGTGTATCTCGCGAGTTGGCGGCTGTCGGGAACCTCGACGAACGATAGAAGGCCGTTGAGCTGCGCACCGATGTACTCGAAGCCTGCTGGCACAACGGGATTGATCGGCAACCGAGCCGGATTGGGCCTGGAACCCGTACCCTTGCCGGAACCGATCAGAAGCCGCCGGCCGTCCGGGGCTGCCAGGACCGCGCTGGGATACCATCCGGTTGGGATGAAGCCGAGAACGCGGGACCGGCCGGGGCGCGACACATCCACCACGCAGACGTTATTGTTGTCGGCATTGGCAACATACAGTCGTCCACGCGCGTAGGCCAGGGCATTGGGCGTGCTGCCAAGCGGACCACCGGGCCGCAGCGAGGTGCGGATGCGTTCCATCGGCCTGCCGTCTGTGACATCGAGCGCATACACCATGTCGTCATTGCCGCAACTCACGAACAGCCGAGCGTCGTCCACAAGAGCCACCGCATTGGGATGCGAACCGACTTTCCACCTTTTCTCGACGGTTGGCGCGTGAGGCTCGGCTAGAGACACCGACACGATCTCGCCGCCACCCCAGTTGGCAACGTACACGCGGCTGCCGTCCGTCGCCATAGCCCCCGCTAAGGGGTGTATACCGACTTCGATGCGTGAGCGCGTCTCGCCGGTCACCGTGTCCAAGGCGTAGAGGCGATTGTCGGAGAGGTTGGCTGCGTATATGGTGCGGCCCTCACGGGACAAGGCCAGCCAGGACACACAGGAGGTTAACACTGCGGGACCGTCCAGCCGCATGCCCTTGCCGCGCACCCACGTTCCGTCTTGCATGTCGAAGCGATAGATGTCGTTCTGCGGGTTGCCGATCCCGCCCGAGACATAGAATCCTCTGCCGTCCGGCATCCAAACGGCCCCGTGCCATGCCCGAGCCACGGGCAAGCGGGCGACACGCTGCTTCGTTGTCATGTCAAGGACATGCACAGCATGCGCGCCGAACCCGCAGTTCGCAATGAGAGCGAGCTTCCCGTCCGGACTGACAACACCGCCCAGCGGCAAGTCCCCGCTTGGCACATGGTCACCAGCCGGACGTATGCGCCAGCCCGTGTGCAGCGCCGTCGTTTCTCCGTCAGTACCGGGCGTTTGTGCGGATCGCGGTGCGCTCGTACTGCCGGGCGCGGTCTGCCGAGCTTGCACGCCGGCTCGGACCGCGCCGGCCCCAACGAAGCCTCCAGCCACTACGAACGCTGTTACTACCCAGGTTTTAGTCCTCATTGCGCACCGCCTCCTCTTAAGTTCCTGAGGTGTCAGTCCATCGGCTCCCGCAACGCACTGCGAGAGAAGTAGCGCTAGAGTCCAGGATTCTCACCTAATCCTATATAGCAGGACGGATGCCTTCCATGCGCATCCGACCATCCTCGGCTTGGTTTGAAAGACCCAGGGGGTAAATGCCCGGCGACTGAAGTCGCGCCCGCGAACGACGCCAAGTCCGCCTGCGCGGACTATCTACATAGCAGCACTGCCCGTGGACCGAGAGATTGAGCCTCAGAGCTTGAAGTCAATGATGGCGCTGACGCCGACGCCTTCCACTCGATCCAAGCCTTTCTGAGGCGTCTTGGTGCTGATCGGTACCAGCGCTCGCAGGCGAACGCCGCCGATGGCCTTGAACCTGCCTTCGAGTTGAGCAACGGCCTCGACCCGATCCACCAGCCTCTGAGGACCTGCAACTTGCACAGCTCCGATGTGCCCGCCGTCGCCGATGGACAGGATGGGCACGACCTTCGTCGCCTGGGTATGACCGACGTTCTTCTGACCCGTCAATGTGTTGATCGCCTTGTCAATGTCCTTGCCGAACTTGCTGACGGCCAACGCGATGGCGCCTCCCTTAACGAGGCTTCCCAGCTGCGCTCCAGCCACCGTCCCGATCAACAAGCAGCAAGCGGCGACTGCAGCGATTCGCGCGAACTTTCGTCTCATCTTGCACCCCTTTCCGTAGCGCCCGCCAACCCGGGCGAGCTTCAACACGAACAAGAAAAGGCTCCTGCCGCCATAGTGCGCGGCAGGAGCCGGTAAGTCAACGCCTTACGGCAGGTCTGGACCTAGAACTTGACCGAGACCTGGGTCGTGAAGGCGTTGTAGTTGTAGCCGTAACCGGAGCCGTTGCCGCCACTCAGGAAGCCCTTGCCGTTCCACTGACCAATCTGGTAGCCCAGCTTGATCTTGGTGGTGTCGTTCACGTCATAGCCGGTGCCGAGCGTGATGTAGTGCTCGACCGGATGAACATTGCCGGTGCTGCGAGCAACGGTTGCCAGCTTCCAGTACACGCCTTCCCAGTCAACGGCCGTCTCGAACGCATCCGAGATCGCCCAGCGGAGCCCGACCTTGACGCGATGGATCTCGTCGTCCTTGCCGAGCGTGCCGGCCGACGCCCAGTTGCGGGCTGCCGTAAGGAAGTCGCCGCCTGCGCTCATGGAGAACGTCGGCGAGAACTCATAGTTGGCCGTGACGTTCGGGCCCTGGATGTTGGTCGGATTGATCCAGTTGCCCACGCGGCCCCAGTATCCTGGTGCGTAGAACATCGGATCAATGTACTTGTAGCCTGCGGCCAGAGCAAGGTTGCCGCTCTTGTACTGCACCTTCCCGTGGAACGCGTTGTCGTACGAGTTCACGAGATTGGCAATGTCACGGCCCTGTCCGTAGCCGCCACCGGTCATAGTCTTGGACCAAGCGCCGGTGACCGCAACGTTCTCGCTGAGGTTCAGCTGGGTATCCGCGCCGAGAACCGCCACGTTGGTGGCAGAGTTCGGGCTCGGCCCTGAACCCTCATCGTACCAGTACTCGTACTGGCTGCCGGTGCCGAGTAGGCCCACCGCGCGCAGATGGCTGCCCTCTTCGCCGACCTTGAGCGGAAGCGTAACCGCCACGCCGCCGATCTGGTCGAGGATTACGGGATTGTCCACAGCGATGCCGGTAGGCTTGGAGCCAAACACCGACGGGCCAGCGAGGCCTGCGATCGGAGCGTTGAAGACGCCGCCGGTGCTCTGCGTGCCGATGACGGTCTTGAACGTACCGGCGAATGCCAGCACGCCGAGGCTGCCAAGCTTGGTTCCGAGCGTGACGCCGTCCATGCGGTACATGCCGTCGTCAACGATCGGGTTGCCGAAGTAGGAATCCACGTCGGGCTTCCACAGGGTCATCGGGCTGACCTGGATAGGCAGGCGACCGATGGTCAGCGAGCCCTCGCGGCCAACGCCCTCAAACGGCGTCTGGAGGGTCAACTGGTTGATCCAGACGTCGCCCCGGGGAGCGGTGTCGAGTGGCCGAACGTTCGTGAACGAGCCGTTCAGATAGTTCTTGTAGTTGTCGGCGACCAGCGAGCCCTTGATGGCCGTGTCACCGGCATTGGCGCTGACGCCCAGCTCGAGAGCATGGACGACCATCGCCTCGTCCTTCAGGTCGTCGTTGCCGTAGCGACCGTCAGCGTCCACGTACGGAACGCGGGCGCGATCGGCGCGGATGCCTGCGAAGACCGTTCCGCTGACCTTCGGCATCTTGGCGATTTCCGCCTTGACGGCGGCGACTTCCTGAGCGAGCTTGTCGAACTTGGCGTTCAGAGCGTTGATGTTGACGCCCTGGTTGGCCAGTTCTGCCTTGAACTCGTCAGCCAGCTTCTTGAGCGTGGCAAGCTCCTCCGGTGCAACGCCCGTTGGGCCCTGCGGACCGGGTTCGCCCTTCTCGCCCTTGTCGCCCTTGGGACCCTGCGGGCCTGGATCGCCCTTCGGGCCGGTTGTCAGCTGAATGCTGTCAAGGGCGCGCTTCAGCGCGACTGCGAATTCGTACCGGCTGAGCGTGCGCTTCCCCCGGAAGTATCCATCCGGGTATCCGACGAGGATGTTCTTGGCGCGGAGAGACTCGACCGCATCGTATGCCCAGTGATCGGTTGGAACGTCACTGAACTCCGGCGGCGCCACCTGCGCCATTACGGGCAACACCCACGCCAAACAGATGGAAGCGCCTAGAAAGGTGAGGACCTTTCGCATTTTGCCTCCTCCTATGTACGTGGCTGCAGAGGCTCCGCGATGCCCAACCGCGCGAACGGTCCGACGGCACGGCTTGCGCACTCGGCTCCCGCCAACGTGAGGAGGAGAGGAAGTAGTCCCTGTTTCCTTCTTCTTCGCCCCCACCGCGTCGAGCGGCTGCCGGGTCACTTGCTTGGCGGCCGGAGAGCCCGATCGTTCGGACCTCGCTTCCCCTGCTCCAAGCCTCCACCGCACGGCCATACACCCACCACTAGGCTACGCACCGCACGACACAGGCCTGCTGGAACAAACACTACCATAACGTACGTGTGTTTGTCAAGAATCGTCAGCGAGCGCCCGTTCCGCAAGGATGAGCGCCACATAGTCGTCGTAGGGCGCGTCGGGAGAGCGAAGCCCTCTCGGGATCAGTCGGAGCAGACCACGACCCGGGTGATCGGCCAGGTACCGACTTCGAGCGGCGCGCGACGTGTCCCTCTCGTCTACCGACATCCAGGCGATGCCTGCTGTCGCCAGCAGATCGCCAATCGCCCGATGCCCGGTCCCATTGCCCACAATGACCGAGACCGAATCGGCCCCGGCAACGCGTCGCACCCAATCCACCACCTCGCGGGGCGGCAAGATCGCCTTCTCCACGACCGAACCGTCAGATCGCACGCATGCCAGCCCGCATTTGTCGCGTCCTGGGTCTATCGCAATCACGATCCGGGCGACGTTCGCTGAGTCCATCGCCATCCTGCCGTCTATCCGTGCTGTGAGACGCTCACGTTGACGGCCTGATCTTGAACTCCAACTGCAGGCTGTCACCGGCGTTGGTATCCTGAGCCGCATACGCCGTGACCTCGACGCGGCGGCGATATGCCTTGACCTTCTCGGTCAAACCGACCAGCGCATCGGCGCTGAGCGACCCGGTCTGAGGTTGTCCGGTTGCCGGGTCATAGCGTGGGATCAGGCCACGCTCCAGCGCATTCTGCCCGAGTCCCTTGAGCAGCAAGACCAGCTCGCCGAAGACCTGATCGGCCGGCAGCGACGCATCGAGCTTCCGGCTGGCCACGGCCTGCCCTTTCCTGTATATTAGCGGGTTCCCGAGCGGCTGGAGGTCAATCCCGACC
>JBBIQU010000038.1:22497-31666 GCA_037442185.1 Chthonomonadales bacterium | reverse complement strand
CCCCTTCGTCGTGTATCCGGGGGCAGACGGACCGCTCGACTCTGTCCGGTGGGAGGTATGGGCCGAGGCGATGCAGGACCTCGCCATACTGCGCCAGACGGGCATACCAAGGGACCATCCGCGACTCGCTGGCATCGGCGGCTACGACGCATTTGACTGGTCGGATGCAGGCTCGCCGCTCGAATGGAGCGCCCCGACGCAGTGAGGTCCTCGCAGAGGATTGTCGTCATCGGCGGCGGGCCTGCCGGCCTGCTGGCCGCCATATCGGCCGCGGAACGCTGTGCCCGCGTGACGCTGGTGGAGCGGGGACCGAAGACGGGCCGCAAGCTTCGCCTGACCGGCAAGGGCCGCTGCAACATCACCAATGCCGCGGGCATCGAGCGGTTCATCAAGGCGTTCGGCCCGAACGGCCGCTTCCTGTATGGTGCATTCTCACGCTTCTTCCGTGATGACATCATCGCGCTGCTGAGCCGGATGGGCGTCCCGACGAAAGCCGAGCGTGGCGGACGCATCTTTCCCGTTTCGGACTCGGCCCTCGACGTGGCCAATGCTCTGGAGCGGCGCGTCGCTGAGCTTGGTGTTGATGTGCGGCCGAACTCGCGCGCCAAGGCGGTGCTGCTGTCCGAAGCCGGATGCGTTCATGGCGTTGCCCTCTATCACGGGACCATGGATGCGACGGCAGTCATCGTCGCCACGGGCGGGCTGTCGTACCCGGGCACCGGCTCAACCGGCGACGGCTATTCGATCGCCCGTCAGGTCGGCCACGCCATCGTGCCGACGCGCGCAGCGCTGGCTCCGATACTGATCGGCGACCGATGGGTCGGCTCGCTCAGCGGCCTTACGCTCAAGAACGTTGCTGTTCGGCTGATGGTGGGCGATCCGCCCGTGATGGCGGCCCGCGAGTTCGGCGAGATGCTCTTTACCCGCTCCGGCCTTTCCGGGCCGATCATCCTGACGGTCAGCAGGCACGTTCCGGCCGACCCCGACCGCATGCCCGTCTTCATCGAGCTCGACCTGAAGCCTGCGATCACGCACGAAGAGCTGCACCAGCGGCTGATCCGCGACTTCGCGAAACCCGGCAAGCTTGGCCCATACCTCCGAAAGCTCATGCCGCATGCTCTGGCCGACGCGCTCGTGGGGGTCCTTGGCCTGGACATGGGGCGCTCGCTGAGCCAGGTAACGTCGTCGGAGCGGCGCTCAATCGTAGAGGCGCTCAAGGGACTTCGGTTCACTTTCCGCGGGCTCGCGCCCGTTGAGGAGGCCATCGTCACCGCAGGAGGCGTCGCTCTGGCCGAGGTTGACCCACGGACCATGATGTCCCGGAAGGTCGGCGGTCTGTTCTTTGCCGGCGAAGTGCTCGATCTGGATGCGGAAACCGGCGGCTACAATCTTCAGGCCGCGTTTTCCACTGGATGGGTGGCGGGCATGGCTGCTGCCGATTGGCGCGCCAGGACCTGCGAGGCGGCCACGGAGGATTCCAATGCTGAAGCGTGAGCCGATCCCCGACGATCTCCTCGTGACGGATCGTCGTCCCGATCCGATCGAGGTCCCTCGCGGCTTTCGACTCAGGAGAATCGGCCCGGGCCAATGGGTGGCCGAGCCGTTCTCGATTCGGTGGCGCGTATGGGGGGTCGTGCTTGCTTCCTGTACACTCACCTGTGCGGCCACCATACAGGCCATGCGCGTCCACCATTTGCGTCGCGCCCAGCAACCCGTTGTTGTCGTCAACGGCGTCCCAATCAGACGCGACCAGATGTACCAGGACCTTGAGCAACGGCACGGCCGTAAGTATGTGCATCGCATGGTGTCTCAAGAGCTGCTCAGGCAGTTTGCGAGTGAGCGCGGCTGCTGGCCTTCGGAAGCGGAGGTGGACGAGAGGTACGCCAAAGAGGCGCAACGCCCCGGTTTTCAGGAGAAGCTGGTGGCGTCGGACGTTACCGAGAGGGAGTATCGGGACGACCTTCGGCTGAGGTTGGCCGAGGTGAATCTGATCATCCAGGGCGTTCGTGCGACGGAGGCGGACGTGCGTTACTTCTACAAGCGCAATACCGACCCAAGGAACCCCAACGCGTTGTTCAGGACGCCCGACCGAATGCAGGTTGCCGTCATTGCCACACACAGCAAGGCTGAAGCCCAACAGGCGCTGATGGCGCTGATCCGCGACGAACCATGGCCAAAGGTGGTGGCGCAGTTCAGCGTAGACCCGTCCCGTGAGAGGGCCGGTCTGCTTGACCCTCTGGAGCGGGGACGTTCGCCGTTCTCCAAGGACCATCTCTCAGAGGAGACAGTTTTCAGATTGCGCGAAGGCGAACGATCGGCCCCGGTCTTTTCGGGAGGCAAGTGGTGGATCGTTCGGTGCATCCGCAGGTGGCCGGCTCTCGTTGTGCCGTTCGATCAGGCCAGGCGGGACGCGGAGATGGGTGCGCGCATCGAAATCGGCTCGTTGCGCAACGCTGAGCGCGTTGCGACCGAGCGTCGCGCTTTCATCGAGAGAGCCTCAATCATGGTCTTGGACGAGCGCTACTCGGAGGTGTCGCGTCCGAATGTATCGCCGGCGCCTCAGTGAGGGCCGGCGGCCGACCGACGTCGCACCAGGAGCCCACCTCCGGAAGCGAGCATGGCGGCCAAACCCAGGAGGCTCGACGCCTCCGGCACCTCGGACGCCTCCCTGGAAAGGATGAAGCCGTGGAGGTCCGGTCCATTGCAGAACGTGTTGTTGTACTCGAACCAGATCTGGTATCCGATGATCATGTCGCTTGTGCTGACGTTGCCGAATGCCATCAGGTCAATGCCTGTTCCATACACGGCTTGCGCGCTGCCGATCTCAGTCGAGTCCAGAGAGAAGCCGCAGCTTCCGCCTACCTTCGCTATGTTCTGGCCTGTGCGCGGATCAAGGTCGGTGCCCGTTCCTGATCTGATGTTGATCGAGAGCGTGTTCGAGTAGCTTCCGTCGCTCTTTATGGCCCGTATGTACACGCCGCTGTTGCCCCCCCGTTCGAGGAGCACGAGTTCCGGCGTGCCTGCGATACCGTCGGACCGCACAAACTTGCCGTTGCCGAAGTAGAGATCAACATAGGCGTTGGCAATGTTGTCCTCGCCGTCCAGGATGCGGTTGATGTTGCCCCCGGTGAAGATATCGCCGAGACGCGCGTATCCCGGTTCGTTCGTGTATGGCGTTCCGGTGTCACCGCGATCCGGATCCCACGGGCTGTTGTTGGTGCCGCCAAGATCGGCAGGCACTGGATCAGTCCAGGTGAATGTGCGTGCCGGGTTGGCGCCGTAGGCGTTCCAACGGAGTTGCCCGTCGTTGAACTGACCGACGTTGCCGGTACCCATTGTGAACGTCAGGCCCTCGAAGCCACAGGATGTGAAATAGCGGTCACCCGAGGTTGCATTGTTATATGGAGATGGTCCGACGTAGCTGACGAAGTTCGTGACGCGATAGAGGTAGCTGTAGTTCGGCGACTGCGCATGCGTCGCGCCGAGAGTTGCGGCCACAACGGCCAAGACCACAATCAGAAGCCGTGACGCACGCGCGACTGCATGAAGAAATGACCACTGATGCCTATACTGCATGGGTTACGCTCCCACGATAGTCAATGCCACTGGCCTGTAATGAGCGAGAGAGCGTCCAACGCCGGAGGGCAAGACCTGCCTAACGTGATATGATTGTATCATAAGTCGGCAGGGGATGCAAGCCCTGTGCGCTTCCGCGCACGAGAGCCCGATGCACGCCGATGGAGGATGACCATGTTGTGGCGACGAGAGAAGGACCCGTTCCGGCGGTCGGATGACATTCCGGCCGGCGAGGTGCCGCCTGGCTACCGGCTCCGACGGGTGGGACCGGGCGAATGGGTCGCCGAGCCGCAGCGCCGCTTCTGGGGAATCGCCATCGCGGCGGTGTTCGCATTCGGCGTGGGCGGATTGGCCGGCGCCCTTGCCGCAAGGTCGTACTACCATCGGTCCGCCACGCCAATGGTGGTTACCGTGAACGGAGTGCCGCTGCGGCGTGATGAACTCCGATACCGTTGCGAGCGCATCTACGGCCTCCGAGAGGTGAAGAAGTTCGTCACCGATGAGCTCACGCGTCAGTTCGCGGTATCCAAGGGGTGCTGGCCCGACGATAGCGAAGTGCTCGAACTTCACGATCTGGCGCGAGCGAGACCCGACTACCTTGACCGTCTGGCCGTGTCCGGTTTGACCGACGAGGAGTACAAGGACCAGCTCCGGCTAGAGCTAGCGGAGGTCAAACTGCTGACGAATGGGCTCGAGGTTACGCCTGCCGAAGTCCAAGCTTTCTACCGGCGCAACATTGACCCTGCGAACCCCGGCGCGCGTTTCCACACTCCGGACCGACTTCAGGTCAGCGTCATCGGCACTCAGTCGGCTGAGGCGGCCCGTCAGGCGCTCAACGAGCTGGTGAGCGGCGTGTCGTGGAGCAACGTCGTAGCTCGGTACAGCGTTGATGCAAGCCGCGACCTCGACGGCCTCATGGTCCCGTTCGCCCGCGGCGAATCGGTGTTCGCGACCTCGCCGGTCACCGAAGCCGCCGTGTTCGGCATGCGCCCCGGCGAGCGCATCGGCCCGGTTCGAGCCGCGCGCAAATGGTGGATCATCCGGTGCAACGCCAGATGGCGCGCGACCACCCTTCCGCTGGAAGAGGTCCATGCGGATGCCCGCCTCGGCGCCCTTCTGATCAAGGGCATCCCGCTCAACAGGAAGAAACTCGAAGAGGAAAGGCTGGACTTCGTTCGCAAGTCCGCCATCCGCATCTTCGACGAAGCCTATGCGGAGGTGGCTGAACCGAGGCTATCGCGCCCGATCCGCTGGTAACGGTTGTTGTGGCCGACACGGGAGGGCGCAGCCGTGGCTCCGAAGTGCTTTACTTCGTTCGGGTCAACGCCGCCGCCCACATGCCGGCCCCCGGCGTCGCAATGCGCGCAATCGAACCGCATGGCACCTGGGCGCTGGGTCCCCACTCGCCCAGCGCAATGTTGATCCACCGCAACGTCAAGGGACCCTTGACGCCCGTCAGATCGAGCCCGACCTCGGCCGCGCGCGGGAAGAAGATGCCGTACATCTCGCCGGGCTGCGCAGTGAGATAGGCCTCATCGGCCTCGCGATCGCTCAGCAGGTGGTTGGCCGGTTCGGTAAGCCAAGGCTTCACCCGGGACTCCAACAGGCGGGCGGCCCGGATCGAGGCCATCGCAGCATCCGAAAGCCCGAGGCCCGAGGGAGGTCTGTGGTAACGAACCCCTGCTGCGCCGCCGATGAGATGCCGCCACCAACGCTCGAGACCATCGGATGAATCGCCGAACGGCCCGCCGTCTGCGCCATAGGTCTTGACCGTGTTGATGGGCCGTGGCCGCCTGGCGACATATTGCCGCACATGCTGGAAGCGATCCCAGTGCGTCTGCCCCTTGTTGTGGTTGTTCTGCGACACATCTACAAACGTGTACAGCTCGGGATGGTCAAGCGTCCTCAGGTGCGTCCGTGACGTGATATCCCAATCATCCCACATCTCAGTAACGAAGGATTCCACCTTCATCTCGGATGCCTTGCGACGGATGTAGTTCGCCCAAAACGCTCCCCACTTTTCGTCGCCGGACGTCTCGTTGTCCATGCAATAAAGGACGTTGGGATAGGGCAGGGACCGGCGCAGCATTTCGTCAACGACGCGCTGCTGATATCGGAACACAGTCTTGTTGTCGCGCTGGTCCGGCGTTGTGAAGAAGAACGGCTGGTCGTTGGCGCCCGGGTGGTTCGGGTAATCGGGCCTGAAGCCTGACTGCTCGAACGTGTAGTTCACGTTGTTGGCAGGATTGTAGGGTTGCAGCTTCCATCGCGACTGGTTGTAATCAAACCGGTCCCAGACCTCGATCTGCACGATGATGCCCCGTTCGTGTGTCAGCTGGAGCATCTCGGAAAAACGACGCCAGTACTCGGGGTTCCATTGTTCCAGGTCGTACTTGCCGTCCGGGCGTCTGAAGAACGGATAGACCTCGAAACCGAAGTCGGGCCGGTCGCTCATTGTGTTGCGTATGTAGTTCGCCCCGACCCGAACCATCTGGTCAAGATGCTCCCGCAGATCGGGGATCTGGAACAGGTTATCGTCCTTGCTCCCTCCGAGAAGCAGTACCGGCTTGCCCTTGAATTGCCAGTAGCGAGGGTTTGCTGCGTACGGCCGAATGCGATCGGCCCGCGATCCGACAAGCTTGGCCTGACCGCCGCCCTGAGCCGGCCCGGCTTCGATCGCCGGCAGCCCGAACACAATCATCCCTGCTCCAAGAGACAGCCCGATTTCCCACACACGCATATTGCACCTCCTCCGGCCGGCCCCGCGGACGGCTGCCGATCGGCCTCGTTAAGTCGGCAGCCTATCTGCCGCGCCTTACCTCTCGCCTCCATACCCCATTTGGAGTATGATCGTACACATATGACTACAGACCGGCTATCGTTCCGGACGGTGTTCATCTCCGACCTGCACCTCGGCTCGGCTGCTTCGCATCCTGAGCGCGTCCGCGGGTTCCTTTACCGCATCGAGTGCGAAAACCTCTACCTTGTGGGGGATATCGTGGACGTCTGGGTCGGCGCGCAGTCGTGGAAATGGAAGCAGTCGCACACCAACGTGATCCGGACCATACTCGGGAAGGCCACGTCGGGCTGTAACGTGCGCTATTGCCCGGGCAACCATGACGGCCTGTGTCGCAAGCTATGCGGCGCCGAGCTGGGCAACATCCATGTGGATCACTCGTTCGTCCATGCGACTGCCGACGGACGACGCCTGCTGGTGGTTCACGGCGATATCTATGATCGGACAGTCACCGCCTTCAAGCCGCTCGCGTGGATCGGCGCATGGTGCTATGAGTTTCTGACCGTGACCGGCGCATGGCTGAACACGGTTTTCGGAGGGCGAGGAATCGGCCGCATCGACCTCGCTGATGGGGCCAAGAAGCGCATCAAGAGCTTCTTCGAATACTTCACCAACTTCCAGGAACGCATAACGGTTGATGCGCAGCGGCAGGGCTACGACGGGGTGGTGTGCGGTCATGTTCACGGTCCGTTGATCGCCCGCCACGAATGCGGAGCCCTCTACGCAAACGCGGGCGACTGGCTCTCGCATTGTTCGGCGCTGGTTGAACATTGGGACGGTCAACTCGAACTGATCTACTGGGACGACATAGCCGACCGCTGCGTCGGTCAGCATTACCACCTCCCTCCCCTGGATGTCCTGCAGCCGCCGCCTGGATGGGAGAGCGAGGCAGCCGCCGAGCCGCACAGCCGCGAGGCGCGGTGAGGCCGCCGCGGGTCCATGGCTCCGCATCGCAACGTGACGCACGACAGCCCGAGGACCGATCGCGTCGCTCGCCTGCTGGATCGCTGGTACCGCCTCAGGCCGATCGAACATAATGGGCGCTGCTACCGCCTGCTCGGCCTCGTTCCGGTCTTCGCGTGCATTGCGCGCCTCTTTGGCGAACGGCTTCCGGAGCCGGACCGGCTCGCTTCAGCCGAGGTCGCGCAGATACGCATGCGCGCCCGATACCATGAGCTGATCAACCTGATGAGCATCGCGGTGCAGCTCCCGCTGCCCTGGCTGGCCTGGCGGACCGGCAACGTGCCGCTGACGGCCTACGGGCTGGCGCTTCTCGTGCCCCACGTCCTATCGGTCATGCTCGAGCGCTTCAAGCGCGCGATCTGTGAAGCGTCGAGCGCAACAAGCGTAAGCTCGGAAAGCCCGGAACATGGTCCCGCAAAGGCCTCAGACCACGCTGCAGCATCCGATTGCCCCGCGGCGCACTGGTACTTCGGACCGTTCGCCTGCGAAAACGAACGGCTCTACGAGGTTCTTGGGGTCGAAGCATTCAGAAGGTTCGTGCTGACCCTCATTCGCGTATCCGCTCCCCCGGCCAAGGACGGAGCGTTGCTGCGAAACGTGCGCGGAGGCCGCAGGGGGCTCGCGGCATTCGAGGAGCAGACAAGGACAGCAGAGCTGACGCACCTGTTCGGCACGTTGCTTCATGTGCCCTTTGCCGTCGCATTCGCGCTCGCTGGTTTCTGGTCGGGATTTGCCTTCGTCTTAGTCCTCTTCGCCCTCAACATCATATGCGCATTGCTTCAGCGCCAACATCGTGTGCGATTGGCCAAGCTCCTCCGGGCCTCCGCAGGCCGAGCTGCCCAATCCCGATCCGAGCCATGCGGGTCCTGATTCTTTGGGCGTCGGCGGGAGACGGCCATCTCAGCGCCGCCCGCGCGCTGCATATTGCCTTCACGCAACACGGCGCCGAAGCCCGAACGGTTGACGCGCTGGATTGCGCGCCCCGACTGTTTCGTCTCTGGTTCTGTGGGGGCTATGAAGGCCTGGTCCGCCACAACAGACGCCTCTGGGGACGGCTATACCGCTGGTCCGACCGACCGTCGTTCGCCTATGCGCTGCAGACGTGGATGGACGATGTCTTCCTGGCGCGGCTCGACGGCCTGATATCGGACGAACAGCCCGACTGGATCGTGTGCACGCAGGCTTTGCCCCTGCCCAGGCTTGCCCGCAACGCAAGGACCGGACGGCAATACGGCGTGGGGGTTGTGATCACCGACATCCATCCCCATGCGATGTGGCTCAGGAGCGACGCCGATATCTACTTCGTACCGGCCGAGCAGACTCGCGCCATCATGGAGTCACGGAGGCCCGGGATTGCGCGCCGCACGGTCGTTACCGGCATCCCGGTCCATAGCGCCTTCGAGTCTTGCGGCGTGCGTTCGCAGTCCGGTCGGCGATCACAGAGCGTCATGCTTGCCGCAGGCGGCATCGGAGCGGGGCCGCTCGTTGTTGCGTTGGATGCGCTCATGGCTGTCCGGTCCTGCGTGAACCTGACCGTCGTCTGTGGCCGAAACGCAGCGGCGTTTGAGGCCTGCTCTCGCAGGCGCGAGACCGTGTACGGGCCGGAGAGGGAGCGCATGACCGTTCTTGGCTATGTGAGCCAGGAGTCCTATGCCTCGTGTCTTGCCGACGCTGACCTTCTCGTGGGCAAGCCCGGAGGTTTGACCATGGCCGAGTGCCTGGCCGTTGGGACGCCGATGGTGGTCTATGAGCCGCTGCTGATCCCGGGGCAAGAGGAAGGGAACGCTCGGTTTCTGGCGGAGGCAGAATGCGGGGTCATGGCCCGCGATCCTG
>JBBIQU010000038.1:22269-22479 GCA_037442185.1 Chthonomonadales bacterium | reverse complement strand
GCGGTCGAGGACCTCCTGGGCTCACCGGAACGGCTTGCCCGGATGCGCGACCGGGCGCGGCGCACCGGACGGCCGTATGCAGCCAGGACGGTCGTCGAACACGTTATGGCCGACATGTAGGCGCAGACGCAGAAACGTGCGAGGCGGGGCGCCTGATCGGCGGTCCCCGCCTGCACGTGATACGCAACCTCAACCCTTCCTGCGGCTACC
>JBBIQU010000038.1:6964-22215 GCA_037442185.1 Chthonomonadales bacterium | reverse complement strand
GCCTCTAACGATCAGTCGAGGTCCCAGAGATAGGTGGGTCGGTTGATGATCTGGACCGATCCGTAGGCCGTCGTCGGCGTCCAGTTGGTGCCGGCTGCGAGCGCGCCGGGCTTCAGGTGCTTCGAGTGGCCATCCAGGAAGGCGATGTTGCCGCCATCGCTGTGGCGCGGCAGGAAGAAGCCCATTTCGGTCCGACCGATCATGGCGAACCAGACGCCGCCGTTCGGTCGGCCCCAGTCACCATAGGTGCAGACATCATTGGCCGTCAGACCGCCGGGAGCATATGCGATATGCGATCCGACGTTCTGGTCCGTGCCGATCTGACCGGTCTCCGCCACCATCACCGTCTCGGCGGGTTTGGACGCCGCAGCGACGGGCTGCGGCGGCCCGAACGCATTGCCGTTCACCATGATATTGCCGCACCCGTAGTTGGCGCGGTTCAGGTATGTCGCGTTGAAACCGTACTGGGTGAAGTACCTCCACCATGTCCAGTTCCGATTGGCGGACACATTCAGTGTCGCCGGCAACCGCTTGCTGCCGCCTGACGGACAGAACATGAGGTCCCAGTTCTTGATGTAGGGCTGGACCCGATCGGTCCACGAGCCCAATGTGTTGAGGTCATAGACCAGCGGAACGACTTCGTCGTAGTCCTGAACGTACATGAGCACGCTCAAGGCGATCTGCTTTGTGTTGGCCAGACAGGATGTCTGTCGAGCCTTCTCTCGCGCTTGAGCGAACACAGGGAACAGGATTGCGGCCAGAATCGCGATAATCGCGATCACTACCAGCAGCTCGATCAAGGTGAATCCCGACCGATCACGATGGTTCATCAGTTGCTCCTCCCTCCGAGAAAAAGGACTTGCGGCTTGGCGCAACTACACCACGATCTGCATTGCGGCAGACAACGGCGTCGCCCATGCCTGCCGCACATTGCCCTGCCGTTCGGACACCCCGGCTTTCCGGAGGCCAAGAGCGGCGCGCGGCAATGACAACTTCGGTTACTATCTAGACTACAACACCCTTGCCCGCTTGTCAAGTAGATTGTGCATGGTTAGCCGAACTCATATTGGCTCGGACCGTCACACCCACCCGCGGGCGCGGTAGAGAACCCAGCGAACCTGCTCGTACAACCACCAACGCAATACGGCCAGTCGCTCGCGCACGCTCCGTGGAGCGCTCGGAGCGAACTCCCTTTCCGGGCACGGACGCGAGATCACCTTAACACCCGCCCGTTCAAACACCGCCGCGGCTCGGGCGCTGTGATAGGGCGATGTTACCAGGATGACCTTATTCCACCCGCGCGCGCGCGCCAGGTCAGCGAACTGCACGGCCTCGTCACGCGTGCTGTGGACAGGGCCGATGACCTCAATCTCTGGACGACCGCACAGGCGCGCAAGTTCCGCCACGTCTGCATCCGGCTTCGGAAAATCGCCGCCAACTTCGGTCTTCGGAAAATCGCCGCCAACTTCGGTGCGCACTAGGGTCCGGGCCCAACCGTCGCTGACGAGACGCATGGCTTCGATGGTACGAATGAAACCGTGCTGGTCGAGCCTCCGCTCGCGTGTGGTCGCCGACGACAGCACGATGACAGCATCGGCCTTCTGAATCTGGTCCTCGCGGATCAAGCCCCGGGCAGCGCGCGGGAAGATAGGCGTCGCAACCGCCATCACGTAGAGAGCCGCTCCAAGCCCTCCGGCCGCCCAGACGACCGCACGGGCCCGCGTTGTGTACACAAGGGCGCACACGCCGGCGAAAACGAAGATGCCCCACCGGCGATCGAACTCAAGCAGCGCCTTGGGCACGCTGGTGATGCTGAGAGCCATCCACGCCAACGCGCCAAGGTACAGTCCGAGTCCAAGGTCGCGGCGCACGTCGCGGCGCGAGCCCCCAGATGATTTCCTCTCCTGTCTCAAGCTTGGACTCCCGCTGCCCAATGGCGTGCGGTCGGGGACGGCAACGCCGACCGGCGGACCATGTCGAAGCGACACAGACCGCCGGCCGGCGTGCGCACTGTCGCGATCGGCAGGCGTCTACTCAACCGGCTTGCCGGCCGCCCTCCGCATCGCTGCGGCCTTTTCCTTGATCTTGGTCAGGTCCTGGACCATCTCACTCCAGCCGTACCACAGCGCGTAGTCGGGATTGGCGTGGAAGGTGCCCTGGAACGCGCGCATCCGATGCTCGAGGAACATCTTGAAGAGCACCTGTTCAATCTCGGTCGTCGCGTCGTGGAACGTCAGGAGATCCGGGAATGCGTGCGGGTAGTTCTCGGGCTTCTTGATCGTCCCATCCTTGTACAGACCGGCCACGATGCGGATGCCTTCGGCCATCAGCTTGTCGGCCTCACGGATCATGTCATCGCCCTTCTTGAGCTCGCCCATGGCGAACTTGCGCGAATGACACTTGCTGCAGATGCCGATCATCTCGTCCCGCTTCGCCTGCCACGCCTCCTGCGTGAGTTTGGCGACGTTCGCGGCCTTCACCACCTCGAGCCGCGCCGTTGGCTTGCCCTCAGGGTCGAGAACCCCCAGCCCCTGAAGCACCGTCGTCCGGTCCGCAGCCCACTGCTTGTCTTCGGGCATGGGTAGACGAACGGCGAGGAAGCCCCATGCTGTCTCATTGGTGTGGTTGCCGTCAGGCATGTGGCAGGTCTGGCACGTCGGCGCGGCGACATCCTGGTGCAGGGTCTTGTTCTGCTTGAGCAGGTAGCGGACGCCGTGCTTCGATGCCGAGTACATCTCCCATTGGGGATGGTCGAAGCCCATGTGGCACGTCTGGCAAGCTTGCGGCTGCCGAGCCTCAACCACAGAGAAGGTGTGGCGAGTATGGCACGCGTCGCAGGACGCGCGGCCGTAGCCCTGGCCTTCATCCTTGAGCTGCTTGATCTCGGCCTCTGTCTTGAGCCCGATCTTGTGGCACCCGCCGCACCCCTTCATGCCCTCCGTGAGAGCCATCGGCTGGTAGTGCATGGTCGGCATGGCCTTCATCGCCGCCCACGCGAGCGCGTGCTTGCCTTTCTTGAACTGCTCCACACGCTCGGAGTGGCACTGGGCGCAAGTATCGGCTGTCGGGATCTTGGCCTTCTCGACGTTGGACGGACCATTGTGCTCCGACCCGTGGCATGTGGAACAACCTACCATCACCTGTCGGTGCTTGCTCAGGGTGTAGTCCTGAACTATCCCCGGCGTGGTCATCTTGTGGCAGTTGACGCACACGGCATCCGGCATGGGCTTCGGCTTGGGCTGAGCCCGTTTGGTCTGGGCATTGCCGACCCCTCCGGCGACTGCCAGCAACGAACCGAATGCCAGCGCGCCGAAGAGACCATAGATGCCGAGGAGCATTCCTTTGCGCATATGATCGCCTCCAGGTACGCTGCGCTGTCTCAAGCGTATGCGCAGCTTCGGCGATCGGTTCGGCAGTCTGTCTCCGTCTTCCTGCTTCCTCGGTAGAGATTCCGCGCAAAATCGCACCGCCCGAGTGGAAAGGCGAGCCTCAGCCTCGCGCGAAGCCGAACGCACACTCCATCGGCGGCGCTGACTGTGTTGGAAGATCTCCCGCGCCGAAATGAGACCCGGAACGGCGCCGTCTCATCGGCGTGTCAGTGTGATTCTGAGAGTCCTGACGACGTTCCCCTCGGCATCAAGGCTTTCCGCCGTGACGATGTAGGTGTCGGGCCGCACGAGCATCCCGCCGGTCTCGATGGGCTCGCTGGTCCAGACCCCTTTGGCGTCCGCCCTGACGACGCCCGTGAAGAGCTGCCCCTTCACCGGCAGGAATGCTATCTTGCTCTCATAGTCCACGGTGATCCTGACTTCGGAGGAGGGCGTCGCCTCTCCGGTGATCACCAACTGACGTGGCGCAACGGACTTGTCCGCCGGAGAGGTGATCTTGAAGTCACGTTGCTTCGCCGCCACCACAACCGGATCTGTCGCGAACAGTACCTGCCCCTCGTCATCGTCGGAGTAGACGCGAACGCTGACGGACTGTTCGCCCAGTGCGTCCTCCGCATCAATGGTGTAGGTCGCCCGGTACTCGTTCTCGGCGGCGTTCCGGACCATGGCCCGACTCACAAGCTTGTTGCCGAGGTACCACTCGAGCTTCTTCGGAACTGTGTCGAACCTTGCGGCAAGGGTCAACTTCTGCCCGACCGTCAGCGGCTTCGTCGCATCATGCCGCACATACCTCGCCCCGGTTGCCGGCGCGTTCGCGACGACGATGGACCATCGCGCAGACGCTGTGTTGCCGGCCAGATCCGCTATGTCAATCTCGATCGTCGTATCTCCCAGCGCAAGGTTCTGGCCGCGGTGGCGAATTCGTGATTCGGCTACGGTCGCCTGCTTGGTGACATCTCGACCGTTCACTCGGATGCGCACGGAAGCGGAATCCACGCCGCTGCCTCCGGGATCGGAGTAGGCGGCCTCGATCGTCGGATTCCGGTCGAGGACTTGTGCCCCGTCCCCCGGCATGAGCGAATCGAAGCTCGGCGGCCGCGTGTCAATTGTGATGGAAGTGGCGCTCTGGACGGGCGGCGTCTCTCGTCCGTCCACACGCATGATGGCGACGATGGGGGCAGAGCGGACATTCGTGTTCGGCGCAATGGCAATCTGGCGCGTATACGTTCCCGGCGCAGTCTCGGTGAGCCGCAGATCGCGCAGGACATCGCCGACGCTGGCGGTGACCCTCTCCGCGTTGGGCGTGCCGGTCACCTGAATGGTGAGCCTATCGCCGGCCTTCAGGGGTCTCGTGTATCCGACCGCCGCCACGGTCAGGATGTCCTGAACGTCGGCAGCGGGCACGGTTGGCTGTTGGGCAGCGCGCTCAGGGATCGTGACCCGCCAGACGTCGGTCGTGTCGGGCGTCAGGTCGAGCGTAACGGGAGTGCCTTTGACCACATGGGCCAGCGGAGCGTCCTTGCCGTCCGCATAGACAACCCGCATATCGGACTGGAGCCTGTACAGGGTTCCGTCCTCGAGGAGCAACCTGTTGTTGGCAATCGCTGCGGCCACCCCGTTGATGCGAGCGTACTTTGCCTCGATCTTCGTGGCTCTGCCGGCAGCGTTTCGCGCAATGGTAACCTTGTCACCCAACTCCAGCGCGGAAAAGGTTGCCTGTTTGGGCGTCTCGTCCTGATTCGCTCGCGTGATCACGGCTCCGGACGCGATCTCGACCAGGGTTGTCTCTCCCTTCGCGTTGCGGACGACGAGCGCCGTCACACCTGAGGTGACCTTGGTGACAATGACTCCCTCCAGGGCTGCCGGCAGCGCAGGCTCAGGTTGGGTCGGGGTGGCGGATTCCGACGGTTCGGTGGCCCCAGAATTGAGCGGGGCGATCGTGATGGCCGCGGTCCGAATGGAGCCGAGCCACTTCACCTCGCCGCCGAACGCTTCGGCGGGGAATCGCAGCGGCACGTAGGTGGCGCCGTCCATGAGCGTCGGCGAGGCGGCAAGCTTGATCTCCCGGTCGTTCACGATTGCCACGGATCGCTTGATCCACAGGCGCACGGACGTGTCTCCGCGGGTTGCCTCAATCTGCTGCGCCGCCGGAAACCACTTGACTTCGGCCTGAAGCGCCTCGAACACCGCACGCATGGGCAGGAACAGCGATCCTCCGATCTCCTTCACCGGAGCCTTCAGCAGAACCCCGTTTACGACGACGTGGGGACCGGGCGTCCGATATACCTCATCGGGCAAGACGACGTTGCCCTGGCCTTTCGCCATTGGCGCCACGCACACCAAGACGGCGATGAGCATGCAGTGTCTCATGGGCGACCTCCTATTGCTGGGCATGGACGCAAGATGACCACGACATGCGCAGCATGCTTCATAGTTCGACTCCGATGGCGGCTTTCCTGTTCGGTCGCGTGGGATCGGCAGCGCTCAGTTCTGCTTCGGCTGTGCGTCAAGCGGGAACTGAACCAGCCCAATCCTGTACGTCCAGAGCCACTCGAAGTCCGGAGGCGCCGCATCGAAGGCTTGAGCCAGAGAGACTGCAACGGTGAGGCGATCGGGGCGATTGAGGCGTCCCCAGGCGTCTTTCATGAACGCTGCATTGTGATTGCGTGGCCAGCCGGTCCGGGCCTCATCCACCTCTCCGAGCACTTTCCACCGACCGCGGCCGTTCCGAAGGTCCGACCAGCCACACGAGGCAACTTGCGTGTACGCCGAGATAAAGTTGGGGAACCGACTGTCCGACGGGGGCAGTTCCTCGCGCACAAGGTACAGCGTGTCACGGCCCTCATCCAGGGCGACGCCGATGTTGTTGAGGCCAACCGGATTGGGGCTATCCTTTCGCCTCAAGCCGTCCGTCGCAACGCGAACGGGCTTGCCCAAGACCGGACCTCGATCCATATCGGACATGTCGAGTTCCGCCATCTCGACGCCCCACACGGTATCGCTGCGGGAGTAGAAGAGCATGAGTCTGCCGCGCCGATCCAGCGAAACGGCGGCAGGCTGCCCCACGCCCCAGTGACGATACACGGGCCAACCGTTGAACTCGCGAACGACCCCCCCGTTGGGATCATCGGTGTAGCGGACGATGGGATTGGGATACTTGGTCCATGGACCCTCGAGGGAGTTGGCGAAGGCTACGCCCACTTGATTATGCGTCGAAAGCTCGGCATCGCAGCCGAGGTATAGCATGGCGTAGCGGAAGTTTGCGCCTTTCCACCGGTATCGCCCGCTGATCACCTCAGGATCGCAAACATGCCTGCTATCCCAGTCCGCACGTGAGGCGCCAGGTCCGAGAGCGACGGTTTCGTCGCTCCACTTCCAGGCGCTGCCCGAGCGGGTGCCCTTCCGGTGGCAAAGATAGTCGGTAACGTCCCCAGGGGTCCGGTTGGCGCAATACCAGATGTGCGCAGTCCCCGGATACTCCCCTTCCATGATGCAGGGGGTGTAGTTGTACACACGCGGAGGCGGCTCGAAGGCTGGCTGCAGCTTTCGGTCGCCGGAGCGCGCTATGGCCGCAAGGAGTGGAAGACAGAGCCCCATCGCCGCAATCCTAGACGGGAAATGGCTTGTACATCGGAACACGGAACAGAGTACCCGCCACGGCAAGGCCGACGCACATGATGTAGTCTCCAAGAACCAGGCCGATGAAGAAGGGACGAGCTCGCTCGTACAGCTTCAGCCCGCCGGCTCGAAGGACGAGGGACTTGGCCACGAGCGCGATCAGCATGGGCAGCCAGAACCACTCGAGCGAGCCCGTTTGGGCCATTACGAATCCGGCCGGATGGAACGGCCACCAAAGCAACCGCCGATTGGCAGCCGCAAGCGCCGTCACCAGCAAGAACCCGAAACTCGCCGCGGTCAGCTCCGACACTCCAGGTCGGGGCATGGAGCCATCGAGCATAGTTCGCAAGTTGTCGAAGGCAAGCCTGCCCTGATAGGTGCGCCACTGGTCCGTCAGGGCAGTGGCGGCTCCGTATCGGTAGTAGACGTCAAGGGCAACCCACAGGCTGGCGGCAATGCTGAGAACTGAGCCGACCGCAAGCGTGACGAACAGGACGCGGCGCGATATGCCGCCAACGTCGGCAATGCGCATCGCATCAATGTACGTGGGTAGAGCATGCCCTCTGAAGTCGCCGAACGAGAACCACCTGAGGTAGGCCAATCCGACCGCCTCGGGAACAGGCGTGACGGATCCCCCGACCGCACGCATCCACCATGCGACATCGTTGCCCGGATTCCAGAGCGGCCCAACAGCAGCCCGAAGCCATCCCAATCCAACCATGAATAAGAAGAATAGCAAGAAGAACAATACGCACACGTAGAGGCGAAGCCCAAGGGCGACACCGAATGCGATCAGGCCGGCCGCACCGATGCCAAGTCCGATCCATGCTCCATGGTCCGCCCGGTTGCGGAGCGAAACCGCGAGCCACTGCCTGGCGCTCCAGACAACCATAATGACCAAACCAAGGACGGCCCCCTGAGCCTGTTCGCCGGGGTACGGAAAGCCGCCCGTTCCCCCGGTCCCGCGGAGACCCCATGCCTGAGCCGCCACGATCTCCAGCTTCGACAGGGCAAAGAAGGCGACACAGGACACAAGGATGTTCGTCGGCACCAACGCCGCAACCCCAATGGCGCATGGGTAGAACGTGAGCCAGAAGTTGCCGATCGCGTTCCAGGGCGGTTGGAACGCGTTCCCGATTTCGGTCGGGAGCACCCGCAATTCGGGTACGGCCGGATAGGCGTAATGGAGGGCATTGAGTGACTGTACGGATGCTGCCAGAACCGCTCCGGCAACCATTGCCGAGCGCCCATGACCACGGGGCTCCGTCGCCGCCAAAGGCAGCTGAACGATGGGAAAGCTCAAACGCTCCTGATTGGCCCAGCGCGGATAGAACAGGCGCGCGAGGCAATACTGAACCGCAAGCAGTAGCGCGATAAATCCGGTCCACACGGCAACGGGTATCAGCCAGGCGCGCCAGACCTCAGGCGCATAGAGACTGGCGCGTCCCAGAAAGAACCCGCGCACCACTTCGGGCGACCGTGGCGCCACCCACGCAGGAATGCTCGGAATAAACTCGTCCCATCGGTTACCGGCGTCGCGGAACCAGAACGGGGCCGCCAGCGTGGTGATCAGGAACTGGACCATCCCCATCGTGGAGATGCCCGCAGTGGCTGCAACCCCGGCATAGACAAGGAGCATGAACCGCCGGTCCGCCCGCGGCAGCACCGCCCTGACGAGCAAGAGCGTGAGCAGAACTCCGACCGCCGCCAGACTGAGAGCATTGGACGCAAGGTCCGCGGAATGATAGAGTATCTCGCTCCGGAATACCCAGATGCAGACCAACGGGGCGGCGACGATAGCGACGACCGCCGCCGCGGCCTGACCTGGCGCCTCTCGGCGGCACAGTGAGCGCCGCTGAAGGGCAGGCTCGCGGCCAGAGATGTCGCTACCGTCAGAATCCAACGCACCGATCGGCCAGATCGGACCACAGGCGCTCAACGTCAACGTGCTCGACCCACTGCATCGTGCCTCGGTCCTCACCGTAGCGGAAACTGAGATCGGATAGCAGTTCCGGCCGCTGAGACGAAACGCATCGCGTCAATCCGAGCAGGTGGGCCACTACGATCTCGTCCCAGACCGGCCAGGTATCTGGTCGTCCTGTCATCAGACGCGCTATCTCGCCGTTTCCGGCAATCCAGCCATCCAGGATGTCCGAAAGAAAGCGACCAATGTCACCTTTGTCCCCTGGCCTTACGCTTGCCTCAGCAGGCGTCAGGCAAAGGAACTGCTTGCATACCGTGGCGTCACCGACGGTCAGGGGCGTCTGCGCGCCCAGGATCACCCGCCAGGCGAACGGGTCGTTCTTGACGTTCCATTCGTCGCCCCCAAGATCGTGTCCCTGGAAGCCCATGGCAACGATCTCCACCCGATCAGCAATGTCGGGCGCCGCCAGGAGCGCTGACGCAACGTCCGTTGCCGCGCCGATCGCGAGAAGCCTTAGTCGCTCGCTCTCCGACTGACGAGCCTCCTCAATGATTCGCTCGACGCCTGCATTCATCAGGGGCGATCGGCCATCGGGCAGGGGAACGCTGGAACCTGGTACCACATCCACTCTCGCTCCGCCTGGCAGCCTGTCGAGTACGGCTCGCGCTTCGGCCGCCGACGCCTCCGCCGCCGGCGCCGGCAGGTTGGGCGCATGGGTCGTGACAACTGCGCGCAGATCTATGGACGGGCTCAGATAGAGGTGCGCCAGCGCCCACTGGTCGTCCATTTCGGTGCCGCAGTCGGTGGTGAGGACCACGCGTCGGCGCTCATCTGCCTCATTGCCAATCATAGCGTCGCCTTCATTTCGGCTGTTGTTGGAGCCGCTTCATCTGTTCCGGCGAGACCGGAAGTTGACCTGCCTGCGCGCGCCGGCGGAACTCCTCGCGCATCTGCTCTCGAGTCACCCCCGCGCCTTCAGGAGTCTTGCCGGAACGGTAGAAGACGAACCCCGCGATTGCGACGGCGATGACGATGACGATGATGAAGACGCTGGGAGGTATCTCCCGCTTCATGGCGACCTCCTTCAACAAGAGCAATCAGAGGGTGGGCGCAGGCATCGTTGGGGCGCCCACCCTCGACCGCGTGCTGCTAGCGGAAACAGGGCGGTATTGAGTTCAACAGACCCTCAACCGTGAAGCCCGGCTGATACGGGGGAACGCTGGCGTCGTTATCCCACAGGAACTCTGGTGCCAAGGTCGCCTGAATCCGAAGCCACTTGACGTGGCCGTCAATGAATCCCCAGTTGCCCGCTTTGTTGTGGAAGCATCCAATGCCGCCATAGCCGTCGCCGAAGTCCCAGGGGATCGTCCACGCTTCCATATCCGGCCACGGATCGCGTGTCTCTAGGATCGAAATGATGGACGCTGGCTTCTGGAAGTACGCCAGATTCAGCCGCGCATCGTACCAGTTCCAGTGGCCGTTGGCCGCGTAGTTGGCGAGACCTTTCCACCGCCTCGGATTGGCATTGAAGTCCTCGAGCGTCATCGTTACGTCGGCAATGCAGCCTCGGCCACCGATGAACGGTGAACCCATCACCTCGGGCCACCAGAACTCGTTGAGCCGGCGCGGAGCGGACGGACAGCGCCAGACACCCTCGCTCTTGATATACGGCTGCACCACCCAGCGCCACGTGTAGTAGTAGAGCTCCGTGTCCCAGCCGAAGCGTCGGTTGATGGGCAGCGTTTCGTCGTAGTCCTGTGCGTACATGAGCAGGCTGAGATTGATCTGCTTCATGTTGCTCACACAGGATATTGCACGTGCCTTTTCGCGCGCTTGCGCGAACACAGGGAACAGGATCGCCGCAAGGATCGCGATGATCGCAATGACGACGAGCAGCTCGATCAGCGTGAAACCGCGCAGTTTCCGTGCCATGGATGTGCCTCCTTCTGGCTTGATCATGGACTCACCCGTTGAGGGCCTGTTGGATTGGTTTTGGCTTTGGGCGGGGCAGTCGTACCTCGCCGGATCAGCCGTACCGAGAGTGAAATATGCTTCGGCGGAAGCTCCGGAGACTTGAGCCTCTCAAACAGCCGTTCCGCCGAGGTTCGTCCCATCGAAATCGGGTCCTGATGGATCGTCGTGATTCCGAGTAGATGGCCGGCTGCAGTATCGCCGTATCCGGCCACCGAAAGGTCTTCGGGCACGCGCATGCCTCTTGACCGAACCACGGCAATGAGCTCGGCGGCAAGATCGTCGTTGGCGCAAAACACCGCAGTCGGCCTGGGCGCTGCTCCCAGCAGACGCTCTGCGAGGCATAGGACATCATCAGGTGTTGCGAAGTAGGACGTGCCGGCCACCAGATCGGGGTCCACGGTGAGTCCTGCGTCTCGCAGGGCGGCTTCGTAGCCGGCTCGACGGCTTCGCGCCGAGCTCATGGCATCACCGGCCCCAAGATGCGCAATATGCGTATGGCCCAGTGCAATGAGGTGCTCGACAACGAGACGCGCCCCGAGCTCGTCGTCGGTTGTTACGCAGTCAACGATGCCTGCCGCAATCTGGTCATCCACGACAACCATGGAAACGCCATCGTTCGCAAGGCCTGCAACCCACTCCCTGACCGTCTCCTCGGGCACGTCGTCAACCAGGGCTACCGAAATAAGGCCATCCACGCGATGCTGAAGCAGCAGTTCCACCTCATGGCTCTCGTCCTCGAAACGGTGTTCCGAGTCGGCCAGCAGCATGCGCCAGCCCTCGGTCCGAAGCACGCCCTGAATGCCGTGCACCACCGCAGCGTGGAAACTGCTGTCGAGACGAGGCACGATGACGCCGATGGTCTGCGTCCGACCGCGCACTAGACCGCGCACGAGGCCGTTAGGCCTGTATCCGAGATCGCGCGCCGCGTCCAGGACCCGCTGCCGGGTCTCCTCCGGGATCGCGACATTCTTACGCCGGTTCACCACCAGCGACACCGTGGTGAGAGATACCCCGGCCCTCTCGGCAACATCCTTTCCGGTGGCTCGTCGTCTCATCTTGATCAAGTAGGTTACTAAAGTACTTCAATATAACATGCCCTATCGTGGAGTGTCAAGGGGTTTTGGGGGCGCGCACCGGAAGAATCGTCCCTGTGGTATCGTGGGATACTGAGTTAAATCGCTCGCCGCCGGTCGAGCGAGCGGGGGAAAAGGAGACAGAGCGATGAAAGCGTCTCGGGGTGCCTTGTTGGCTGCCGCAGGGCTTGCTGCGCTGATCTTGCCTGGGGGCCCTGTGGAGGCCCAGACCAAGCTATGCACCGTGTCCGGCAGAGTGGTCGAGGCCACGACGGGCAAACCTGTCGCCGGGCTGAAGGCAATGCTGCTGGTTGCGAAGGGCAATGCGCGCGACGTTCGACAGGTGACAACGAACGCATCGGGTGCCTTCTCGACCAAAGCGGCCATGGGTTCGAGCGTGGCGCTGTACTTCGTGCCGGGAGGCGCAGACGGCTCCGGCGCCGTGCTCCTCGATGAGGAGTGGATGGCCACCTGGCGCCCTAAGGAAGTCAAGGTTGCCAAGGACGTGACGCTCAAGGAGACGGTCAAGACGGTTCCGACGCGCGCCGTCACGCTCACGATTCTCGATCCATCGGGAAAGCCGGCCGCGCGCGCGAGGGTTATGGCTGGACGCTCCGCTGCCCAGGCCGGAGCCGACGGCAAGGCGCTCATCCGGGCGCCGGCGTCCTCCAAGGGAGCGGAGGCCGTCGTCATGTCGGCAGATCAGACCATGGGCGTCTACACCAGGCTCGATCCCGGCAAGACGGCTGCCACCCTCAAGCTCGCCCGACCCGAGACCGTCTCCGGCACTCTGATGGGTTCCGACGGCAAGCCGGCTGCAGGCGTCAAGCTGCAGGTCATGCCCATTGTGGATGGGCAGCCCCTGTATCAGCTCATGGGCGCCGGATGCACCACCGATGAACACGGGCGCTTCGAGATGAAAGGTTTCGGCATCCCGACGTACGCTCTCTACTGGGATAAGTCGGAGGGGTTCAAGCGAGGCGAGGCCACCGTCACGCTGGCCGATCGGAATACGCTGGCGCCCGCTACCGTCCAACGAGCCGTCTATGATCCTCAGCTCTTCGCAGGCAGCGTTTGCCGCACCCCGGAAACCAAGGTACAGCAAGCCTCATGCTTTGCGCTCGATGCCGATGATAACCTCCTGGTGTCGGATGAGGCCGGCATGCGAATACTCAAGGTGTCGCAAGACGACAAGCTCATGGCAAGCTGGAAGCTCGATTTCGCTCCCCAGGCGCTCGACATCCGCCAGGATGGTTCCATCATCGTGGGCGGCAACGGCAAGGTCGCGATCCTCGATGCGAACGGCACAATGCAAGCCGCCGGTGCGGTGCCCGGCAAGCGCGCCGTGTCGGCTGTGGCGCACACGGGCGACGATGTGTTCGTCTGTTCATATGGCGACGCGGGATTTGCCGTGTACCGGATGAAGGACGACCTGAAGGATCCCAAGCGCATCATCTCCAACCTGTCGGGATGCTGCGGCCAGATGGACATCAGGGCTCACGGGAAATACCTGTACGCCGCGGAAAACACGAGGTTCTCGATCGGCAAGTACGACCTCGGCGGCAAGAAGGTGGCCGACTTTGTCCACAACGACGCCAAGAAGAACGACTACTATGGCGAAGGGTGCTGCGAACCCAAGAACATCTGCTTCGCCCCCGACGGGACCATCCTCACGGCCGCATCGGGTCAGATGGAGGTCAAGCGATACGACTCCAACGGGAAGTTCCTGGGCGCGGTCGCCAAACTGCCGGACGCGGACGGAAGCTGCGTGCGAGTGACGCTGGGCGTTTCCAGGGACGGATCGCGTGTCTACATACTCGACACGTCAACCAACACGGTGCGGCTGCTGAAACAGACCGCCAGGTGATCGGGCCGAAGCGTCCCAGGCTGTTCCTCGTAGCGGTCGCGGCGATGGTCGTGATCGCTTGCGGCGTCGCGCGCGCCGAGACGCCCTTGCGCATGCTGGTGCTCGATCCGCTGGCCAAACAGAATGCATGCGCCTGTGTTGGCGGCTATGCCCAGCGAGATTACGGCGCGCTGGCCGCGTTTCTGGAGCGGCGGATGGGCCGTGATATCAGAGTCACCTTTGCCGGTTCGGGCGCCGCCATCGCGAGGGAGGGCTCGCCCGACCTTGTTGTGGGCAAGCGCTCAGTCGTGGTGGCGGCCTCCTCCTCGGCCGCGCCATATCGGTGCGTCGCGATGCTGACCGGGCTCGACGGCAAGACCACGCAGCACGGCCTGATTGTCGTTCGAGCCTCCGACCGAGCTCGGACTGTCGGCGAGCTCAAGGGACGCTTGATCTTGCTCGGGGAGTCGGACGAAGACGAGAAGACGAAGGCGGTCCTGAGCTTGCTGCGCAGAGCGGGCGTAACCAGGCCGAAGACGGCGACGCGCCCGACGTGCAACATCGCTGCGCTGGAGCTGGTCGAGAGGAAGGCTGACGCCGCAGCCATTTCGGGCTATGCGATGCCGTTGCTCGAAGGCTGCGGCACGATCAAGAAGGGCGCCCTGAAGGTCATCGGCAAGACCGATCCTGTGCCCTTCATCGGCGTCTTCGTGCGGACATCGGTCCCCGTCGAGGCGCGCGACAGGCTCGTCTCTGCGCTCGTTGCCGCGGGCAAGGATCCGGTTCTCAAGCGTGCCCTTGAGACCCGCGACGGCTTCATTATCATGCCGATCACAACAGGCGGCGGACCGTCGGGCCCTTCCGGATCGGGTTCGGCACGGAAGCCCGCGCCTGACTGGACCGACTGGCGGGGAGGCCCAGCGCGAACGGGGTTGGTTGAGCATCTGCCCGAGGCGCTTCCCGCACAGATCCGCGTTGTCTGGAGACGCCCGATGGAGTCGTCGGGCGTAGGCGGTGTGAGCGTGGCCGGCGGGAGGGTCTATTGCTCGGGCAAGACCGCCGACGGTCTTAGCGATCTCTGGCTGTGCCTCGATGCCGCCACAGGCCGAGAGATATGGCGGCTCGCCTATCCCGCGCCCGGCAAGATGGACTACACCAACACCCCCCGCGCATCGCCGGTGATCGCAGGGGGTCGCGCCTACCTGCTCGGGGCGTTTGGGCGCCTCCATGCCGTCAACGCCGCAACCGGGGCGGTCATCTGGCAGTGCGACCTGCTGAGGCGGTTCGGCGGGACGTTGCCCACATGGGGCCTCTGCGCTACTCCGCTGATCGTTGGGCAGTCGCTGATCGTGCCCACAGGATCGCCCGTGGCATCGCTGGCTGCGCTCGACATTCGCGACGGCTCGCCGAGGTGGGTCAGCCCCGGC
>JBBIQU010000038.1:0-6923 GCA_037442185.1 Chthonomonadales bacterium | reverse complement strand
GCAACATGATCCTTGCCGACCTCGGCGGCGTCCGGCAGGTGGTCTGGCACGACAAGGACACCCTCGGGGGATGGGAGCCCGCCACGGGCCGTCGGCTCTGGACCCTCAAGCCGCCGAACGCCAACGATTTCAACGTCCCAACCCCTGTGGCCGTCGGTGGTCGCCTGTTGGTCGCAACCGAGAACAACGGGACAAGGATGTACGGCTTCTCGCCGATGGGCCGCATCGTCACCAAACCCGTTGCCGAGGACTGCGAGGCGCGACCCAATACAGCCAGTCCCGTAGTCGTGGACGGCGTGGTCTGGATCGCGTCGGAGTTCGGCCTTCAGGCGCTCGATGCACGAAGCGGGCTCCGACGGCTGTGGAAGTCCGAGGATCCGGTTTTCCTGCAGCATGCCGGCCTGATCGGCGCTCGGGGTCGCGTGCTGGTCATTACCCTTGAAGGCAACGTCTGCCTGCTGCCGGCCAGACCCCAGCCGGGCCTGCAGCCGGAGCTACGCAAGCTTCCTGTGGACGCGTCCTACGCCGACGACGTGGCCGTATGGTCGCACCCGGCCGTTGTCGGCAACCGCCTGTACGTCCGAACGAACCGCGAAATGCTCTGCATCGCACTCGACTGAGAGACGTTGATCGGGGTCAAGCCGCACCGCCTTTCCACGATCAGTAAGGTTCCGGCGCACCGGTCCGCCGAATCACGGCTCGGAGATGGTGGGGATGAATCCATGGCTTGTGCCGAGCATCATCGGCGGCGTTGTGATGTCCGGCGGCAGGACCGTCACCGTCTCCGACTTCGTAGCCGGCCTCGGAGCCTGGTGGACCAACGACGCACCGCTGTGCGAGAAGTGTGCCAGTGCCGCGCTGCGGCTGACGCGCTACACCAGGTGAGATGCCGGAATGCCGATGAACGGCGAGGTCGCGGAACCGGGCTCGCCGGCTGCAGTTCGGGCCGCCATGGTACACTCCATATAGCTAGCCGTCTGTCCAAGGAGGGTCCCGATGGAACCTGCTCACACCATATCGCGAGCCACGGTTGCCGACCTGGTGGGCCGCATTGGACGGGTCACGCAGCCTAAGAGAATCATCCTGTTTGGTTCCGCGTCACGCGGTCAGATGGGTCCGCATAGCGACCTCGATGTGCTCGTCGTGATGCCGGATGGCGTCCATCGCAGGGAGACAGCTCGGCGCATCTACCGGGCGCTCCGCGGCCTCGGCGTTCCCAAGGACATAGTGGTCGTTACGGAGAGCGATGTCGAGCGGTTCGGAGACGATCCCTCCCTGGTGATCCACGCCGCCCTGTCCGAGGGCACCGCGATATTCCATGCCGCCTGACGGCCCCGTCCCGGGCTCGCCTGAGGACTGGCTTGCCTACGCGAGGCGCGACCTCGCCATGGCACGGGCCCCGTTGCCGGACGGCGCGGCCTACGAGAATCTCTGTTTCCACGCTCAGCAGGCCGCCGAAAAGGCGGTCAAGGCCGTCTATCGGTGGCGAGCGAGCGATTTCCGCTATACGCTCGACATCGACGATCTGCTGGATGGCCTCGCGCGCCTCGGCATAGACATCCCGGACGAGGTTCGCGAAGCCGCAGACGTCACGCGCTTCGCGTGGGAGGCCCGTTACCCGGGCGTGGCGGAACCGGTCACGGAGGACGAGTACCGCGAGGCCGTAACCCACAGGCCACCGTGGTTGTCCGTTGGGCCGAAACTCTCATCGAGGCCGGGCCACGCTGACGTGCAGGCGCGGGTACGCCCGGCGAAGGCGACTGGTCGCTGAAGCGCCGGCTCACGGCGAAGAGCGCCGATACTGGCCGAGCCTCAGGTATGCAGGCCGAGTGCTGGCGTACCTGGTCGGTACAGCGCGGCCTTTCGTCCCGATTGCCGGATCCGCGCGAGTGCGACGAGTAATGCCATTGTGAAGGCTATGGACGATGCCGAGGAGGACCGAGGAACGCAGCGAGACGGGCCACCACGGTCTCCATCTGGGCGAGTTCACACTCCCAGACGGTCTCGACGGACCAACCGAGGTGATGCAAGCGGGAGGCCACCGCGGAGTCGCGGACAAGGTTCGAGTCGAGTTTGCGGTTCCAGTAGGCGGCGTTCGAGGCTGGCCGGGCCGCCCGCGGGCAACCTGGATGTTGATGCCAAAAGCATCCGTGAACGAAGATGACCTTGCGTCGGCCATGGAATACAATGTCTGGTCGACCCGGGAGGTCCCGGGTGTGGACTTTGTATCGGTAACCCAGGGTAAACAACGCGCGACGAACAGCGATCTCCGGCTTTGTGCCGGTGCCGCGAACCGCACGCATGACTAGGGACCGCGTCTTGAGATCGTAGATGTCGGCCATGAGAAGTACCACAGTTTACACTTATAAGTCGGGAGGTGCTCGATGCAAGTCCGATACATTGACCTGTTCTGCGGAATCGGCGGGTTTCGGTTTGGGGTTGAGCAGGCTGCTCTAAGCCGAGGGGTATCGGTGCGATGCGTCTTCTCCTGCGATATTGATGCCGAGGCCCGTAGAGCCTATCGAGCCAACTTTGGCGAAGAACCAGCGGGTGACATTACCCGCATTCCGGAAGAGGCGATCCCTGAGCATGATCTGTTGCTAGCGGGCTTCCCGTGCCAGCCTTTCAGCATCATCGGGGCAGCAAGGGGATTCGACGATACGCGAGGTACGCTTTTCTTCGATATTGCCCGCATTCTGGCGTGTTTCCACCCCTATGCATTCGTGCTCGAGAACGTCAAGCAGCTCGTCGGACATGACCAAGGTCGGACACTTAGCCGCATCTTGGAGACCCTCGATTCTCTGGGCTACTGGCATACGCACAGGGTACTGAACGCGCTTCATTTCGGATTGCCTCAGAAGCGAGAAAGGCTTCTGATTGTGGGTTGTCGCGATCCGCTTCCGTTCGCGTGGCCCATGGCACCGATACCTATGACACCACTGGAGAGTGTGCTGGAGCAGGATGTTCCGCAACGTTATTATGCAAGTTCGCGAATACAGGCACGTAGGCGAGCATCTTGTCCGAATGCCCCTTATCCGTCGATATGGCATGAGAACAAAGCTGGGCATGTGAGCGCCTATCCATACAGCTGCGCTCTTCGCGCTGGAGCAAGCTATAACTATCTGCTGGTTAACGGGGAAAGGCGGCTGACTCCTCGCGAAATGCTTAGGCTTCAGGGCTTCCCAGAAGAGTTCGTGATAGCGTGCAACGATGGACAGGTCCGTAAGCAATGCGGTAATGCGGTACCCGTGCCGATGGCACGAGTAGTCCTCGAGAGACTTTTCGACGGCACTGGCTGGTCTGACAACGCTAGGAAGGGCATCCGTCGCTACAGCGATCCGCCACTTCTCGCGCTAGAGAAACGAAGCGGATATGCGCCTTAGGACGGTCGACAAGATCGAGCCGCCATACCCGTTGGGCAAGTTCCCTCGTGGGATGGTGCTGAACGTGGCCGCCAACATCGTCTACCTTGTGCACACGCGTGGCGAGGCACGGCTTGAGGGACCCGACTGGGAGCGCATCTTTGCGGACTCGATCGGTGCTACGTGGACGCCGAGCAACATAGGCCTCGATGACGTACGGCTGGGTACGTGCTGTTGGGGAGCCAAGACCGTCAAGAGCGCAACGCCGGCACGTGCAACGCGGGTGCGCCTCATCAGCGGTAGGAACTCCCTTGACTACTCGTTTGGTGAGAGTGACCCCCGCCAGCTACGGCCGCAGGTGGTAGGTGCGCGCATACTTGATATTTGGAATGCGAGAGTAGCACATGTGCGGGAGCGGTTCAGCCATTGTCGCACTGTTGTTCTGCTCAAGTCAGATGACCTCAGCGAGATCGCTGTGTTTGAACATGAGACAATCAGATTCGAACCGAAGGAATACGTATGGTCTTGGAACAAGAACAGGAATCTCGAGGGTCATGACCGGTCTGGCGAACACCGCTTCACATGGCAACCACATGGTTCGCAGTTCACCATCGTTGAGCGAGTACCAAGCGACCGAATCGCGTGCCGCATTCGGTTGCCGGAACCTATGTCGCTCGAACGCGTGCTGGACCAACTCGGGTTTGATGAGAGCTGGGTTGAGCTGATCGACTAACCGTCCCCCCATCGTTCTACGCTCGTCGGATGTTGGATGCGTGTCGGTTACTTGGCGATCGTGGACATCGGCAGTTTTCGCCAACATCAAGCACTTCGACACCACGAATGGGACGATGGCTTGCTCCGCCGGAAGACATGACGAGGTGTTGATGGTTGAACCGCCGAGGCTAGTGTTGGAGAGTTCCGTCGGGGACGCTATGCCGTAGCTCGGGCGACACGGGGGCCTCCAGCTGGTTCCGCGCACTCTCTTCCGGCCTGGTCGTCCACATCGAGGAAATGTTCGCGGCGGCGGACGAGGTTCCGGAGGGAGGGCCGATGGGATGCTCCGCCTGTTGCCCTCCTAGCAATGCATCCCTTCTCTTACCCTCTCGGCTGCCGTAGCCACCGCCTTGCTCCTGAAGAACAAGCCGTCCGCGATGCGCGAACCCTATCGTGCGGTGTGAGTGTTTCTCTGTCGAGTGCGCGGAACGCCCGGTGCGAAACTCCTAAGCTCTCTACTACCCACTCGGCGGTCCCGCCGCCTCATCGCTCGCGTTGACGAGACCGGTCGCGTTCCAAGAACAAGCGACTACTTGCACAGCCAACGACAGGCCAGCTCCTCCCGCGAGCGGGAAGGTTCCGGCGAGTGCCCCGCCGAATGTCGGCCCGGAGGTTCCTACATGAATGGCTGGCTGGCGGCGAGCATCGTCGGCGGCTTGGTGATGAGCGGAGGGCGCGGCATAACCGTCTCCGACTTCGAGGCCGGCCTCGGCGGCTGGTGGACCAACGACGCGCCGCTGCATGAGAAGCGCGCCGCGAAGACGACGCTCATCTCCATCGAGCGTGTTGCCGATCCGGCCGGCGGGCATGGCCATGCGCTCCACATTCGATTCCATCCTGGCGCAGGCTGGGCCAATGCCGCGGTCAACTTCACCGACGAGGGAGACGCATGGGCCGCGGCGGGCATTGACGAGATCCGCCTGCGCGTGCGGGGCGACGGATCGGACCGCGTCGTGCGCATGGGCTTCCAGGCGTGGGCCGATGACCTGACCACGCCGCTCATGTTCGAGCTTCCGGTCCCGCTCGCCTCGCGCGAGTGGCGGACGGTGCGGCTGCCGCTGGCGGACCTCGAGGCGTCGCTGCCGGGACGACGCCTGCGCCTGCCCTCACTCATCTCATTTCAGGTGAATGGCTCCGGCGAGCTCGCGCCCTCGGAGCTGTGGATTGACGACATCGTTGTCGTGAGCGCGCATGGCCAGGGCAAGCGGTTCGCCGAGAGTCCGTTGGCTGACCGTGTGGCGGCGATGAGGCCGGTCACACGCCTGCCACGGCTCGGCAACTGGGCCTACCCGGGCCGCGACGCCGACGCGCTGCGCGTCTGTAAGGACATCGGCATCGAGTTCTCGTCGAACGGCGATTCGGCGGTACAGCAGCAGCGCGTATGGCTCGAGGGCATTGTCACCAGCCACAACGTGGGGCGGCCGTCAGGCGCGGAGCTCATCGCGGGCCTCGGCCTCCGCGACGCGGACATAGATCAGGACGCCAATGGGAAGCGTTCGGGCGAAGGCGTCGAGAGCGGTTTCTTCCATCCCGGCGCCATCGAGCGTTTCGTTCGGTTCGTTCGCGAGCGCGTCCGGGCGCGGCGCGATTCGCCCTGGGTTGCATCGTTCGTCCTCTCGTCGCCCATCAGCATGTACGGCGAGGTGCACTACCCGGCCTCGACGGAGGGCGGCTATCTGGTTCATGGCGCAGCCGCGAAGGCCAACTTCCGCGCATGGCTGAAGCGGCAGTACCGGGGCGATCTTCGGGCCATCTCGGACGCCTGGGGTATGCCGGTTTCGGCGTGGGAAGCGATCGAACCGCCCGATGGACCCCTATCCGATCCGACGGGTCTGGACCGCCGCCGCTCGTGGTCCGACTTCATGCACTGGTACGCCGGATGGCTCGAAGAGGTCTCGCTGCGGAGCCTGAAGGCGGCCCGATCGGAAACGCGCAAGCCGCTGGCGCTGATGCTCGGCGGGCCCAAGATCGGCCTCAATCAGGGCATCTGCCAGGGCAACATCGGCCCCATTGCTCGGATGCTGGGTCGCCATGCGCCTGCGTTCCTGAGCGACACCGACAGCCAGACCCTCTTCTCGTGCCGCTACACGCGCGCTGCATGTTCGCAGTACGGCATTGAGCTCATGGTCGAGCATGTCGGTCCGCCGCACCTGCAGGCGTTCCATCAGGTGAACACCGTGCACAACGCCATTGCCTGCGGCAGCGACTATGTGCATCTGGCCACGCTCGGCGAGCTGTTCGATCCGAAGCACTGGTTCAGCGCCATCTGGCGGGACCTTGCGCCGGTCGTGCGCTCATACCGGACGGGGTATGTCAAGAGCGACGCGGCCATGTTCCACTCCTACATGACCTCGTGGTACCGCTGGGATCGCTCCAACGGCGACTGCGTGAAGCTCTACGATGCAAACAACACCCTCTGGTACTGGGACAAGGGCTATCCGTCATGGGGCCGCGCGCTGGGCTCGCCGGATGTGCTCGATGACGCCATGATGGAGGACGGCGGACTGGCAGGTCGCAAGCTGCTAGTCATCCCCAACACCGGATCAACGATCACGAGTCGCAAGGCCGTCGAGGCGCTGAAGCGATGGGTGCGCGCAGGGGGACGTGTGATCGGCTTTGGCCAAGGCTGCCTTGAGTACGTCGTCGAACCTGACAGGCGCATCACGCGCTGCGGCGCCATGGCCGGAATGCTCGATGCGGCTACCCCCGCTTCTGGCGGGCTGGCGCAGACACCCGTCGTTACCCCCGCCCCTGGCGCTTCGGCGCAAACACCCGTCGTTACCCCCG
>JBBIQU010000037.1:14686-32000 GCA_037442185.1 Chthonomonadales bacterium | reverse complement strand
ATCCTCATCGCCCTCTCAATGCCGAGAGGCACCTGAAGTCGGCCTCCGAGATGGGCGACCTATTCCGATGGCGGCCCGATGCCATCGCCAATACGATCCGCATAGCCCGGGAGTGCGGGCCATGCCTGCCGCGCCGCGACGACATCACGCCCAGTTACGCCGTGCCCGAAGGCCTGACAGCCCCTGAATACCTGCGCCGACTCACCTATCGCGGAGCGCGTGCCCGCTATGGCGACCTGTCGCCCAATATCGTTCAGCGCATCGAGCACGAGCTGTCCGTCATCTCGGATATGGGATATGCCGATTACTTCCTTATGGTCTGGGATATCGTCCGGTGGGCGCGCAAACAGCGCATTCGATGCACCGGCCGCGGATCGGCAGCCGATAGCTGCGTCGCCTACTGCCTCTTCCTGACCGATGTTGACGTCATCGCGCGCAACCTCCCCTTTGCCCGTTTCCTATCGCCGGGACGCACGCCCGACATTGACATGGATTTTCCCTCCGAGCGCCGCGACGACGTTTTCCGCCATATCATCGAGAAGTACGGCAAGGGCCATGTGGGCATGGTATGCACGTTTTTCACCTTCTGGGCCCGATCGGCAGTGCGCGATATCGGCAAGGCGCTCGATTTGCCCGCCGACGCCGTGGACTTTCTCGCCAAGCGGCTGCACCACAGCATCCGCGCCGATCGAATCGAAGCCGCCTTCGAGCGTTTCGCCGAGCTCAAGCCGCATCGCAACCTGATCGGCAGATTCCGGCTGCTCTTCGACCTGTGCGCGCGCATCGCCGGATTTCCCCGCCATATCGGCACCCACTCTTCGGGCATCGTGATCAGCGCCGCGCCGCTCAGCTCAATCGCTCCGCTCCAACCGTCGGCCAGAGGAATCACCGAAATATGGACCCTCGACAAGGACGACGCCGAGACCATCGGAGCCATCAAGTTCGACGTCCTTTCCCTCTGCGCGCTGTCTGCCGTTGGCGATGCCGAGAAGGAAATCGCGGCGCAGGATCCTTCATTCCGCTACGACCGCCTCCCCCTCAACGATCGGCAAACCTACCGGATGATCCGATCGGGATCAGCCGTGGGCACGTTTCAGTTCGAAAGCGCGGCACAGATGGCCCTCGCGGTCATATTGGACCCGCGACATTTCGAGGACCTGGTGGCCTCGGTCGCGCTCATTCGCCCGGGACCGATCAGGGGCGACGTTGTGCGGCGGTTCGTGGGGTGCCGCAACGGCTGGGCATGCGCCGACTGGGCCCATCCCTGCCTCAAGCCGATCCTCGCCAAGACCTACGGATGCATCGTCTTCCAGGAGCAAGTCAACGAAGTGGTCGCAGCCATGACGGGCTGTTCGGATGCTGAAGCCGACCGGTTCCGTAAGAGCCTGAAGCGCCACGCCAAGCTGAACACCATGGACGACGCCCGCAACTGGTTCACGGAAGCTTCGCTCCGACATCGGCCTGAGATCACACGCGAACGCCTCGATCTGCTGTTTGATCAGATCGAAGGATGGAGCGGATACGGGTTCATCGAAGGGCATGCGGCGGCGTTCTCATTGACGGGCTACAAGACCGCGTATCTCTCGGTCCATCATCCTGCCGAGTACTTCGCTGGCATGATGAACCACCAGCCCATGGGCTTCTACAGCGCCAACACCCTTGCAGGGGAAGCCCGGAGGCGCGGAGTGATCGTGAGGCCGATTGACATCAACGCGAGCGATGACAAGTGCCGCGCCGTTGACCCCAAGACCATACGCCTGGGGCTGCGCCTGATCGGCGGCATGGGCGAACGGGATATCGAAGCCATCCTGCAGGCTCGAAGCCGAAGTCCGTTCCGCTCGTTATTGGACTTCTGCATGCGGACGACGCTTCCCCAGGACATCATCGAGAACCTCGTGCTGTGCGGCGCCTTCGATGATCTGCACCCTCATCGTCGAGGCATTCTCTGGAGGCTACAGGAAACGCTCCGAATCGCCCACACCTACAGGCAATCGCACACGAACGGCACGAGCGTAGCGCAGGCGTCTCGCCTGCCCTCGCTGCAACCGCGTTCGGCGACTGCAGCGGAGCTTCCCCTGGAAAGCCCTCAGACCATGGCCACGCCAACGGCATGGGACATAGCCGACTTCTCACCTTGGGACAAGTTCGTCTGGACATGGCGCATCACAGGCGTCTGCGCCGAATGCCACGTGCTGGCCTACATGCGCGACTGGCTCGACGCCCATCGTGTGGTTCGAACCGCCGACGCCCTTGGAATGAAGCACGGCACCCGTATCCGAGTGGCAGGTCTCAACGTGCGCCCCCATCGTCCACCGACACGATCAGGCGAGCCCGTTCTTTTCTCTCAAGTGGAGGACGAGACCGGCTTGCTGCAAGTCACCGTGGCCGGACCGGCCATAGCCACCTGCACGGCCGGTTTCCTGACATCACCTGCCGTGGTTGTGGAAGGGGAGTTGCACCGACGAGGGCGCGGCGCGACGCTCTATGCAGACAGGGTCGCTCCTCTGACATTGCGAGACGCCACGGCCCTGCCGATTCAGATCATGGAAGGATCGGAAACGGCATCGGAGGAGGCGGAGGCGGCTCAGCATGAACCGGAACGAGTCCGCGCAACAACCTGATCGTCGCGTCCAGACTCAGTCCGACGACATTGTAGTAGTCGCCTTCGACCCGCTCGACAAATCGCGACGCGCCGCCCTGGATCGCGTATGCTCCGGCTTTGTCCATCGGTTCGCCGCTCGCCACATACTCGCCGATGTCCTCTTGCGACAGCGCCTTGAATGCAACTCTCGTGGTCACAGCCTCAACCCGGAATCGCTCATCGGACGCCACAAAGTCGTGGTGCCAGACCACGGCAACGCCCGTGATGACGCGATGGGAGCGTCCGCTCAGGCTGCCCAGCATGGCCGCCGCCTCTTCTGCGTTGGCAGGCTTGCCGAGGATCTCTTCGCGTTGTCCGTCGCCGATCACGACGAGCGTGTCTGCGCCAAGAACGACATCGCACAACCGGCCTTTCGCCACAGAGCGCGCTTTGGCCAGAGCAAGGTCGCAGGCAACTTGCTCAGCCGGCCGGCCCTGGGGGAAGACCTCCTCCACGTCACTGACTGCAACCTGGAAGTCGAGTCCGATCGCCCGAAGCAGTTCGCTCCGGCGAGGCGACGCCGAGGCAAGCGTCAGAGTCCGCGCTGTCAACTTAGCACGCGTGTCAGGAGCCACACTGCGGGAGCGACGAACAGGAGGCTGTCGAACCGATCCAGAACGCCGCCGTGGCCCGGAATGATCGAACCGAAGTCCTTCACCTTGAGCTCGCGCTTCATCGCGGACTCATACAGGTCTCCGACCTGACCTGCGATGCCGGCAACCGCTCCGATCCACCACCCGAGTACCGCCCTCTCGAGCAGCAGATGACCGAGGACGGCGCCCACGATCACCGCGGCAATGAACCCACCGATCGCTCCCTCCACCGTCTTATGCGGCGACAGGTTCGGCGAAAGGCGGACGCTGCCGATGCCCCGCCCGACGAAATAGGCTGCGGTATCGGTAGCCCACACGGCGCAGAGCACCAGCAGAACCAGGAAGAAACCGACATCGGCGCCCTCTATCGGCGGACGCCCATACACGGCCGACGTACTGCGCAACAGGCTTATTCCCCCAAACAGCGCGATGTAGGCGGCGCAACCGAGACCTGCTCCCACACCGGCCAGAGAAGTCACGCGTTCCGAGTGCTGAGCCACGATGACTTCCACGATCAGCCCGGTCAGTAACAGGCCGATCATCAGCGACAGCATGGCCGACGGAGGTATCGGCGAGCCACCCGAACCGTGGCCAACCAGAAGCGGGAGCGCCGGCCCGAACAAGCCCATTGCCGCGAGGATGACGCTGGGACGTATGCCGGCATTGCGCTGCGCGCGGATCAGCTCCATTCCGCCAATGGCTGCAATGACCGTCACCGTAACGGCGAACGGACCGGCTCCCCACCAGCAGATACCGAGAAGCGCCGGAACGCCAACGGCTGCCGCCAGAAAACGACGCACCATCACATGGCACCTCCGCTCTCGCCCGCAGCGCAGGCGTTTCGCCTGCACGTGCCGCCATGATCCCCGGCGCCCACGAATCTCAAAGCGCCGGGCAGGACTTCGAAGACAGCCGGCGTGGCCGTATCCAGCTCACCGTCAATCAGCACCGGCTGCGGCGGGTCACACTCGATGCGCACCGTCTTGCCCCGAAGGTAGACGACTTTGGGATGATCGAGGTGGGTCCCTTTGAAGACACGCGGAAACGCGCGCAAGAACTCGGCGATCCCGCAGGCCTTAACCAGGCACACGTCGAGCAGCCCGTCATCCCAACGAGCTCGCGGCGCAACCCGCATGCCCCCGCCGTAACCCGTACCGTTCGCAACAGCACAGAGCATGGCCGGCTCATCAATCGGTGTCTCGTCCACCCTAACGGTGAAGCGGCCGGGTCGGAATGTTCGCAAGGTCCGCATGACGGCGACAATGTACGCCAGCGTGCCGTTGAGCCTCCTGAGCCCCGTGTTGACGCACCGCGCAACCTCGGCATCTAAGCCGCACCCCGCGACGTTAATGAACCTGTGCCCGTCCCGCACGCCAAGGTCAACGCGTTGCTCGGATCCCTCCGCAATGCGCCGGATCGCGGCTTCCGGATCAAGGGGGATTCCGATCGCCCGAGCGAAATCGTTGCCCGTGCCCAGCGGCACGAGTCCCACGGCAAGCCCTGATCCGGCAAGCCCATTAACCACTGCGTTCAGCGTACCGTCACCCCCGCATACGATGACAAGATCGTACCCGCCGCGCGCCGCCTGCTCGGCCAGAGATCGAGCCGACGTCTGCCCGGTCGTCGCCCATACCTCCGGCAACGCCCCTCGACCATCCCCAAGATACGTCGCCAGCCACCGTCGCAACGGCGTCTCGAAGCGCGCTGCCTTGCCGCGACCTGCAACCGGATTCAGGATTGCCACAACGCGCCGGCCGAGGTCGGTCGGTGTCGTCTCAACCGGCATGCGCCCTCCCTGACGAAGGATCCTTCACGATCGGGTATTCGCGCCGGTCCGTTGGCGTTCCTGCAACGTTCCGATATGAGGTTGTGGTTCCCATCGTGCGAGCTGAGCGCCTGCCAGCCGTTCGCACACACACTCCCGGCATCTATTGCCGTGCCCTGTCACGTCGGGATCGAAGCCGTCTTGGGGTCCCGCCGCGTGATCGGAGTGATATACTGTTGTTGGATACGGATGCGGCGGACGGCAATCGCTCGCCGCCTTAGCCCGGGCGTTTCGCCTACAGACGCCTCTGTCTCGCAAGACGTGAAAGGAGACACCACGGTGGACAGGGATATCCGGCAGAGACTCCAATCGGCGATCACGGCAGTCGCCTCAATCGCGCTGTCCGCAATCGCGCTGGCCCATGACGAGGGCGGTCCTCCCGACCCCAAGCTTGCCGAGAGTGTCGCACCCGGAATCACTGCAATCGGTGTGCTTGCCGCAGCGGCGATCATAGCCGCGGTGTGGCTTCGTATGCGCCGATTGGCCATGCTGCGAGCGCTCAAACTCGAGGTTGAGGGCTCCGCAGGGCCGACTAGTTCGGAACGAGACGCACGATCGTAGGCAGACCCTTGATGCCGTAGCGCTCCTGCCACCTCTTGGCCTCAGGACCTCCGAAGTTGGTCATGTCTGCCCTGAGGGCCACAAAGCGGCTCGCCGCCCGCCCGACGGACGGATCCGGAAAGGTCTTGTGCTCCAGTTCCTTGCAGGCAGCGCACCACGCCGCGGTGAAATCAATGAGCACCGGCTTCCTTACCTGCATGGCCGTCTCCAATGCGGCGTCGGAGTAGGGCTGCCATTTGATGGCCTCGTCGGGTGCCGGTGACAGAAGCCAGACTGCCAGCGCCGCAGCGCCGATCCCAACCACCCGTCGCACTGCCACGAACAGTCGCGCCCCGGCGCCCGAACGATCAACGAACAGCAGATAGAGCGCGATCAGGGCGGTCGTAGCGACCAGAGCCGCTTTGGCCACTGCCGGACTCAGGAGCGCGAGCGGTACCTGCAGATAGTAGACCCCCATCCATATCAGCACGGCGCCGAAGATGTGCTTCACGCCCACCATCCACTCGCCCGCACGCGGCATGGACTTCACTGAGCCCGATGCCGTCGCAAGCAGCAGATACGGAAGTCCAAGTCCGAGAGCGAGAGTGAAAAAAACGGCAAAGCCAAGAATCGGGTCGCGTTGGGTGCCGACCCACTGCAAGAGAGCGATCACCGCGGGACCAATGCACGGGGCCGCAACGACGCCGACCATCAGGCCCATCATCAAGGCGCCAAGCACGCCTGACTTCGACTGGGCCCGGTTGCGCAGAGAACCGGGCAACTGGAACTCCCAGATCGGGCGCCCATCCTTGCGGTCGAACTGCGACAGCGCTAGCCCGAACATCACCAGAGCGAATGCGGTCAGGACCCACGGGTTCTGCAGCTGAGATCCAAACAGCCCTCCGGTCAGTCCCGCTGCAACTCCCAGCGCCGAATACATGAGGGCCATGCCGAGGACATAGAAGATCGCAAGCACAAACTGCTTCCGTCCGCCGCCGCCTGTCTGGGCTCCGAAGTACGAGATCGTGATGGGTATGATCGGATACACACAGGGCGTCAGGTTCAGCGCGAGGCCCAGCAGGAATATGACCGGCAGGGCGACCCAGAGGTTGCCGGCCTGGAGCAGACGCGAGACTGATCCCTCGTCTCTGCCTCCCGGCTTGCCTGTCCCGAGAAACGCCACGAACTCCGCCGGACCCACGAACTCGGTCACTTTGGCGACTTCGTAGCCGGGGAATCCAGTAGACGCCGCATCGCCGGCAGTGGCCGACGATGGCTGGGTTACCGGCTTCGCAGGGGGCTCGCCTGGTTGCTCGTCAGTCGTCCCAGCGGAGATCGAACTGCCGGCCGGGCTGTCGGCGTCTTCGCCGACCGGCGGACTCGGCTTCACGTTGCCTTCCACGGGCGCGCCTGTTCCGGGCTGTGGTGCTTTCGCCGGCGCTGAGGCGTTGACCTCGACCGAGACCTCGCCTTTGGCCTCGGACGGAGGATAGCAGCTTCCCTCGTCACACGCCTGATAGCCGACCGAAACGCCAAGCGCGTGCTTACCGGAGACATCCTTGCCAACCGTGATCGGAACCGTGACGACAATGTCACCGCTGAATACCGGGATCATCTCCCCTGCGGCCTGCTCGAGCGACGACGGAGGGAACGACGGCGCGCCTGCCGTGAATCCCTTAGGAGCCTGAACGGAGACCGTTGTGGGAATGTAGTTGGGCGCAGGCTTGTTGCTCTGGATGTGAAATCCGGGCGCGATGCGCAACGTCAGCCGAAGGCTGAACTTCTCGCCGGGCTTGACGAGCACCGGCTGCGACACGCTGAGCTTCACATGCTCCGTCTGCGCCGCTGAGTGCGAAGCGATGCTCAGCACGGCAAGAGCGCTCACGAGTGACAACGTCCACTTCGAGATCAATGCACCATACCCCCGGTCACCGGTAATTGTCCTCAATGCGCGCCAAGTCGTACCACATGACGCTGGACGCGCTCATGGACAACATACGCCTGCGGACCCGGATTCGGTTGCACGCGTGATGAGTGGCCGCACGCCCGTCGCGCCTGCGTAGCGCCTGGAGTCGTACGAACGATCGCTATGGCTCGATCGGCTCGTCCACGTCAGGCTCAGGATCCGTTGCCTGCTGGGCTGCCAGAAGCTCCGCATCTCCGATCGGTTCAGCCTCCAGAACCGAACGAGCGGCCGCTTCGGCATCGGCAGGAACCCAAACCTGAAGCTCCGGACTTACGGAAGCGACAGGGTTGCCAAACTGGGGCACGTACACGCCAGGAGGGGCCGTGTATGCCGGAATGCCGACTGCCTGCAGGGTCGCTACAATCACGTTGGCCTCGTGCGCCGTGGCCGCGGTCACGAGGACGACTGCTTCCTTGCCTTCCGGCTCGACAGGCAACTCATCCACAAGATCAACCCCGCAATCGGGACACGCAGTGACATGAGGCTGATACTCGGCTTTGCACCTGGGACACCAGGGCATGACAGAACCCCTTTCCGTGAGCGCGTCAGGACGACTGTGCGCGCCACTCTAGATCGGCCCGAGCCAGCGCATCCAGTATGCCGCTTCGCCTGAGCTGTCTCCATGCATTGAGGAATCGCCGGTGCAGCGCCCTGCGCTGCATGTACTTGCGCCGACACAGAGCGATCAGACCGCCGCACCCGGCATAATCGGCGGTGAGCCATGTCTCGGGCCTGCGCCCCCGGCGCAACGACCTCCGGAGTTCCGCGACGAGCCTGGGAGTCATGACATCGAGATCGTGGATGGCGCCGAGGAGTTCCTGAACTTCCTTCATGGCCTCAATGGCCTCGGCAAGCGACTTCCCCACGACGGGCTCGAAGAGCTCAAGGGTGTACCGGAGGCGCTTTGCCGCGATGCGCATACGGTGAAGCTCGCTGATGCGCGCGGGGTCCTTCGCCCAGCGCTCCCACTCCAGAAGCTCGTGGACCCGGGCCGCCACGATCAGCGCCGCATTGTCGCCTATGGCGCCGTTCGGCTCCACTCCGTGAACGACATCGGCCCGCCTCATGACTCGGCCTCCCCTTCCTCGGTACGCGCCTCGTGGGACGGCTCAGGAACATCCGCAAGCGCCTCCGGCTCCGGACCCACTTCTGCGACGACGGACGAGCGTGCCCGATCGAACAGCGTCATCGGGTCCTTCTCCGCAAGCCGATCCAGCGCAGCGACCACGTCGCCCTGGATGCGGCGGCGCTCCACGCTCCAATCGCGCACTATGTCCCCGATGACTCCCCGTTGCGACGCAGGCATGTTGGCCGCTTCGCGACTGAGTTCCTCGATCATGACATCGAGATCGCGTGCCCTGCTCAGGGAGTCCGTAAGCTGTTTCACCTCTTTCTCGAGGCGGTAGTAGTCGGAATGGCGAAAAGCCGGCTCGAATACAGCGAGCGCCGCGCGAAGTCGGCGCGACGCAACGCGCATATCATGCACAGCCTCGGGATCCGTGCCTCTCCTAACTGCGCGGGCATGGGAGAGCATCCTGGCGATGCGCTCAGCAATGACACACTCGCCGAACGCGCGAAACGAATCGCCCGGCTTCCAGACCGTTCCGCGCGCAGGCTTCTTGCGACCGGGACCTGATGGTGTTGACATGGTAAGTACATCTACGACTTCAGCAGGGCTTCTTCCTGCAGCCTTGGCCGAGTTTCCCGTAGCCGAATGGTTCCGCCACGTTCGGTCGGCCCACATTCCACAAGAAACTCTCCGACACCTTGCAACGATTCTCGCGATTGACTGGTATCATTGATTGAACGTTTACTCAATAAGATTGCAGCGACTGTGGCAGACACATCAGAAAACCGACGCCTCATACCGGAACAGCGACGAGAGGAGATCATCTCCGCTGCGGTGCGCCTCTTCTGTGAGAAGGGCTATGAAGGGACCACCATCCGCGACATTGCGCGAGCGGTCGGTGTGACAGAGGGCCTTCTGTACCACTACTTCCCGAGCAAGGCCGAACTGGTGGCCGAATGCTGGCGCCGCCGATCGTGGCACTCGCGCGCCGTTGCGATTGTCGGCAGCGCAGGTGACCGACCCGTTCCCGAGGTCCTTCTTGAACTCATTCGGGATCACCTGGCATCTCTCTATGACAACGGACCGGCGTTTCGCATGCATGCTGCCGAAATGCTGCGCGACGGCGAGCTGGCCTCCATGAGTCAGCACTACATCCACGAAACACACAACGCAATCGCAGAGTATGTACGTCGCAACCAGCGCCTGGGCCGAATCACGGCGGATGCCGATCCCGACGTCGTCGCGCACGTGATCCTGGGCACCAACTCGACCTTTTTCGTGTTGCACGGCACCTTGCCGCGGGACCGATGGCAGGCCGGCTCGGCCGCCCTTGCCCAGAAGCTCACCAGGCTCTTGATACGTTCACTCGGAGTAGACGAAGCAGGTGATCCCGAGAAAGCGCATTCGTCACCCGATCCACTCGTAGCGCAGGCGTCCCGCCTGCACAGTTCGTAGCGCAGGCGTCCCGCCTGCACTGTGGAGATTCAGAATGGTCACTATCCGCAGACTAATCGGTGGTTTCGCCGCAATCGCGGCAACGCTGACACCGGTCGGACTGGCCGCCCAGACATCGGCCCCTACCACCGTCCCAGGCTCACAGCCTGCCGAGCGCGCGCTGACGTTGGCGGGCGCCGTTGAGGCCGCGATGCGCAATAGCCCGGCGCTGCAGGCTGCAGGCCGCGACGTGCTGAAGGCGCGAGGCAGCGTCAACGAGAGTCGCGCAGCGTTCCTGCCCACGTTGAGCGCCGATCTGACGCTCACCCACCTCGATCAGGGCGTCACAGCGCAGCTGAGTCCCGATCAGAGCATCACGATCGTGAAGCAGGATCAGAAGAGCGCAACGGTCACTGCGGCTCTGCCCCTCGACGCGTTCGGGATGATCCGAGCTGCCACTTCGCTCGCCGAGTTCCAGTACCTCATCGCCCGGCTCGAGTTCAACCGGCAGCGCAACCAGCTCGTTCAGGATGTGACGGCAGCGTATTATGACGTCCTCCGTACGGAGGCTTTCGTCACCGTGGCCCAGCAAGCCGAAGCCAATGCGCGTGAACGTGTCCGGGTGTCCGAGGCGCACCTGAAAGCGGGTACCGGCACCAAGTTCGACGTGGTCCGCGCGCAAACTGAACTCGCCAATGCTGAGCAGGGGGTCCTGAGCGCGCGCAACCGAGTGTCACTTGCCCAGGCGGCGCTCAACCGGCTCATCGGCTTCGATCAGGCGACACCGCTCAAGCTGGAAGCGCCGAAGCCGAACCCGGCCGATGTCGCGCCCGGGGTTGACGTCGCGCTCGCAGAAGCCTATCGTTCCCGTCCCGAGGCGCTGCAGGCAGATGTGGGGATCCGCGCAGCCGAGAAGGGACTGACGCTCGCAACTCGAAGCGCCTTGCCCAGCATCGGACTGGCGTGGAACCTGCAGTACAATCCCGACACCGGCGCTTTCGGCAGGAAGTCGTCATGGGCGGCGGTTGCGCGCGCAACCGTGCCGATCTTCGATGCTGGAGTGGCCAATGCCCGCAAGCAGCAGGCCAAGGCCGGCGTCGAGGGCGCCAAGCTTGGACGGCAGCAGGCCCTCGACGGCATTGCACTGGACGTCAGGCAGGCCTTCCTCGATTTCACCGACGCGTCCGAGCGGCTCAAGGTCGCCGAAGCCGGGCTGGTTCAGGCGACAGAAGCCTACCGCCTCGCCCAGGTCCGCTACAAGGCCGGTGTGACGATGAGTCCCGGGGGCTCTCCGCTCCTGGAGATCAGCGACGCACAGACCGCCCTGACGCAGGCCCAGACCAACCAGATCAACGCCATGTATGACATCGAGATCGCCCGAACGCGCTTGATGCGCGCGATGGGCCGATACGCCTACGCAGATGACGCCAACCCGGGTGTGGCACGACCGAACGACATTGGCAAGCGGGGAGTCTCCTCCAAGTGAACGAGCAAGGTGAAACAATGATGGTTGAGGGCCGAAGGATGAAGGCTGACGGCAGAGGATGGGCTCACCGGCATCGCGACTGCGTCAGGCCGTGTGCCCTGCTTGCCGCTGTCATAGCGCTCTGCATTGGCGTCGCGGGATGCGGCAACCGGAAGCCGGCGGAGGCAAAGGAGCCCCAGCCGGGGGCCAGCGGGACCGCCGTCGTGGTCGAGCCTGCCGGAACCGGTGATATCATTCGGACGGTCGAGGTCACCGGCGCACTCGTTGCCCTTCAGGACGTTACCGTTGGCTCGCGCATGGCGGGGAAAGTCGGTTCCGTCAACGTCCGCGAGGGCGACCAGGTAGTCGCCGGCCAGACTGTCGCCACCATGGATACCGCCGACTTCAGGGCGCAGTACGATGCGGCTCAGGCAGGCCTCGAATCGGCGCTCACCCGGAAGGCTCAAGCCGAGGCGCAGGCTGATCAGGCGCTGAACCTGCTCAAACAAGCCGAGACCAACCTGGACCTTACCGAACGCAGCACCCAGGCGGGACTGCAGGTCGCGAAGGCCGCTCTAGCCTCGGCCGAGCAGTCGCTCTCAGTCGTGCGTCAGGGGGCGCGCGCCCAGGAGCGCGAGCAGGCCGAGCAGCAAGTCAGGGCGACGCGAGCGTCCCTGAATCGGGCGGCGTCCGACCTGAAGCGGATGGAAGAGCTGGCCAAGGATCAGGCGGTGTCCCCCAATCAGCTCGATCAGGCCCGAGCCGCACATGAGGCGGCTGAGGCTGCGTACAGGACGGCTCAGGAGACTCTATCGCTTGTCAAAGAGGGCGCCCGCAAGGAGGACATTCGCAGGGCCGAGCTGGCCGTCGAGCAAGCGCGCGAAGGACTGAAGAAGGCCGAAGCCGATCGCGATATCGTCGCGGTGCGCAAGGCGGATGTTGCCAATGCTCAGGCAGGCCTACGCTCAGCCAAGGCCGGGGTTGCCGCTGCGGACCAGGCGGTTCGTCAAGCTCGCGCCTCGGTTGCCCTTGCGACAAACAACCTGACCGGAGCGAATGTGCGTTCGCCGTTGACCGGGTACGTTGCCGCGCGAATGGCCGAACCGGGCCAGCAAGTCGGGTCCGGAGCCCCGTTGCTCAGGCTCGTGGCGCCCGGAAGCGTGTATCTCCAGGCATCCCTTTCGGAAACGCAGTTCGCGGACGTGAAAGTCGGCCAGCCGGCAACCGTAACCGTAGATGCGCTCCCCGGCCTCACTCTTCCGGGACGTGTGACGCGCCTGCTGCCCGTTGCCTCGCAGGCGGCGCGCAGCTTCACGGCCCGCATTGATCTGGTCAACGGCGATCCAAGGCTTCGACCCCAGATGTTCGCCCGCGCCAAGATCACCGTCGGCGAACGAAGGGGAGTGACGCTGGTGAACAAGGACGCGGTCCTCTTCTCCGCAAACGACGAGCAAGGAACGGTGTTCGTGGTCGACTCATCACGCGCGGACGAGCGCAAGATCCGCATCGGGTACATCAACACCGACAAGGTCGAGGTGCTCAGTGGCATCCGCCCCGGGGACCGCGTGATTGTGTCGGGCCAGAACGCGCTTCAGGACGGCGATCCGGTCACGATTCAGGACGGCGCCGACAACCGGACGGAAGAGCAGTAGAGCTATGTGGCTAACGAACCTGGCCATTCGCCGACCCGTGTTCATCTTGATGATGGTGTCGGCCCTGATTGTGCTCGGGCTGAACTCTCGCAGCAAGATGAGTCTCGAGCTGAACCCGAAGGTTGACTTTCCGTTCATCGCGGTGATCACGGTGTACCCGGGCGCAGGGCCTCAGGAGATCGAAACCCAGGTCACCAAGAAGATCGAAGATGCCGTCGCGAGCGTCAACGGCGTCAAGACCATCACTTCCACCTCTCAGGAAGGACAGTCGGCGGTCACCATTGAGTTCAACATCGGCGTTCAGTCCGATGTGGCCGCCGCCGACGTTCGCGAGAAGGTAAGCGCGATCCGAGCGTCCCTGCCCGAGGACAGCACTGATCCCGTAGTCCTGAAGTTCGATGTCAACTCGCAGCCGATCATCTACTACGGTATGGTGGGCAAACGTCCGAGCCGGGATGTCCGCGACATCGCCGACAACGTTGTCAAACCGCGCCTGAGCAAGATCAGCGGCATAGCAGCGGTGACGGTGTCGGGTGGCGACGTGCGTGAGATCAGCATCGGCGTCAGGAAGGAACGCCTGGACGCCTACGGCATCGGGATCACGCAGCTCGTCCAGCTCATCAAGGGCAACACCCTCAACTTCCCGGTCGGCAGGATCATTGAGGGCAACCGCGAGTACAGCGTTCGCGTCGTGGGCGAGTTCGAGAACCTGGACGCGATTGCCGACACTTCACTCAGGATGCCCGACGGCCGCACGGTACGTCTGGCCGATATCGCGACCGTACGTGACACAGTACAGGAACGACGCGAGCTCAGCCGCATCAACCGCCGCGACTCCGTCGCTCTGGTCATTCAGAAGACATCGGAAGGCAACGCAGTCGAGATCGGCAAGATGGTGCGCGCCGAGATCGAGCGGCTCGAAAAGGAGCTTCCGCAGGACATAGACTTCGTGCTGAACAACGACCTCTCGGTCAACGTGGAAGATGCGGTGCACGATGTAGTCGTCAGCCTGGTCCTGGGCGCGTTCCTTGCGGTGGTGGTCGTGTTCTTCTTTCTGCACAACATGCGCGGCACGTTCATTGTCGGCATCGCGATCCCGACCTCGGTCATGGCCACATTCCTGCCCATGTATGCGTTCGGGTTCACGCTGAACACGATGACGATGCTCGCACTGTCTCTGGCGGTCGGCATACTCGTTGATGACAGCATCGTGGTCCTCGAGAACATCTACCGGCACCTTGCGCGGGGCGAACAGCCCGTTGAGGCGGCCATCAACGGCCGAGGCGAGATCGGCCTCGCCGCGATTACGATCACCCTGACCGACGTCGTCGTCTTCGTGCCGATTGCATTCATGGGCGGCATTGTCGGTCAGTTCTTCAAGTCATTCGGCATCACGATCGCGTCGGCCACGCTGTTCTCGCTGCTCATGTCGTTTACGCTGACGCCGATGCTGGCTGCGCGCTGGTACAAAGCAGGTGAGGCCGTCGAGGCGGAGCGCGGATTCCTCGGGCTGATCAATCGCCTTTACCACCGCCTTGACCTCATCTACAGAGCCGTCCTCGGATGGGCGCTCCGGTACAGGGGCATCGTGGTGTATGTCGGTAGCGGCCTGCTTGTCTTGACGCTACTCACCATCGTGGCGTCTGTGGCCGGAACCGCCATCGCAGGCTCACTGGTGACGCTGGCAGTGATCTTCGGCGTGTCCGGGCTTCTTCTGCTCTGGCGCTACCGCATACTCGGGCTCATCGTCACGGGCGCCGGAGTCGCATCGGTCTTCCTTGCGTTCGGCATTGGCATTGCCGCCGGGCGTCCCCTTCTGAACTTCCGATTCGCCCCGGACCAGGACCAGGGCACCGTGTCCATCATCGGCGAACTCGCCGCAGGCACCTCGTTGGAGAAGACCAGACGCGTCGCCCTGGCAATCGAGGAGATCGTCGCGGGGATACCCGAGGTAGAGAACATCTTCACCAACGTCGGGGCATCGAGCGCCGGAAGTCGCGGAACGGCCGATGTAGGTCCGCAGTTCTTCTCTCTCAATCTGAAGCTGCGCCCGAAGGTAAGTCTACTCGACTCCGTCAACCCATTCGCTAAGACAGAAGGCATGCGAACCCGGCCGGCCTCTCAGGTGACCGGAGACGTTCGGCGCAAGATCGGTTCCGTCCCGGGCGCCATGATCAAGGTTGCCGACGTAAGCGGCTTCCAGGGAGGCGGAGCGCCCCTGCAGGTGGACTTGCTCGGCAACGACATGACCAAGCTCAATGCGTTGGCGTCGCAAATACTGACCATATTCCGTCAGACGGATGGCGTTATCAATGCCGACGTAAGCAGTCGGATCGGTCGCCCCGAACAGAGAATCGAGATTGATCGGACACGCTGCGCGGCGTACGGTCTCACGGTGGCGCAAGTTGCGCTCGCGCTTCGCGCATCGCTGGAAGGCGACACCAGCACGGTCTTCCGCGAAGCCGGTAACGAGTACAAGATTCGAGTCCATTTCGCTGACGAGTACCGGCGCGATACGGCCGAACTTCCGAGCATAGTCGTCGGGCAGGTAGCCGGACCCAACGGCGTCATGGAACCGGTGCGCCTCGGCGAAGTCGCCCGCGTATCGCTGGCAGCCGGACCCACCAGCATTGACCGCATGGATCGCCAAAAACTGGTGTCGGTGACCGCCAACATCAAGCCCGGCTACGCGCCCGGAAACATGAGCCTCGACATCAACAAGAAGATCGCCGAGAAGAAGCTTGACATGGGCGACGTGGTGTTGCAGTGGGGCGGCGAGAACCGCATTCAGCAGCAGGAATCGGTGTACATGTTCTCGGCCTTGGCCCTCTCGATCGTGCTCGTGTACATGCTCATGGCGGCCCTCTTCAACAACCTGCTCTACCCGTTTGTGATCATGCTGTCACTGCCGCAAGCGATGATCGGGGCTCTGTTGGGGTTGATGGTCGCGGGCCATGCACTCACAATCGTCGCGATGATCGGCATCATCATGCTGGTGGGATTGGTAACCAAGAACGCCATCCTGCTGGTTGACTACACCAACACGTTGCGCGCGCGCGGCAAGACCCGGACCGAGGCCATCCTTGAAGCAGGCCCCACCCGTCTGCGCCCGATCCTGATGACAACCATCGCGATGATCTGCGGCATGCTGCCGACAGCGCTCGGGCTTGGGCGAGGCGCCGAGTTCAGGGCGCCGCTTGCAACGCCGGTGATCGGGGGGCTGATCCTCTCGACGCTCCTGACGCTTGTGGTCATTCCGTGCGTGTATACGTACTTCGATGATGCCGGCGAGCTATGGACGCGACTGCGGTACCGCAAGCGAAAGAGCTGAGAGGTCGGTGACTCGGCCGGATGATGCGGCCGGGACGCCTGAACTGCAGTAACGCAGCCGTCTCGGCTGCAAACGTAGCAAACGAAGCAGGCGGGACGCCTGCGTTACGATACGCATTATCGCCCGCACGGGTCCGAGAGATCCGTGCGGGCCGGAAGGCAATGTTATGCGACTGCTCTTCATTGTCTGTGAAGCGAACGTAGACGAACGGATCATGGAGTTCGTCATTGAGGCTGGCGCCTCGGGATACACACGGTTCACCGACGCCTTCGGCAACGGCGAACATGGGCGGCGAGAAGGCTCGCCGGTCTGGCCGGGGCTCAACTCCGTCATTCTGGCTGCCATGTCAGACGAACAGGCGGCCCGGCTGGCGCAGCTCATCGAAGGGCTGAAGGCCGAGCGCAACAACAGGCTCGGCGTCCGGGTCTTCTCGGTTCCCACAGATCAACTCGTGTAGCCACCGAGAAGCCATGCGTATAATGTCGTAGGGATCGCCCGTGGACGCGCCTCGGTCTTGGCGCTTCCTCTAGGTCAATGCTACGTCAAACGCCATGCAGACGGATATAATCGCCCGGAAGTACCGCATCCTGCGCGAGATCGCGCGGTCGAACGATGTCGTCTACGAGGCCGTTGATGCGGCAATGGGCCGCAGGCTCGCGATCAAGGAACTTCTCCTGCCCCCAAACCTGACCGGCGCGGCGCGAGACGAGCGCATTGAGCGGTTCAACCGCGAGGCGCGCGCCGCAGGCAAGCTGTCGCATCACAACATTGTCACTGTATACGACTTTGGCGAGGATG
>JBBIQU010000037.1:0-14658 GCA_037442185.1 Chthonomonadales bacterium | reverse complement strand
ATGGAGTACCTCGAAGGCGGCACTTTGCGCGACATGCTGCAGACGCGCGGCCGGCTCGCACCTGAGGAGGCCGCCGACATTGCCGGGCAGGTCCTCGCCGCATTGGCGCATGCCCATGCGCACAGCGTAGTTCACCGGGACGTCAAGCCGGACAACATCCACATCCTTCCCGACGGCCTGATCAAGCTGACCGACTTCGGGATCGCGCGCCTGACCGAAGAGGCTTCGCTCACCGGCGACGGACAGGTCTTCGGCACGCCGAGCTACATGTCTCCGGAACAGATAGCGGGGCGGTTCGTTGATCACCGCACCGACCTGTTCAGCCTCGGCGTAGCGCTCTATGAGATGCTCGCCGGGCGAAAACCGTTCGTGGGCGACAGCGTCGTAAGCATCACATACGCGATCATGAACGCCGAGGCGCCACCGCTGTCGGGAGTACCCTACCCTCTTGAACGGCTCGTTTCCCGGGCGCTCAGCAAGGACCCGGCCATGCGGCATCAGTCTGCGGCTGAGATGCGCAAGGACCTCCGGGATGCGATGTCTGTCCCCGCCATGCTGGTTGCGCAGCCGCCACAAATGAGCGTTCCGCCTGTGCCGTCCGGGCAGCCTCCGCTGACGGCGCCGTGGCAGGCTCAGCCATCGCCGTGGCGGACGCAGCACGGCACAACGGGCCTGCCGCCGGTCTTTGCGGGGACAACGCCTCAGTCGGTTCCGCAGGTCTCTGCCGCTCCAAGCTCGCCGCAAGCGCCTTCCGCTACCGGGACGGTGGTGGGTCCCTTTGCGACGTGGGGAGCCCCACAGACTACGCCGGGAGCGCCTCCGCCTGCTGCCATTCCGAGATCGTCCGGTCCGATCATCGGCGAGGGCACCGCCACATTCATCCGCCTGATGCTGATCAGCTTCGTGCTTGCCGCAACGGTGCTGGGTGCGGTACTGCTCTTTGTGCGCTCCTACGAGCAACATCGCGAACAAGGGGCCGTCTTGGCCACGCGCGCTCGGCTCGCTGAAGCCGAACGCCTCGTCGCCGCCGGCGATCTCGCGGGTGCCGCAAGTCGCTATGAGCAGATACTCATCGCCGCGTCGGCAACAGCAGAAGGCCGCGTGGCAAGGACGAACCTGGCGACCGTACTGAACCGCATGGGGCTGCGAGCAGCGCAGATGGGCCGAACCGACGTGGCCATGAGCCGTTGTCGTGAGGTCATCGCGCTGTACTCGCGATATCCCGACGGCTTGACCCAGGCCGATGTGCAGGAACTCCGAAATGCCGAGGAGAACCTCTATGCACTCGCGTCGAGGGCGACTCCGGCCGATCCGGCAGGCGCATACGGCAACGTGCCGGCACCGCCGTCGGCAGGCAGCGATTCGGGAAGCGCCCCAGCCATCGGCGAAGCTCGCGCACGAGAGTATCTGGCCGCCGGCGATAGAGCCTATGCCGACGGCGACCTGAGCAGCGCTCGCGACCACTGGGCGCGAGCGGTTGGCGTTGCTCCCGGGACCGAGGCGGGCCTCGAGGCGCAACTGCGGCTCGATCAGACCATGTCGCGACCGCCGTTTTGATGGCAGGCGAGATGCCTGCGCTGAGGCATACCGCTATTTGGAGGTGAGCTTGCCCCGAAACAAGAAGATCGGCAACAGAAGCAAAGACGTCGGACTGCGGGAGGAGATTGCCTCCCTCCTCGAACGCGGCGACACGGCCGCGGCCGACGAGCTCCAAGTCATGGCGGCATCCGCGACTTCCGAAGTCGCCAAAGCCGCCCGTCGGGCCCTTCACTTGCTGGACCTGCGTGGAATACGCCCGACATCCCGAGTTCAGGACGCCTCGGAACGCCCGATCGTTGCGGCCTCGCCTGCCTCGCCAAAGGCACAGTCCATCTGGCGAGTCGGGCTGCTGGTCGAGGCCGACACGAGCGGTGACATTACGTTCGCCATGGCGCGATCGGAGACCTCCGGCGGCATCCTTGCGTTCATTGTGAATGCATCAGGCGTGATCGTGAAGGTGGCCGAGCATCCCGCCGCGTTGCAGGACTTCGTGAACCAGCTGCCCGTTGTCATGGAAAGACGCCTGCTGTCGGCGCATATCCCGGCCGATTACGCCCGATACCGCATCCACGAGGCCGCGCGTGTGACGAGCGAGCTGAATGCGCTGCGTCCCATAGGGCTATCACAGGCCCTGCAGACCATCGGACCCTGCGACAAGACCTTCGATAGGGCGCTGGTGTACGAGTCTCTCGATGTCGGCGGCGTTGTCGAGGTACCGATGGACGGCAAGGTCATTGTCCGCGAAGCCTACACGATCTTGAACACGTTCGAGGCCGAGGGATCGGAACCCTTTGTCATGTCCGCGATCGAGCGCCTCACGAGTTCGCTGGTGCTAACCGACCAACAGCTCCGCGATGAGCTCTCGCGCCTGTTCCGTTCTGCCGCCAACCGCATGATGCCTGCGCCGGTCTACGAACAGGCGCTCCGTCGGCTCGAGGATCATGCATTGCTGCACTATCTGAACGGCGACGCGGCCTCGGCGCGCTCCATCCTGTGGCACGCTGCCCAGGGCAGACGTGCCGGCGAACCCGCAGGGTGGCGCATAGCGGAGATCACTGCGTTCATGTTGTTGCGCGAGACAACTCGTCGTCTGTCATCCCACGACGGCTCGGATCCGGACGATGACGAACTCGATGACGAGAGCCCGATCATCCAGCTTCCAAGGTAGGCGTGTCGCTCCGAGCCCGTCGCTCGTTCGGCTCACGCTGTCCCGACAACCCAGACGAGACGCCTCCGCTATGTCCTGAGCGCGCCCATGAGAACGGCGCCCGCAATGATGGCGGCGACCACCAGCCCGGCGTACAGAAGCGCGAACGCTTCGCTGCGAGCGTAATGGAAACGCCGCCAGTGGGCAATGATCACGACCACCGCCATCGGAACCAGCGCCGGCAGCCGAAGCCCGGTCACAAGGACGACCAGCATGTAGAGGCTCAGGACGATCGCCAACGGCCATACCGTCCGGCGATAGCCTTCGCGATCCCCTGCGAAGCGACACATGGCCGACGTGAAGAACGCGATGAAGAGGAAATCGGCGAAACCTACGACGGCGATTGGGGCCGCCCCCGAGGTGGGAGCCGGAAGCCGCACCGTCATAGCCTCAGCCACCTTCTGGGCTCCGGGATTGTCGCTGGTCATGATCTGATGCACCGGTCCGCCCATGGTCACGGTCCAGATATCTACGAGCGCCAGCACTGCCGCCACAGGAGGCACCATGTTGGCGCCGCGCACCATGCGCGACAGAAGGATGCCGCAACCTGCGCCGAGAGCGATGAATCCGAGGTCCGCCACGCCCGGCGCGGCCAGAATCCACCTCCACGGCGGCAGCATATGCCCGAAGGCCGCCATCAGGCGGATCGGCACGATCACCGCCGCGGCGACCAACGTGAGGACAAGAGCGCCGCGAACGGATCGGATCGTGCGGCCGAGCGTGCCCGTAGCCACAATCACCAATGTCAACGAGACCAGCGTGCTCAGAATCACCGTGCCGATCCGGTCGTCACGGATTCGAGGCGCGACCTGCCAGTAGATCAGATACGCCGCTACGGGCCAAATCGCCCCCCACGGCGCGCGGTCTACAGGGGCCTCGTCTCGATGCGCTTCTGTGCCGATGGTGTCCGAACCCATGGTGTGTCCGATGTTTCCTATGGCTTGCACAGCGCCGATTCCGGCGAGCCGGTGCGCTGAGCGCTGCCGCACGCTTTGACTTGCCGGCGCGCCGTATTGTACAATGGTGTCATACTGCGGTCAAGCAGCCGCGCAAAGCCAATGGCGACGCCGACAATGGAGTCGACGTCCATGATCCAGCGCTTCACGCTCCGACAGGACGCGCCGCTCGCGCGCGGGCTGCGGGCATTCCTCTTCGACCCCGTATGAAGCGCACCCGAGTAGCGTACCTTCCCAGTCGCGTTGCCATGCACCCTTTGCGCCCATCTTGGAGATAAGACAAGTGACAGACACATCGAACGAGAGAAGACAACTGCGCATAGTCATCGCCGACGACGAGCCGCTCATCCGCATTGACTTACGCAACACGCTCGAGGAGCTTGGATACGCCGTCGTTGCCGAGGCCGGTGACGGCCAGAAGGCGCTCGAAGCCGTGCGAACCCTGAAGCCCGATGTAGTGATTCTCGACATCAAGATGCCTGCCATGGACGGCATAGACGTCGCAAGGGCGATCCATGCCGACCAGATCGCCCCGGTGCTCTTGCTGACAGCGTACTACGAGGCCGACCTGATAGATCGGGCCAAGGACGCCGGCGTCTACAACTACCTCGTCAAGCCGTTCAAGCAGTCGGATATCGTTCCGGCCATCGAAATCGCTCTCAGTCGCTGGCAGGAGTACCTCGCCTTGGAGCGTGAGGCCCGCGATTTGGACGACAAGCTCGAAACGCGCAAGTCGGTGGATCGCGCCAAGGGCATCCTGATGGATCAATACGGCCTCAAGGAGCAGGAGGCGTTCCGGCGCATTCAGATCCAGAGCATGAACACGCGGAAAAGCATGCGCGACATCGCCGAGGCCATCATCCTGGCCCACAACGTCTAGGTCCAACGCGCGTCAACGCGGGCCACACGGTCGGTGAAGCGCCCGCGTGGGCCTATCCCATCCCGCGCGAGCGGGATTTGTGTTGCCAGCCCGACGGATTCATCGTCGGGTCTGCGGTGGGATGGTGCAGGCGGGACGCCTGCGCTACGGAGGGGGTATGTCGCCGCTGTCAAGAAGCGGGAAACTGCATGCGAAGTTCCGCAACCTGTTTCGCAACCGCTCGCACGGCCCGACGGTTCCGCCGCCGGACCCTGCTTTGGCCAATGATCCCGAGGCCCTGCGCCGCGAGATAGAACTGCGCGACGAGGCCTTGCGCGAGGCCGAGCAGGCGATCGGCGCGCTGCGCAGGGAACTTGACGAGCGCCGTCTCGAGGCCGATGCGCTTCGGCGCGTCGGGGAGGCGGTCGGGGCGGTCTTCGACCTCGAGGACATGCTCAAGGTCACGGTGGACGTTGCCATCAGCGTCACAGACACCGATTCTTGCCTGGTCTACCTTCTCGACCCGAAGACGAACGAACTCGTGTTGAGAGCCGCCGACGACACGGGCAGGAGCATGATCGGGCGCATCCGTCTCAAGGTCGGCGAAGGGATCACCGGCTGGGCAGCGAGAGAGCGCAAGCCGGTGGCCGTGTCCCGCAACGCCTTCGCCGACCATCGGTTCAAGTACTTCCCGGAGATCCACGAGGAGCAATACGAAAGCATCCTGTCGGTGCCTCTGCTGTCCCGCAATCGTGTCCTCGGGGTGGTAAACGTCCGCACTCGCGAACCACGGGAGTACACGAAGGTTCAAATGCGCCTGCTGTCAGGGATCGCCGGCCAGGTCGCCGGGGCCATCGAGAAAGCCCGGCGCACGCGCGATCTAGAACGGACTGCCGTGCAGCTTCAGCACCTGTCCGAGGTCAGCCAGGCCATCATGTCCAACGTGTACCTCGACGACATGCTGTTCAAGTTCGTCGAAATGACCGCGCGGGCCATGTCCTACAAAATCTGCACCGTTATGCTCGTGGACCATCAGACGCAGGAGCTCGTCATCAAGGCCACGTGCGGGGCTGACGGTCGAGCGCCCATTCCCGAGTACACCTCCAAGCCACCGGTCAAGCTGGGCGAGAGCATTGCCGGTCGGGCTGCACGCGATGGCCGCGTCATGACGGTCGCCGATGTGAAGAAGCACCCCCATACCCGCTTCCCCGACATCGCCGAACGTGCCGGTCTGACGAGTCTGGCATCGGTTCCCTTGATGATCAAGGGCGAGGTCCTCGGCGTACTGAACTGCTACACCGAGAGGGTCCACGAGTTCTCGCGCGAAGAGCTGGCCATCCTTCAGGCTCTGGGAGCTCAGGCTGCGCTTGCCATACAGACCGCTCGCTTGATGCTGAAATCCGCGGTAATTCAGGAGATGCACCATCGCGTTAAGAACAACCTGCAGCAGATCGCGAGCTTGGTCCGGCTTCAGATGAGGTACAGCGCATACGCAACGGTCGAAGAAGCGATGAACGACACGCTCAGCCGCATCCAGGCCATCGCCGCAGTTCACGAGCTGCTCCTGCGCCATGATCTCGACAGCGTTAGCATCGGAAGGCTCGCCGAGCAGATTCTGACCGCCACGAAGCAGAGCGTCGTCGAGCCGGGAAAATCCATCGTCACCGATGTGTCAGGGCCCGAAGTCCGACTTCCCCTCAGTCACGCTACCACGTTTGCGCTGGTGCTGAACGAGCTGGTTCAGAATGCCGTCGAACATGGATTCCGCGACTCCTCGTCGGGCCGCATATCCATCACAACCGAGGTGACTGGCAATGAGATCATCGTTACCGTTGCCAACGACGGTCACCCTCTCCCCGAAGGTTTCGATCCGACCAAGACCGGTCGGCTTGGACTCAAGATCGTGGACAACCTTGTTCGGTCCGGTCTCGAAGGCGCCTTCCGCATGGCGAACGACAACGGCATCGTGGCGCAGGTGCGATTTCCGGTCCCGTAGCATTCCGACGCGGCAAGCGGGTACAATGCGTCTGATGTTCCGCTAAGGAACCGCCTGCCGAAGACAGTGGGAGCCGCAAGGCTTAATCGCCGGCTCGGAGCCGCGTCCCGCCGAGGGAGGTCCGCCCCCGAAGGCCCTGGTATGGGCCCGAACGTGCGCCTTTCCCCGTCTTCATCGTCTCGGCATGTCGGATCCAAGCGAGTCAATGCCAATGGACAGCGGGCTGACCGCTTCCATCGAGGAGGTGAGACGGAACATGCGAAAAGCAGGCCCGCGCGCCGATAAGGTCGAGACGGTCGCCGAGATGCAGGCTGCCCTTGAGAAGGCATCCGGCGTCATTTTCACCAACTATCGCGGGCTGACGGTGAGCGAGATCACCAATCTGCGCCGCGCTCTGCGCCCCATCGGCGGCGAGTACCACGTCGTCAAGAACACGTTGCTTCGCCGAGCGCTTGGCGATAGCGCGCCGGAGGAGCTCACAGCGCTTCTATCGGGACCCACTGCCGTTGCGATCGCTCTCGACGATCCCGTAGCGACATCCAAGGCGCTTCTGGCGTTCCTCAAGGATCTGAGAAAGCCGGACGTCGCTGTCAAGGGCGGCTACGTTGACGGTCGGGTGTTCGATCAGGAAGGAGTGGTTGCACTCTCCAAGGCCCCGTCGAAGCAGGTGCTTCAGGGACAGGTTCTGGGCACACTGCAGGCGCCGCTTACGAACTTCGCGGGCACGCTCAATGGCGTTTTGAGCGAGTTTGCGCGCACGTTGCAAGCCCTGGCCGATCAGAGACAGGCTCAGGCCCAATAGCGAAAGGACAATCAAATGGCAGACATCGAAGGCATTATCGCGAAGCTGGAAGAGCTGAGCGTGCTCGAGCTCGTGGAGCTCACGAAGGCGATTCAGGACAAGTGGGGCGTCTCGGCCGCGCCGGTCGCCGTGGCAGCCGCAGGTCCAGCTCCCGCCGCAGCGGAGGCCGCTCCCGTAGAGGAAGAGAAGACGTCGTTCGACGTCATTATCAAGGCCGCAGGCGACAAGAAGATCAACGTGATCAAGGCGGTCCGAGAGGTCGTATCGCTCGGTCTCAAGGAGGCCAAGGACCTGGTCGAAGGCGCGCCTCAGCCGGTCAAGCAGGGCGTTCCCAGAGAAGAGGCCGAGGCCATCAAAGCCAAGCTCGAAGAGCAGGGCGCGACGGTCGAGATCGTCTAGTTCAGCCCGTCAGGCCGGAGGGACAAAGCAGGTTCCCTCCGGCCTTTCGGATTGCCACATGCCCCCTCCGCAAGCGATGCGCGGCCGCCCGGAGCGCATTCGGGTGAACGCCTGCGCGAAGGTCAATCTCTCTCTCGATGTCGGCCCCCGAGACGGCACCGGCTACCATGCCCTGCGGACGGTAATGCAAACCATCAGCCTCGCCGACACGGTTGAGGCCAGGATCACGCCTGAGCCCGGCGTAAAACTGTCATGCGCATGGGAACTGACCGAACCGGCGTTCCCGGAAATCCCGACAGACGGTCGCAACACCGCGTATCGGGCAGCGGAAGCCGTTCTGACTCAGGCTGGACACCCACCCTACGGCGTCGCCATCAGCATCACCAAGCGAATACCGGTCGAGGCCGGATTGGGAGGCGGCAGTTCCGATGCTGCCGCAGCGCTCCGGGCCGTTTCCCTGCTGGTGAACCGGCGACCAACGGCGGGCGAACTCGCGGGCTTGGCCATTTCGGTCGGCTCCGACGTTCCGTTCTTCCTGACGGGAGGCACCGCTCTCGTCGAGGGCATAGGGGACCGCGTTGAGCCCGTGCCGGCGGCTCCGCCCATGCATCTCGTCATAGCCAAACCGTCCGAAGGGGTATCCACCGGCTGGGCGTACAGCGCTCTCGACCGGTGTCCCGACCCGCGTCCGGCCAACACCCCCGACGTGCTCAGGGCGCTGGCCGACGGCGACTATGGCGCGCTCATCCGAGCGCTGGGCAACCATTTCGAGTGCGTGGTCCCGCGGTCCGTGCCGGCCGTCGCCGCACTGATGGAAAGAATGCGCTCGGCAGGGGCGATCTCTGTGCGGCTATGCGGCAGCGGATCGGCTGTATTCGCGGTGACGGAGTCGCACTCGCACGCTCGGCGCATGGCGAGCGCGCTGGCCGGACCCGACACGTACGTCACAGTCGCCGCCACCACCGGAGCGGCATCGCCGGCCGATCTGGAGCTACTGGATTGACCGCCAGAGTGGCCCGGCTGCCTGCGGTACTTATGGCCGGAGGCAAGGCGAGCGAGGCATTCATCGCTCAGACAGGACTACCCCACCGAGCGCTGCTGCGCGTGCCCGATCCAAACAGCGGCGACGGCGACACCTCTACGATGCTCGATATCTCGGTCCGCGCCCTGAGCGAATCGGCTTACATCGGCGAGGTGCGCGTCGTCACCGATCTCGATGCCCCGGCAGGCGTCGAGCGGATACGCGATCAGGGAGGGTTTGTTGAGAACCTGTTCGCGGGCATCTCAGCATGCGCGAACGCCGACCGGGCCTACATTTGCACCGCCGACATGCCCTTCGTCACCGCTGCCGTGGTGGATCGCTTCCTCGCATCCGCCATGTCCATCGAAGCGGATCTCGTCTACCCCATTGTCCCGGCGGATGTCTGCGAGAAAGCGTATCCGGGGCTGCGCCGAACATCGTTGGCAACACGCGAGGGCAGATTCACCGGCGGGAACATGGTGCTCGTCAGACCGAGCGCGCTCCTCTCGGTCAGGCCGCACATCGAGGCGGCCCATGCGAATCGCAAGAGCCCGCTTCAACTGGCCATGATGCTGGGTCTGGGTGCCACACTGGGCGTTGCGGCGTCAATGGCAACCGGGTACGGGTTCGTCTCGGTCGCAAGTCTCGAGCGCGCCGTATCGAGGCTGATCCACGCCCGCGCGCGGGCCATTGTCAGCGATGATGCCGCGCTGGCAACCGACATTGATCGGCCGGAAGAAGCCGCCGCCCTGAGCCGCATGCCTTCCGATACGAACGAGGGACAACCTTAGCCGATCTGGTCCCACTCGGCAACGCGACCAACCGCCTTGCCGACCCGTGCTACGGCTTCCATCAGTGCGTCGAATGCACTTGGCGTCAGCGACTGTTGTCCATCCGAGAGTGCGTGCCTTGGGTCCGGGTGCACTTCTACGATGAGGCCGTCGGCGCCGGCCGCCACGGCCGCAAGCGCCGCCGCAGGCACATATCGCGCATGGCCGGTTGCGTGGCTGGGATCCACGATCACCGGCAAGTGCGATATCTCCTTCAACACGGGCACCGCCGCGACATCGAGCGTGTTCCTCGTGTAAGTCCGGTCGAGGGGAAGTACGCCGCGCTCGCATAGCACAACCTGGTCATTCCCCTCGTGCAGGAGGTATTCCGCAGCGAACAGGAACTCGTCAATGGTCGCGCTCGGACCCCGCTTGAGCAGTACCGGTTTATCGCTGCGCCCTGCCGCCACGAGAAGCGCGTAGTTCTGCATGTTCCTCGCGCCGATCTGGAGCATGTCCACATGCGAAGCGACCAGGTCAACGTCATGCGGGTCAATGACCTCCGTGACGGTTGCCAATCCGGTCTCGCGCCCAACGTCGCGGAGCAGTCTCAGCCCCTCCTTCTGGAGCCCTTGAAAGGAGTATGGCGAGGTGCGAGGCTTGAACGCTCCGCCCCGGAGCATCCGCGCGCCCGAGGCCTTGACGGCTTGCGCGGCCGCGAGAAGCCGGTCGTGGCTCTCAATGGCGCACGGACCGGCCATGACCGTCAGGCTGTCGCCGCCGATGACGATATCGCCGATCCGCACATGGGTGGACGCCGCATGGAACTCGCGCGAGGCGAGTTTGTATGGGCGGCTGACGTGTACAACGTTGGAGACGCCAGGCAGCGCGCGAAGCAGATCGGCCAGGCTCTCCCGCTGATCCGGCGAAATGGCGCTGGCGATCCCAATGGCGGTATGGTCACCGCCGGGAAGCTCAAGCGGCCTCAGGCCGTGATCGGCGATCAGGCTACTCACGGTTTCAATCTCAGCTTCCGTTGCGCCCGAATGCATGAGTACAATCATGGTCGGAGTATAGCACGGAGCGAAGGGGCCGCCGGCTGTCGCTGCGCGCAACGAGGAGGCTTGGGCAATGCATATTCTGTGTGTTGGGGCGCACCCCGACGACTGTGAAAGCGCCATGGGCGGAACTGCCGCGCTCTTCGCCCGCCGCGGTGACACTGTACGTTTCCTGTCGGTCACGAACGGCGACAAGGGGCACTACGCCGATGAGTATGTTCGAGACCCTTCGGCGCTGGCCCGGCGTCGCCATGGCGAAGCGATGGCCGCGGCCGCCGTCATCGGATGCGAGTACCGTTGCCTCGGGCTCCACGATGGCGAAGTGTGCGTCACCAACGAGACGACGAACGCAATGATCCGCGCGATCAGAGGCTTCGGACCGATCGGACATGGCCCGGACCTCATCATTACCAATCGCCCTTGCGACTACCATCGCGACCATCGCTACACCGCCCAGATCGTGCTTGATGCGCTCTACATGCTCACAGTGCCGCTTGCCTGCCCGGACACTCCGCACCTGCGTCGTCTGCCCTATGTCGCCTACTGGCAGGACGACTTCACTGAAACCGGCCCGTTCCAACCGGACATCGCTATCGGTATAGACGCAACAATCGCGCAAAAGGTCAAGGCGGTCCGCGAACACGTGTCGCAGTTCATGGAGTGGATCCCCTACAACGCAGGCTCCCACGATGCGTTCGCCGGGTTCCCTGAGGACCGCGCCGAACAAGTGGCCCGCATAGATGCGCTCTATCGCGAGCGAGCGCGGCGCATAGCCTCGAAATGGTCAGCGCTGATGCCGGCCGGAAGCGAGCTCGGCGAAGCGTTTCAGATCAGCGACTATGGCGACCAGCCAACTCCCGACGAACTGCGCCGCCTGTTCCCCACACCGAGCTGAATGGGCAATAGGCAAGAGGCGAGAGGCATGAGGCGAGAGGCAAGAGGCAAGGGGCAAGAGGCACTTGTCTCATCAGTTCCATTCGTTCCATTCGTCCCATCAGTCCCATCAGTCCCATTCGCGAGCCCCCCGCCTCACAGGTACCCTCCGGCCGCGCCGAGATTGTTGCGCCGGACGATCTCAGTGCAGTCCTCTTCGCGAATGCCGGCTTCCACGTTTCGGTTCAGGACGTTGCGTTCAATCATGACCCGATCGCAGCGGGTCAGCTCGATGCCAACGCGGTTGTCCTGTATGTCGTTGTCGGTGATCGTGTGGTCTCGTGGGCGCGTCACAGATGCGTCGGACGGCTCGTCGCCTGAAGCGTACCGCGCAGGCCGGATGCCGTGATCCTGGTCGGCCGCGATGCGGATGCCCTTGCCGTTGCGTGTGATGGTGTTGCCCTCGATCCGCCATGAGTGGCTCGTCAGATTCGCCGGATACAGTTCCGCGAACCGCCTCAGGTGGCCCGTCCAGACCAACACGCCATGCCCGTTGCCTTGCATCGTGTTGCCTTCAACGATGAACCCGCAACCGTTCTCGACAGCTATGCCCGCCTGGCGGTTCATCACCATGCGGTTGCCCGATAGGGTCGCGTCCCACGAGTATCCGAGCCAGAATCCGTAGTTGCTGCGGTCGGCATAGTTGTTCCTGAACACGTTGCCCCTGCAGAACGTGGCCTCAAAAGCGATGTTCGGGCTCAGGGAACCGTCGTTCTCTTCGAAGAGGTTGTCGTCGCAACCGCACGGAACACCATCCGGGCTCAAGCCGGCGAGGAAGAACCCGTCGCCACCCAAGCGCGCGGCGTTGCGCCGGAATGTGTTCCGCGACGAACCGAGTACGGCGAGGAACCCGGCTGCATCGGCGCCCATGTGCCCGAAGTGTCTGCCTCCCTCACGCGGCTCGAAACGGCAACAGTAATCGGCACAGTTGGCTTCGAAGAGGCTGTCGCATGTGTCCCAAAGGTGAAAGCCGAAGCCGCTGTTGTACGAAGCATTGTTGTTGGCCACAGAGAGACGGCGACAGCGGTATGTCAGCAACCCGTTCTGCTGGTGCTGAAGCGAGCAGCCTGCCACACGAGAGTCTTGCACGCGATCAAGCAGTATTGCGCCGCCATACGGATTGTCCGGGCCTCGCCAGATGTCAAGGAAGATCGTATTGGCGGGGACTTCGGCCGTCGCGGTGATCTCGCAATCCTCGATCGTCAGGTTCGCGGCATCGCTCGCGTGAATGCCGTGCTCGAAGCCCATCAGGTGGAGCCGGCGCACTGCAACACCGCCCATCCCCTCGAGTCTGACGCCGCTGCCCTGTCTCCCGACACCCACGATGTGCGCTCCCGCACCGTCCACCGTTATCTCCGGTGCGCCGATGGTGATGCCATGGGGCAGGATGTGGGTCCCCTCGGCGAGGCGACAGCTCTCGCGTATTACCATCCCATCGGTCGGTGTGATCGTTTTCACATTGCGCTCCTGGTCAACGATTGGTCTGGAGGCCCATCTGCACGGTGGACGCCCGTTCCACCGCATTCTGCCACATTCGCCAGTATTCGCGCGCCTCGGCGTGCTTGCCCTGACGCTCCAGCGTAAGCGCCAGCAGCCGCATGGCGTCAGCTCGATCCGGGTCGGCCGCCAGCGCCGCCCTCAGGTGCCGTTCGGCGTCAGCAAGCAGGCCGCTCTCGAGGCGTACCCATCCCAGGCCCAGGTTGGCGTCAGCGTCGCCGGGCCGCCAACGAAGGGCCGTCTCGAATGCCGCAGCCGCCTCGGAGTAGGCGGCAGAAGAGGTGCCCGCGCCACGGCTCGTGCCGACGCCGATCCTCGAGTATCCAAGGTGGATGAACAACGTCGTCAAGTAGTCTTCGGCGTCGCCGACTCCTCCACGGTTCTGCATGACGCGAGCGCGCACACGCCAGTCTTCACGCAGTCCCTCGACTGCGCCGGCTGGAGATCGCCACTTCCAGCCACCGCGTTCTGATGCAGGCGGGACGCCTGCGCTACGATGCTGATCGGTACCGACACCGTAGAGCCGATCCAGGATGTGCTCCAAGTGCCGAACGGCGTCGGCATCGCGCCCCTCGTCCACTGCCATCCGAGCAAGCATGTAATGGCCGACGACCGCGCCGGGATCATGCGCTACCATGACGGTGAATAGCGTGCGCTCCGATTCCCACGTGGCGACGCCGCGGATGGTCTGGGCCGTATACCACGCCGCAAGAGCACAAAGCGTGGCGACCGCCGGCAGGAACGCCATACCCAGGACCGGTCTGCGCAGTGATAGGGCCCATTGGGCTAGCGGCACGCTCAGCCCGATCACGGCTACCGAGACGCGGTATGGAGCAAACAAGATGAACGGCAGGGGCATCACGCCCGACACGGGCGCCAACGCAAGCGCGATGAGGGCGACAAACCACAGCGTGACCCGATCGGAGCGCCAGAGCCGCGCCAGGATGAACGGCAGCCCGAGTACGGCAGTTGAACCCGCCAGCACAGGCCATGGCCTGAGAGCCGTGATGGCATCAAGGCTGAAGAGGTGCATGAGCCTCTGGGTCGGCATCAGGAGCAGCGCACCGTAGCCTGCCACGGTTTCGGCCGCCCGCGCGATATGCTCGGACAGCGGCACCCAGAGCCCGGGCGGCTTCGGCATTCCCAGAAACACTCCCATCGCCAAGTACAGAACCGTCACAACGACGTACGGCCCCAGCGCGAACCATCCCGTTCCCGGAAGCTCCACCCCGCCCGCCCGGCATCCGGTCGTGACTCCGTTCGTCCCCTGCTTCGAAACCGCACCATGCGGCGACCCGGAAGCTGTGCCGGCTCCGAAACATGCAAACGCCAGCGGTACCAGCGGCAATAACGCCAGCGTCTGTTCCTTGGTGAACACCGCCAGCGCATACGCGAACACGGACCCGGCAAGGAGCAAAGCCCTGCGATCGCCTCTGCTACGAACGGCCCCGATCAGACTCCACGCGAAGAGCGTTGTCCACAGCGCGCCAAGCGCGTCGGTTCTGCCGCCGATCCAGGCCACGGCGCCCACATGGGCCGGATGAATCGCGAACAGCAGACCCGCTGCCAGTGCGACGCTCAGTCGGCCCACGGCGGCATACGCCATGCCAAGCACTGCCAC
>JBBIQU010000036.1:12494-32175 GCA_037442185.1 Chthonomonadales bacterium | reverse complement strand
TGAATTGCGAAGGCTGAAGGCTGAAGGGCGAAGGCTGAAGGGTGAAGGAAGAAGGGCAGGACAGATGACGCGTTACGGCGCTCCGGTCTCGGTGCAGGCGATGGCGTTCCCGGTTGGTTCCCTGGTCGCGATCGGAATCGTTTACTCCAACCTCGCGGCCTATCCGGCAATGGTGCGCGGCGGGGACGCAATCGAGATGGCGATCGCCAAGCACATCGTAATCGCGTCCATCGGCGTCGCGGCCATGTTCGGCCTGTCGCGGGTGACGTTCGACCGCTTGAGGTCATTGTCGCTGTACGTCCTGCTGGCGTGCATCGTGGCGCTGTGCCTCGTCTGGGTCCCCGGCATTGGCTGCAGAGTGAACGGGTCGAACCGATGGCTCGATCTGCATGTCATGAGGATACAGCCCTCGGAGTTCGCCAAACTCGCTCTGCTCCTCTATGTGGCAGCGCTTGCCAGCGAACCAGAATCCGGCATCGGGACGGTTCAGGGCCTCGTCGCGCCGCTCGTCGCTACCGCAGCAGTGTGCGCCCTGATAGTTGCCGAGACGGACCTGGGAACTGCCATCGTCATGTTCTTGGCGGTCATGCACCTCCTCTACGTAGCCGGCGCCCGACCCAAACATCTCGGATGGGTCATGACGGTCGCCGCCGTCCTGGGTGTGGTGATGACCATGACGGCAGACCACCGAAGACATCGGATAGGAGCCTGGTTGAACCCGGCCGCGCATCGCGAAACGGGCGGCTATCAGATCATGGAGAGCCTCATTGCCATCTCCGAGAATGGAATCGGCGGCAAGGGCTTCGCGCGCGGCGAAGCGCGCCATTTCATCCCGGCGGCCGACACAGACTACATCATGGCGACGGTGATCGAGGAGACCGGGCTCGGAGGCGCGCTGATTGTGATGAGCCTCATGGGCATCCTGCTCTGGCAAGCCCATTGCGTGGCAGGCGCGAGCGGCGACAGGTTCGCAAGCCTCGCAGCGTCGGGGATCGGCGCCCTGCTTCTCTGGCAGACGCTCATCAACATCGCCGTTGTAACCAACAGCATTCCTTCGACCGGGGTGCCCATGCCGTTCATCAGCGCCGGCGGCTCGTCGCTGCTCACGTCGCTGGCCGCCATCGGCATCATTGCGCGCCCCGCGGTCCGCAGTGAAGCGTCCAGACGTTCCGCGCCGACAGCACAAGCCCGAGGCATGGCCACACAATGAACGTTGTCGTCACCGGAGGCGGTACCGGCGGGCACATCTACCCGGCGCTTGCGGTTGCCGAGGCCCTGGAGCGCGACATCGAAGGCATCCGGATTGAGTATATCGGCGCGACGACCGGACGCGAGCGCGACATTGCAGCACATCACGGACTGCCGTTCACGGGCGTACCGGCCCGCCGCATCCGCAAAGTCGCGTCGCCCGATACGCTGGTTTCCCTCTTCGCGCTCTACAGGGGATACCGTCAGGCTCGCGCGCGAATGCGGGCGATCAAGCCCAGCGTCGTCCTCGGCACAGGAGGCTATGTCGCGGCGGCAGCAACGCTTGCGGCGTCAAGCCTCGGCGTGCCGACCGTCATCCATGAACAGAACGCCGTCGCGGGCCGAACGAACCGTTGGCTCGCTAAGCGCGTGCAGACCGTATGCGTCACATACGAGTGCAGCGCGCAGGAGTTCGCCGGGTCTCGCGTGGTGGTAACGGGCCTGCCGTTGAGGAGCGTGCTGGTGTCGCGCACCGACCGCGGCGAGGCCAGACGGCAGTTCGGCATAGCCGAAAACGCGTTCTGTCTCCTCGTCCTTGGCGGGAGCCAGGGCGCGATGGCGCTGAACCATGCCGTTCTTGGGGCGCTCAGGGGTCTCGACGCAGGTGTCGCCGTCATCCATCAGACCGGCCCCGGCAACGAAGGCAGTGCGCCCGAGGGCATTCAATGCCGATACATACCCGTGGCCTATCTAGACACACGCGATCTGTCGGCGGCCTATGCGGCAGCCGACTTGACGCTATGCCGGTGCGGCGCGTCTACGCTCGCGGAAGTGGCCGTGGCAGGGCTGCCCGCGCTGCTTGTCCCCTACCCTCTTGCGTATGCCGATCATCAGACCGCCAACGCCCGCGCAGTTGCCGAGTCGGGCGCAGGCGTCTTGATCCCGCAGAGCTCACTATCGTCCGAGCGTCTGCTTGAGGAGGTCGCGCGCCTTCGGAAGGACCGTGATGCGCTCTCTGCCATGGCGGCTGCCTCCGGCAGGCTGGCGCGACCGGAGGCGGCTCGGGCCGTAGCCGATGAGATGCTGCAATGCGCTGCCGAAGGGCGCGACGGCCAGAAGGGAGCAGCCTGATGCGCGTCCACTTCATTGGCATCGGCGGTGTCGGCGTCAGCGCGCTGGCCGAAGTCGCCCTGGCAAGAGGCGACATCGTGTCGGGGTCCGACCGCTCGGCAAGCCCGATTACCGACCGTCTGGAACGCCGCGGCGCGCATGTCGCGATCGGCCATTCGGCGGATATCATCCGCGAGACCAGGCCCGAGCTCGTCGTCTACTCGGCGGCTATACCCGAGACGAACCCGGAGCGCGCGGCTGCAAAGGCGGACGCAATACCTACGATGTCGCGGTCGAGGTACCTCGGGCTGCTCATGGACCAAGCCGCTCCGCCGCGCATCGCCATCGCCGGAACGCACGGCAAGACAACGACCACCTGCATGGTAGGCTCCGTCCTGACGCATCTCGGACTCGACCCGACCGTTCTCATCGGAGGCGATTATGCGCCGTTCGGCGGCAATACGCGTCCGGGACACGGTCCGGTCGTTACCGAGGCATGCGAGGCGTTCCGGTCGTTCCTCGATCTTCGGCCCGACATAGCGGTGATCACGAACGTCGAGAAGGATCACCTTGACTGCTACGGCGATCTCGACGGCGTCGTCGCCGGGTTCACCGCGTTCATTGCGGGGATGCGCCCCGGCGGAACGCTGGTGCTGTGGGCCGATGATCCTCGCGCACCGCTCTTGCGGACTACGGCGGAGGCGCACGGCCTCGGGGTGCTTGGATACGGCATCGGGTCCGGCCCTGATCGCGCGGTATGGGCTGAGTGCATCGAGGAGACGGCCGAGGGCGTCACCGCAACGGTGCTGGATGTTCCCGAGATGAGCGACGGCCGCTCACCTATTCGGCCAGCGGCGTCTGCGGCGCTCAAGATGCATGTTCCCGGCGTCCATAACGTTCTGAATGCTCTGGCTGCCATCGGCGTAGCGAAGGCATGCCAAGCCCGCCTCGTTGACGCTGCGGCGGCGCTCAACGGGTTCGGCGGAGTGGAGCGCCGCTTCGAGATCCTCGGAACTCGCGCGGGCGTGACCGTAGTGGACGACTATGCGCACCATCCGACCGAGATTGCCGCCACCATCGCCGCAGCGCGTGGCGCATTCCCGGGGCGGCGGCTCATCGTGGTGTTTCAGCCGCACCTGTACAGTCGAACGCGCGATCTCCTCGACGAGTTTGCCGTTGCCCTATCCGGTGCCGATTGCGTCATAGTGGCCGGCATCTACGCCGCACGGGAAGACCCAATACCGGGCGTCACGCCGACGCTGCTTGCGGACAGGCTGGCGCGCGAGGCTCCCGACAAGACCGTGCTCGTTGAGGCGGACAAGAAGCTCATACCGGATGTGGTTGAGCGTATCTCGATGCCCGGCGACGTGCTGCTGGTGGTTGGCGCAGGCGATATCCGTGAAGCCGGAGAGGCGTTCCTCAAGCGGGCCACCGTGCGCGAAGAGTAGCAAGGCTAACAAGACGTGAGTGAGATTGAAGTGACTGGAGGCGCCAAAGCATGAACAAGCCCCGCACTCAAAACGCCCGCCGACTGGCGGAGACGCTCGGCGCGCAACCATCGCCTGAGGTGTCCGAACACAAGGGAGGCGCAATCTGGGCGATACCGATGCTGTGCCTGTGCGCGGCTGTCGTCGTGGCGGTGGCAACATACGCTTCACCGCTCACCACAGTCCGCAAGGTTCGTCTGATCGTCTCCGATCTTCTGGAGGGACCGGAACTCCGCTGCACCAAGCGACGCGCACAGGTGGCCCCCGGTCTCTCGCTGGCCAGGTTCGACCGGTCGTCGTACACGGACAACCTGGCACGGTTGCCTTGGGTCCGATCCGTCAGCGCTGAAACAATGGTCTCCGGCGACCTCATAGTTTACGTAACGGTTCGCCGACCATTGGCGATTGTTTCGTGTGGCGGACGCCGCTGGGAGGTTGACGAGGACGGCGTGGTGATCCGGCCGGCGCGCAAAGGGATCAAGCTGCTTGAGGTGGCAATGACCGATCCTGCGCCCGTTCGGCTTGGCTCTGCGATCACCTGCGAGGCGACGGTCGGAGGATTGGCCGCAATGGTCCTTGGACGGGATGCCGAGGGCCTGAAGCCGGAGCGAATCGCCGTTGACCAAAACAACGGCATATGCTTTAATAACGGCGACAAAGTCGCCGTCAGCCTGGGTCGGCCGGCTGATCTGCCCTACAAGATCGCGCTGATTGACCGCATCTACCGCAAAGACCCGTCGCTATGCGGTCGAATAGAGGCGATTGACCTGAGTTGTCCCCAGTCTCCGGCATGTAAGCGCCGTGCTACGCCAAGGTCGGCTCAGGCCGAGTTGGACGCCGGATAGGGCCGGCGCGTATGGCCGAGCCGGGACGGGGGATCGGGTGTTGTCGCGCCCGCGCTTCGACGGCGCGAGGGGCGCATCGAGGTTCGTACATTGTTCACGTCTGCGCACCGTCATCAGCCCTGGGTATGGCAGGTGACGGCGCTATGCTTTATGCTCGGGGTGCTGTTGGCCGGTTCTCTCCAGACGGTCAGCACGATTCGGCGCGCCGGCGGGGCCGGGCGTGTCGGGTTCATGTCGGGTACGTCGCCGGGCCTATCGGCTACGTTGAAACAACGGGAAAAGGAGATCGCGGACCTTCGGGAAAAGCAGACTAAGCTTGAGAACGTTCTTGCTCAGGGAAGCGGCAAGCTCAAGGCGCTGAACGACGAACTGCAGAACGCCAAGCTGCTCAGCGGGCTCATTGAGGTCCAGGGACCCGGGATCGTCCTGACTCTTCAGGACGGGAAGCCGCGGTCCCATCGTGCCTTCGATGCATCTCGCTTCACGATACATGACTATGACTTACAGATGGTGGTGAACGAGTTGATTGCATCCGGCGCCGAGGCGATCGCCATTAACGGGCAGCGGGTCGTTGCGCGCACAGCGGTTCGATGCGTCGGTCCCACGATCATGGTGAACAGCGTACCTGTGGTGCCGCCGTTCGAGATCGTGGCAATCGGCGATCCCGGGACGATGGCGGGCGGACTGAACCTGCCCGGAGGATATCTGGACGACCTGCGGATCACCGATCCGTCAATGTTCAGACTCGAAAAGCGAGCCGATCTCGTGGTCCCTGCTTATACCGGCAGCACTGAGGTGCGTTGGGCCAAGCCGGTTCCGGCAAGCGAGGCCGAACAGAAAGACGGAGAGGGAACTTGACGGGGCTCCTTCCGGTTGCAGGGCTTGTTGTCGGCCTGGTTGTGGGCTGGATCGCGTTCACCTGGTTCCGCATACCGGGCGAACTGGCAGGTGTGTACGCACCGTATCTCAGCCTGGCGACGCTCGCGGGTGTTGATACTGTGCTTGGCGGCGTGCGCGCCGGCATCGAAGGCCGGTTCCAAGACGATATCTTCGTTAGCGGCTTCGTGTTGAATACGCTCCTCGCAGCAGGGCTTGCCTATCTCGGAGACCGCATTGGCGTTGACCTGTTCCTCGCCGCTGTGGTCGCGCTCGGCAGCCGCGTGTTCCTGAATCTCTCGCTCATTCGACGCTACTACCTGACCAAGCTGGCGCTCTCGCGGCGCAAGGAGGCAACCTGATGCGGCCGCGCAGGCATGGGGCGGCGTGTGGCGTGCGCCGCAAATACGAGCCCAGGAGGGCGCTGTGCCAAGGAATGAGCTGATCGCCGGCCTCGACCTGGGAACCACCAAAGTGTGCTGTGTTGCGGCGGAAGTCGGAGACACCGGCGAGCCGATTGTGGTGGGCGTTGGGGTCAGCCCCTCCACCGGCATCCGCCGGGGTGTTGTAGTGGACATCGAGGCGGCGACACGATCCGTCGAGGATGCAGTGGCGAAGGCGTCGCAGCAGTGTGGCCAGCCCATCGTTTCGGTATACGTGAGCGTTACGGGCGAGCACATCCAGTCGCTCAACGCCCGGGGCGTAACTGCCATCACGCATCCCGACAAGGAGATCACCGAGGCCGACAGGCAGCGCGTGCTGGAGCAGTCCCGAACGATTGTGGTGCCCACCGATCGCGATATCATCCATGCCATCCCGCGATCCTACAGCGTTGATGGTCAGGAAGGCATCCGAGAGCCCGTAGGCATGAGCGGGACGCGCCTCGAAGTCGAGACGCACATCGTGACCGGCTCTCAGACATTCCTTCTGAACGTGGAGAAGTGCGTGGCCCGCGCTCGGCTCGGTCTGCGCGAGACCGTGCTTGAGGCGCTGGCAACGTCGCTGGCCATACTGACGCCCGCAGAACGGGACCTCGGAGCCTGCGTGCTGGACATCGGCGGGGGAACGACCGATATTGCGGTCGTCGCGGACGGCGAGATACTGCACTCTATGGTGGTGCCGGTCGGCGGCAACCATGTCACCAACGACATTGCTCAGCTATTCAGGGTGACGGCAGATGAGGCCGAACGGGTCAAAGTCCACTACGGCAGCGCTCTGCCGGCACAGGTCGAGGAGACCGAAAGCGTTGGCCTGACGCAGATCGGCAGGACGGAGCCGCGCCCGTTGAGACGACGCGCGCTGTGCGCCATCATCGAGGCACGGGTGCAGGAGTTGCTGCAGATGGTGAAGAAGGAACTCGTGCGGGCAAACTGCACCGAGAAGATGAGGGCGGGCGTCGTTCTGACAGGCGGCGGCTCGTTGCTGCATGGTATGTCGGACTGTGCCACGGAGATACTTCAGGCTCCGGTCCGCCTTGGGATCCCGACCGGGGTGGGCGGCCTTGCCGATGCGGTAGCCGGCCCGGAGTTCTCGACAGCGGTGGGGCTCATTCGATATGCAATCAGGGCTGAAGAGAACGCGCGGCCGGTCAAGCAGACGAGCATACTGAAGCACATGTCGAAGTGGTTCGGACGCTTCAAACCCCGTTAGGGGGCAGGTCCGGGGCGAGAGCAGAACGAGGACGTGGCGTCCGCAGAGAGCCACGGCACACAGGAGCGGGGTGGAGCATGGTGAACAGGACGGGACAGCTGCAGGGCGTTCCACCAGTCGGAGCGAGCATAAAGGTTGTCGGTGTTGGCGGCGGCGGCGCTAACGCGGTCAACAGGATGATCGAAGCCGGCGTGAGAGGCGTCGAGTTTGTTGCGATGAACACCGACTGCCAGGCGCTGGACCTTTCTCTGTCACCGACCAAGCTGGTCCTCGGGCATGACCTTACGAGGGGGCTCGGAGCAGGCGGCAATCCGGAGATCGGAAGGTCCGCCGCTGAAGAGACCCGCGGCGAGATCAAGCGTTGCCTTCAGGGCGCCGACATGGTGTTCATCACTGCGGGCATGGGTGGCGGCACCGGCACCGGAGGCGCGCCCGTGGTTGCGGAAGTGTCGCGCGACCTCGGTGCCTTGACGGTGGCCGTTGTGACCAGGCCGTTCAGGTTCGAAGGTCCACGCCGGGCGCGTCAGGCGGATCAGGGCATAGACGAGCTTCGATCCAAGGTGGACACGGTAATCATCGTTCCGAACGACCGGCTGCTGGACGTGGGGCCGCCGACTGCAACGTTGGACGAAGCATTCCGCCTCGCTGACGACGTACTGCGTCAGGGCGTTCAGGGCATCTCCGACATCATCACCGTCCCCGGCAACATCAACGTTGACTTCGCCGACGTCAAGGCCACGATGGAGGACGCCGGAGCGGCGCTCATGGGGATCGGCGAGGCCGAAGGTGAGCGCCGGGCAATGGATGCCGCCGAGCAAGCCGTCGCCAGTCCCTTGCTCGAGACTTCCATCGAGGGGGCGATGCGCGTCCTGATCAACATCACATCCGGTCCCGACCTCACACTCAACGAAGCCAATGAAGCTGCCTCGTATGTCCGGAACCTGTGCGATGCCGAGGAGGCGCGCATCATATTCGGCTGGGTGCTCGATCCCGACATGGAAGAGCGCGTCCGCGTTACGCTTCTTGCGACCGGTTTCGATGCAAGCGGCAGAGCGGCGGCGCGCCGACAGGCCGAGGCGGCAGCGAGGCCGGCGACGGTGCCTGCGTCAAGAGCCCTCGAGATGCCGGCTATCGTTCGGCAGCCAGTGCCTGTGGCGGTCGCGCGTGAGGTGCAAGGGCGCACGGAAGCCGGCGATTACGATCTCGAGTATGCGTCGGAAGACGATCTGGACACGCCTGCCTTCATAAGACGAAGATAATGAGGATCATGCCACACCATCGAAGAGAGGTCCGATAGACACCATGGCGACATCTCCACCGAGGCCGCAGCGAGCGCCCGTTTCCGGCGCCGACATTCGGGTGATCGGATGCGGGGGCGGCGGCACGAACGCCGTGAACAGGATGATCGAGGCCGGCCTTGGCGGCGTTTCCTTCATCGCGATGAACACCGACACCCAGGTGCTCGATGTTTCGTTGGCGGCAAGGAAGCTTCAGCTGGGAGGCAACCTCACCCGGGGGCTGGGCGCAGGAGGCAATCCGGAGATCGGGCGTTCGGCGGCTGAGGAGAGCAAGACCGACATTCGCGCCGAACTCGAGGGGGCCGACATGGTCTTCATCACGGCCGGCATGGGGGGCGGTACCGGCACTGGCGCCGCACCGGTAATCGCCGAGACCGCGCAGATGCTCGGAGCCCTGACCGTGGCAGTGGTCACGAAACCGTTCAACTTCGAAGGTCCGCGACGCATGCGCACTGCCGAGGAAGGCATCGAGGCGCTCAAAGGGAAGGTGGACACGGTTATCGTGGTTCCCAATGATCGCCTGCTCAGCGTGGGGCCGCGAGGCATCACGCTGGTGGACGCCTTCAAGGTTGCCGACGATGTCCTCCGTCAGGGCGTGCAGGGCATCAGCGACATCGTAACGATCCCGGGCCTGATCAATGTGGACTTCGCGGATGTGCGCGCCACGATGCAGAACGCGGGCCGCGCGCTGATGGGCATCGGTACCGCCAGTGGGGACCAGCGGGCCGAGACCGCCGCACGCGAGGCCATCGCAAGTCCCCTGCTTGAGACTTCCATAGACGGCGCAACGCGGGTGCTGGTCAACATTACCTCCGGTCCCGATCTCACGCTCGCCGAGGCCAACGAGGCTGCAGGACTTGTCACGAGCGTGTGTGACCAGAGGGATGCGAACATCATCGTCGGCTGGGTCTTGGACAACAACATGGAGGGGAAACTGCGCGTTACGGTTCTCGCGGCCGGATTTACGGGTCAGTCGGGTCCCGCGACGGGTACGGTTCGTGGACGGATGCTGGACGTGCCGCCTGCGTTGCGTCCGCCGCAAGGCCTTCCCGTCTCCCCTGCCGATGCTCCGCCGCGACCTCAGCCGCCGGCAAGCGAAGACGACCTGGATGTTCCGCCGTTCCTGAGATCCATCTGACGCCTCTCTGCCCGAGCCGTTCGGCTCTCGGGCTTGCGTGAGTAGTGGCTCGAGGGCGTCAGGCCCCGGCCGCGGCTGCGGCCACTTCGGCGTAGACACGTCTGGTATGGGCACCGGTTGATGCCCAGGAGAACGCTCGGCTGCGAGCGAGACCGGCAGCGCTCCAACGTGCCTGCTCCTCCTGGGACCCGGCGACTAGCCCGAGCGCATCGCTCCAGGCAGTTGCGTCCATGACAGGCAAGACGATCGCCCCATTGCCGGCCACTTCGGGCATGGCAGGCGCATCGCTCACAAGGGTTGGCGCACCGCATGCCATGGCTTCCAACGGCGGCAGTCCAAAGCCCTCGTAGAGCGACGGAAACGCCATCATGTCGGCTGCCGAGTAGATCGCCGGCAAGTCGACATCCTCAACATAGTCGGTGATGGTCAGACGCTCGTTCACGCGCAGTCGGGCGGCCTGTACCACGATTTCGTCGTAAGCCCAACCCCGCTTCCCCGCCAGAACCAGACGATGGGGCAGCTTCGAGTTCTGAATGGCTCGAGCGAATGCCTCGATCAACATGGGCAGGTTCTTGCGTGGCTGAAGGACGCCGACAGAGACGATGTAGGGATCGGTAACGCCCAGTCGCTCGGCGACAATGGCGCGCGCTTTGTCTTTCTCGACTGGGCGATATGCCGGGGCCGCGGCCAGGGGAATGGCCTCGACATGCTCGATGGGGAGGCGGTAGACCCGCAGGATATCGCGACGTGACGACATGGAGTCGGTGATGACACGGGCTGCGCGCCGCATTGCGACCGGAACCGAGAGATTGAGCAGTATCCGGTGCTTGCGCGGGAACCACTCCGGATACAGTCGGAACGAGATGTCATGGACCGTTGTCACGACAGGGCATGGCGCGCGCAACGGAATGGAATACTGCGTGTGGGCCACCTGGATGCGGTCCTGTCGCAGCGCCTTCGGAAATGTCGCCAGAGTCCAGATTCGATCATTGGATGCCGGGATTGTGCGCACCGTCACTCGGTCCGACACAGGGAGCGCATCTGGCGGCATGGGAAGGCGAGTGTAGACGACGTACTCGTTGTCGCCGTCGTCGGTGGCCTCGATGTGGTCGCGGGTCAGGTTCAGCCAGTACGTTCGGTCGCCGGTGAAGCGGCCCGTGAGCGCTCGGCCATCAATCCCTATGCGCACGTTTCTTGAGCTCCGATAGCTTGGCGGTAGACCGCAACGGTCGCATCCGCGACAGTATCGTACCCGTGGCGCGCCGCATAACGTAGCGAACCCTCGGCCATTCGCGTCAGGCTGCGCGAGTTACGCATCGCCTGAACAACCGAATCGGCGAGGGAATCGGCATCGCCTGCCGGAAAGAGCGCCAGCGCTCCGGGCTCAGCCCTGCATATCTCCTGATGGGCAGGTATCGCGGAGGCAAGCGCCGGTTTGCCGCAGGCGAAAGCAAATGCGAGCGATCCGGAGCCGCTCCCCGAGACGAACGGCGCAAGCACGAGATCGGTCGCTGCCATGACCGCTGCGGCATCGTCGGGTTCAAGGTAGCCGGTAATGCGTGCCCGGCTTGCGAGTTCGGGATCGGCAAGGCGACGTTCGAGATCGCGAACGTAGTCGGTGTGATCATCGGGATGCGGACCGCCGGCGAAGATGAGTCGCACATTGGCCGGGAGCTTGCTCAACGCGTCCAAAGCGATCATGTGACCCTTGCGCCGCGCCAGGAAGCCGAACACAGTGATGACAAACTCGTCTGTAAACCCAAGCCCGGCTCTCGCGGTTGAACGGTCCGGCATGGGAGGCCGCGGCGGCACGCCATGGGGAATGTGTCGGACTAGATCGGGGCGAACGCCGCACTCGGTGAGCCGTTCACGATCCTGTGAAGTGTGCACGATGAACGCGCGAATCGCCGCCTGACGGAAGTTCATCCTGTTAGCGGCAGCGAGCGCCAGCCGGCGAGGGGCCGACCCTTCCGGCGTCACGAACTCGTGGACTGTCATCACGATCGGCGCCGTAACCTGCTCGACGAATCTCCTGAACGTGCTCTTCCACGGCGCTACTCCGCCGAACAGGAAGTACTGGTGCTGAATGTGGACGACGTCTGCCTCGTTCATGACCGGAGCGAAGCCGTCGGGCTCCACAAGCCATGCGACTTCGACCCGTTTCTCGAGTTCATCCGCCAGATATCGGGTGTAGTCGGCAATCCCGCACCGCTCCTTGAGGGACGACACCATGGCAACGCGCAGACGTCGGCCAGGCGCTGGGGGCCGTGCATGGGTGATGACGCCTTCGATCTCCGAAGTCATCTGCGTACCCTCGGCCCGGCGTTGTGCGCCCTGGCCTCCCCCAGCGGGAGCAGCCCTGACACTGCCCGGGGTCCGGCATGATTGCCGAAGTCCGGACCCTCTCCGAACTCGATGGACGCCTCGCCGGTGAACGGACCGCCCAGTCCGGGATCGCACTCGAGCCGGACGTAGAACGCAACCATGGCCGCATTATAGCCCACGAGCGCTTGAACGAAGGTGAAAGGGCGTCCGGCGAGCCCGGCGCCGTGCGATGAGACGAACCGTTCCCGACTGCGTATTGACACCAAAGGGACGGGACGGACCCGCGCGCACGGCGCGCGACCCGGCGGAGGCTCGGCAGTGGGTATACTGTTCCCTGCTCCCGACGTAGTCTGAGATGTCGAGGATGCGAATGGGCACGGCTCGGCGTGCGGAGCCGGCGCTGTTCCGATTGGAGAGGCGGACTCTGAGATGAAGCAAGGAATCCATCCCAAATACGTGGCGGCAACGGTCACGTGCGCATGCGGCAACACGTTCGTAACGCGCTCGACCAAGCCGACCATACGCGTCGAGATCTGCTCGAACTGTCACCCGTTCTTCACCGGCAAGCAGAAGATCGTGGACACGGAAGGACGCGTTGAGAAGTTCATGCAGAAGTACAAGATGACCCAGTAGGCTCGACGCGAGTTCGGGAGATACAAGGACACGCGTATGTCCGAGTTTCTGGCTTACGGGGGCCAGGCCGTAATCGAGGGCGTGATGATGCGCAGCCCTCGGTTCTACGCTGTCGCCTGCCGCCGGCCGGACGGCTCGGTTGCCATGCTTGAGGAGGCTGTGGGCGCCTCGCTGCTCGGACGACTGGGCTGGCTGAACAAGCCTTTCCTGCGCGGTACCCTCGCCCTCGTGGATGCACTGACCCTGGGGCTGAAGGCGTTGGCATACGCCGCGAATGTCCAGGCCGCGGCGGAGGCCGAGCAGAATCGGACCGCTGATGGGGATTCCGGCAAGAAGTCGGCCAAGGATGCGCTCACCGAGGCGGCGATCGGGACTACCCTCGTGCTTTCGCTGGCCATCGGCGTCGGGCTGTTCGTGATACTGCCGACCGTGCTCACTCAGTTTGTGCAGGGGGCGCTGGGCGTATCGTCTTCGTTTGGACGGAACGGCCTCGACGGCCTGATCAGAATCACGATCTTCGTGACCTATATCGTGCTGATCTCGTTAATGCACAACATTCGGCGCGTGTTCCAGTACCACGGCGCAGAACACAAGGCCATCAACACATATGAGTCGGGAAGCGAGCTCACGCTTGACAATGCGGTGAGGGCCAGCCGAATCCATCCTCGATGCGGAACCAGTTTCATCGTGGTTGTGCTTCTGGCGACCATCCTTGTCCACTCGCTATTTCCGCGCCCCGACAATCCGTTCGTCCGGATCGGCCTGCACCTTGCCCTTCTGCCGCTCGTTGCCGGCGCATCCTACGAGCTGATCCGCTGGGCCGGCCGGTGCAGGCGTTCCTTCGTGCTCCGCGTGCTTCTTGCGCCCGGGCTATGGAGCCAGGCGTTGACTACGCGCGAGCCCACGCCGGACCAGGTCGAGATAGCGCTGGCCGCGCTGAACAACGTGGTTGCTCGGGAGCGAGAAGCCGAGTCGCCCACATCTGCACCGAACATGGCTTAGCGGCCAGAGGCTCCAGTCCGCGCGCGTGCGTTAGACTGAGCGCGCGTTTCTATGAACCCTGATTGAGAGGTACCCCCGTTGTCGCTTGACCTAGCCCGACCTCGGCTTGAAGATCTGGCAGCGCAGTACGACGAGCTTGAGCGCAGTATGGCCGATACCGATGTGATCGCGGATCGCGAGCGTTACGTCCAGGTCAGCAAGGCATGGCGCGACTTGACCGATGTGGTCGGAACCTATCGCGAATACGTCAGCGCAGAACAGGAGTTGGTCCAGGCCGAGGAGCTGCTCGCCGACCCTGACATGCGCCAACTGGCCGAAGCGGAGATCGGCGAGCTCCGCGACAAGCTGGAGGAGATCGAGGCTCGCCTGCGGGTGCTGCTTCTGCCGAAAGACCCCAACGACGACAAGGACGTCATCATCGAGATACGCCCGGCAGCCGGAGGCGAGGAAGCCGCCCTCTTTGCAGGCGACCTGTTCCGCATGTACTCCCGATACGCCGAGCGGCGCGGCTGGAAGCTCGAGGTCCTGAACGCTCAGGAGACCGGTATCGGAGGCTACTCCGATGTCGTGATGTCGGTCCAAGCCTCGGGCGCCTACAGCCAGCTCAAGTTCGAGAGCGGCGTTCATCGGGTTCAGCGGGTGCCGGCCACGGAGTCCAGCGGGCGCATCCACACATCCACCGCAACGGTGGCGGTGCTGCCCGAGGCGGAAGAAGTAGACGTCCAGATCAACCCGAAGGACATCGAGATGGACGTATACCATTCCTCATCCGCGGGCGGACAGAACGTTCAGAAGGTCGCGACGGCCATTCGAGTGCTCCACAAACCGACCGGCATCCTGGTCACCTGCGAGGATGAGCGGAGCCAACTGCAGAACAAGGAGAAGGCATTGCGTCTGCTGCGCGCCAAGCTATACGAGCGCGAGCTGCAGGCTCAGCTGGATGCGCGCACGGAGGCGCGGCGTTCGCAGGTGGGCAGCGGAGATCGTTCCGAGAAGATCAGAACCTACAACTTCCCCGACGGCCGCGTGACGGATCATCGGATCGGACTGACCATCCACAACGTTCCGGGCGTACTCGACGGAAACATCCAGCCGTTCATAGATGCGCTGATAGCAGCCGACCAGGCCGAGAAGCTCAAGAACGAGACCTGACGCCACGGTCGGCGACATCGAGCGTTGCCCAGGCATCCTGCCTGCAGCTCGCCGGCGATCACTTGGCGCAGCGGACGTCGCGCGGAAGAGAGTCACGTTGAAGGAAGGCACATCAAAGACAGCGCGGGCGGACCGCCTGCAGCGGATGGACAGCCTCATGCGGAACGCCGCTGACCGGCTGAACGCTGCCGGGAGCGAGAGACCGCTTTTCGAAGCGGAACTCCTGCTTGCCCATGTCATGGGCGTGTCACGAGGCGAACTCATCGCACTCTGGCCTCCCTATGCGGATGCATGCGTCATCGAAGCGTGGGAGGAACTGATTGACCGCCGGGCTTCCCGCGTGCCGATCGCCTATCTTTCCGGGTACCGTCAGTTCTACGGGCGACGCATGAAGGTGACGCCGGACGTGCTCGTGCCTCGACCGGAGACCGAACTGCTCGTCGAACGCGCGCTCGCTCTGGTCAGGAACAAGTCGGCGGCGGTGGTCATTGACGTATGTACCGGCAGCGGCTGCGTGGCTGCGGCCATCGCTCACGAGTGTCCAATCTGCCGGGTCTTCGCGTCGGACGTGAGTCTTCCGGCTTTGCGCGTGGCTGCCGGCAACCTGCGCGGAACTACCGGCGCCATCGTTGCCGCAGACTTGCTGACGGCGTTCGCAACGAGCTGCGCGGATGTGATCACGGCGAACCCGCCGTACATCGCGACCGCCGAGATTGCGTCTCTGGAGCCCGAGGTTCGTGACCATGAGCCAAGGCTCGCGGTTGACGGCGGCTCCGACGGCCTCACGTTGATACGACCGCTCGCGCTTCAGGCGCTGCGAACCCTTCGACCGGGCGGAACGCTACTCATGGAAGTCGGGCTGCATCAGGCCGACGCGGTTGAGCGAGTGCTTACCGAAACAGGTTTCGCCGCGGTCGCCGCCCATGACGATCTTGCGGGTATACCGCGTATGGTGGAGGCGCATAGACCGCATGAACTCTGAGGAACCGACCGTCCCGCAAGGCTCGGAAGGCCGGGTGATGATCAAGTGCTCCGGACTCACGAAGGACTTCGGCTCCCTGCGCGCCGTAGACCATCTCGATCTCTGCATTCGCGCGGGCGAGCTGTATGGATTCCTGGGCCCGAATGGCGCAGGCAAGACCACGTCCATCAAGATGATGATCGGCCTGCTGCGCCCGACGAGCGGTTCCGCTGAGATCGGCGGCTTCGACATTGCGAAGCACCCTCTCGAGGCCAAGCGCCTGATCGGCTACATCCCGGACAATCCGTTCCTCTATGAGAAGCTCACGGGGCGAGAGTTCCTGTCTTTCATGGCGGACCTGTACTCGGTTCCCCTCGAAGGGCGAGCAGCGCGTATTGATGCCCTTCTCACGCTGTTTGAGCTTGGCGACAAGAGAGGCGAGCTGATTCAGGGCTTCTCGCGAGGCATGAGGCAGAAGATGGCCCTGGCCGGCGCGCTCATCCATCGTCCGTCGGTCGTGTTTCTCGATGAGCCTACCGTCGGGCTCGATCCCCGCAGCGCACGCCTGATGAAGGACGTATTGCGCCGCTTGTGCAGCGACGGCGCGGCGGTATTCGTTTCCACGCATATTCTGGATGTGGCCGAGCGCATGTGCGACCGATTCGGTATCATCAACAAGGGCAAGCTCATCGCATCCGGAACGATGGATGAGCTGCGCGCAATCGCATCATCGGCGTCCAGCAGCCTCGAAGACATCTTCCTGCAGCTTACGGAAGGCGAAGAGCAGCCGGACCTGATGCGGTTCCTCGGCGGAGAGGATCAGCCATGACGGAGATGAACCCCCAGGATGCTCTGATCGTCGGCGTTGCGCTTGCCGTAGTTGCAGCGCTGATCCTGGCTGTGGACGCGATCCTGGTGATCGTCTGGCTATGGCATCGTGATGCGGTCGCTGAGGGCACACGGCCGCCCCTATTCGCGCGACAGTGGAGTCTGGTGGACCCGTGGGTCGGCGGCCAGGTTGCTGTGGCGGTCCTCATCTGGCTCATGGTGGTAGCGATGGTTGGGATGGCGGCCGGCGGCGTTGACATCATGGGCAAGAACAGCCCAGGGCAGCTGTGGGCCATCATGATCGGCCTTGTGGTGCAGAATATCCTGCTCGTCGCGGTGCCCGTGGGCTACCTGAACTACAGGTATGGCCTCCGTGTTCGAGACGTTGGATTCACCCGAATGCCAACGAAACGGCAGGTGTTGATCGGCGTTGTCGGAGGGATCGCACTCATACTGCTCGGGGCGGGTCTCGAGGTTGGGATCACCGCTCTGGCCGCCAAGACGCTGCCCAGCGAGACCTGGGCTATGCTGGAGCGCCTGTCAAAGTCGTTCAGCGTCGAAGACATGTTCCCCGACATCCGGACTTCGTGGCTTCAGCTCGGCACCTTGTTCGTCGGCGCGGCCATAGCGGCGCCGGTCGGCGAGGAGTTCTTCTTCCGTGCGTTCCTCCACAACTGCGCCAAACGACGTCTCGGCGTGTTCTGGGGCACCCTTCTGAGCGCCTTTGCGTTCGCTCTGGTGCACGGCGGGCCCCTGCTGGTGGTTGCGATCTTACCTATGGGCGTGGCGCTGGCCTGGCTGTATGATCGGACTCAGTCGCTCTGGGTGCCCATCATCGTGCATGCCGTCAACAACGGAGTTGCAGTGCTCGCCATGCGCTTCTTGCCGGAGGCTTGGACGTAATGCTGCGCTTTCGTCTTGCGGTCATCTATCTTGCCGCGCTCATCGTGGCGATTGCCGGCACGGGTTGCGGTGTCGTGGAAACCTTCGGACAGGCGCAGGATGCGCCGAAGCTGCAAGCCGCCGTCGAGAAGCTCAAGGCCGGCAACGAGGCCGGAGCCGTCAAGGAGTTCTATGCCCTCCTCAGCCGAAGGCGGACAACGGCCGATACGTTCGCGCTCGTCGCTGCGGCGTGTCAGGAAGCGCGCCGTTTCGATCTGTCGGCGTCGTATGCCGAGCGTGGGCTCCGCAGTACGCCGGGCGCAACCGCAGAACAACACGGCCGCCTGTACAGCCTGCTGGGAATCGCCAGACAGCAGCTCGGGGACTTCGACCGTGCCATCGAAGCCCATCAGAGCGCTCGTCATCTGCTGCCCGACGATCCGGCCGTCCTCAACAATCTGGCCTATGCGTACGCCGACGGACCGGAGAACACAGAGCGCCTGCTCCAGGCGGTTCAGATGGCGACGACGGCGATCGAAATGGCAGCGGAGAAGGGGCGGACCGCCAATGAGATCGCCATCTATCGCGACACACTAGGCTGGGCTCAGCTCAAGCTCGGGCAGCTCGATCAGGCATTGGTCAACTTGACGTCAGCCGCCGATACGCTTGCCAACGAGCCTGACGTGCTGGTCCATCTGGCACGAGCCTACACGGTTTCGGGCCGGATCTCCGACGCCCGGATCATGCTTGAACGCGCCGTCAAGACCGATCCAAAGCACGCACGCGCATCGCGAGCCCTCGCCGAACTGAAGGCCCTCCAGGGCGAAGGACCGCAAGACCGCGACGCCCACATGGAACGGGCCGAGCCCGACGGCCAACCGCGTAGCCGATAGTTGTTTAGCAGGGCTTGACGAATCGGGCGCGTTCGGGTAGCATCGGCCAGTCACGATGCGTCTGCGGACACGTCAGAGCGTCGGTTGACCCGGCCATCGAGCGGGAGGCTACCACGCCGAGCATGGGCGTTCACGATATCCGGGAGGCAATGCGGGCCTCCGACCTGTTTTCCCACATTCTGCTGAAGGCGCTGAGCCTCCATCTGATTGACGAGATCTCCGAGCATCAGGTGAGTCTGGCGCAGCTCCAGGCGATTCGTTTCCTGCGGTACCACAGCGATGTGATGATGGGCGACCTCGCTGCCGGACTGGCGATCAGCTATCCGTCGGCGACCAACATGGTGAAACGGCTCGAGAAGCGGGGGCTGGCCAAGCGACGGATCAATCCCAACGACAAGCGTGAAGTGCAGGTGTCGTTGACGGACAGCGGGCGAGAGCTGGCCGACCGCATGGAGCGCGAGCGCATCAGCCGCCTTGAGGAAGTCCTCGATCGCATGGACGCGAATGACCGCGAGGCGTTGCTGCGCGGTCTCAAGGCGTTTGTGCAGGCTGCGGTCATGGGGCGTGGCATAGTTGCCGGTCAGGTATGCCTGCATTGCGGAGAGCTGGCCTCCCACCATTGTCCGGTTGCGACGTGTCTGCGGACCCACGTCAGTCCCTGAGGCTCCTTCCTGAAGCCCTCGGCTCGGAATACCCCTCTCCCAACCCATTCTGCAAAGTTCAACTCGAACGGCTCCGGGCGCGGATGCGTTACGTATAGGTAATGGAGCGCCCTGCCGGCGGGATGCCGGACGCGAACAAGAGCCAACCATGGTAACCATGCCGGTCTATCTTGACCACGCAGCCACCACGCCCGTTGACCCGGAGGTGCTGGAGGCCATGCGGCCTTTCATGGACCGATTGCCCTACAACGCGTCGGCCATTCATTCGGGCGGTCGCATGGCGACTGATGCCGTCGAGGAAGCGAGAGCCAGGGTCGCTGCGTTCATCGGCGCCGATCCCGAGGAGGTCTACTTTACGTCGGGCGGCACCGAGGCCGACAACTGGGCGGTCAAGGCAGTCAGCCATGTTCCGCTCGAGCACAAGCCGCATGTGCTGATCAGCGCCGTGGAGCATGCGGCGGTCCTCGAGAGCGCCGAGGCGCTGGCGCGTAGCGGCTGGAACGTCGAGCGCATTCCGGTCACGCCCGATTGTCTTGTGGAACCGGAACAGGTAGCTCTGCGTATTACTTCACAAACTGCGTTGGTCTCCGTCATGTTGGCCAACAACGAAGTCGGCACGATCCAGCCGGTCCGCGCCATAGCAGAGGAGTGCCGCAGGCGGAACGTGCCGGTCCATGCGGACGCCGTGCAAGGCGCCCCGTACCTGCGTCTCCACGTAGATGAGCTCGGGGTTGACATGCTTACGCTGTCG
>JBBIQU010000036.1:0-12472 GCA_037442185.1 Chthonomonadales bacterium | reverse complement strand
CGGTCCCAAGGGAATCGGCGCGCTCTACGTGCGACGCGGCACGGCTCTCAGGCGCTGGATGGACGGCGGCAGTCACGAACGGGGCATGCGGGCGGGCACAGTCAATGTGCCTGCTGTGGTGGGATTTGGTGCAGCGTGCGACCTTGCTGCCCGACGCAGGAACGAAGACGTAGCGCGCATAGAGCGGCTACGCGACCGCCTCGTCGAGGGGATTTCGACGCTGGTATCCGACTCTATGGTCACCGCGTCGGGCGCGCAGCGGCTTCCGGGGTTTGCGCATGTGTGTTTCCGCTGCGTCGAGGGAGAGTCTGTGCTGATTGGTCTGGATGCCGCGGGCGTGTACGCATCCGGCGGTGCGGCGTGTTCGTCGCGTTCGGTAACGACGTCGCACGTGCTGCGGGCCATGGGTCTTGAGGACGAGTGGGCCCGGGGCGCGGTGCGCATGACTCTCGGGCGCGACACCACGCAGGTGCAGGTGGATTATACGGTTCAGGCAGTCGCCTCAGCGCTGTCGGATTTGAGGGCTTAGGCGGTCGAATCGCGACCGAAACGTACGGAATCTGTCCTTGACAAACGGCGTTCGCAACCTTATAATGGCCCCGCCCGCGACGGCATTCGGCGCGCCATTTCACGGGGGCGATGAGGGAGCCCGAGCGGCTCCGGGAGTACGGAAGTGAACAGAAGGTCCACGGTCGCTTTGCGGCCGCGGGAGAAAAGCAGCGGATTCGGCATGAGCGATCACGATGCGGATGGCGAGGTTCACGAGGATACAGATCCTGACTACGTGGACGAGCCTGCCGAAAGCATCCTTGGCCTTGCCGAGGTTCTCGAGGATGAGGGCATCGAGCCGCCGCATGCCGACGTGGACGAGCCCGTCGAGGACGAGTATCGCGCCGAACAGCCGCGGCACGACGAAGACGTGCAGCTATGGCTTGGTCGCACTCGCGGCGCACAGCTCCTTACCGCCGCCGAAGAGGTTCGCCTGGCTCGGCAGGTCCAGCGCGGCGACAAGCGCGCGAAGGACCAGCTGACCGAGGCCAATCTCCGACTGGTCGTCAGCATCGCCAAGAAGTACAGCGTCCGAGGCATCCCGCTCCCCGACCTCATTCAGGAAGGGAACATCGGCCTGATCCGCGCGGTCGAGAAGTTCGATCCGGACAAGGGCTATCGGTTCAGCACGTACGCCACGTGGTGGATACGTCGCGCCATCGCGCGGGCCATCATCAATCAGGGCCGTACGATCAGGATCCCCGTGTACGTGGCCGAGATCATCCATAAGCTGGTCAAAGCGTCGGGGCGCCTGCGGCAGCAGCTGCATCGCGAGCCCACAGTCGAGGAGCTTGCCAGAGAACTCGAGGTGACAGTTGACCGCGTGAACGAGATCATGAGGATTGCCATGGAGCCGCTCTCGCTGGAAACGCCTGTCGGCGAAAAGGACAACAGCCAGCTTTCGGACTTCATCCAGTCGGATACGGCGCCGTCGCCGTCGGAGGCAACGCTGAACCTCATCCGTCGGGAGCAGATCGAGGAAGTCTTGAATCGGCTTACGCCTCGCGAACGGGATGTGCTCATGATGCGCTTTGGGCTTGAGGATGGCTATGCTCGAACGCTCGAGGAAGTAGGCAGCCGCCTGCATGTAACGCGCGAGCGCGTGCGTCAGATCGAGCTGCGGGCTCTCAAGAAGCTGCGCCAGCTCGGTCCGTCCGAGCTCATTCGCCATTGAGCCGACGCCCGCCCGACCCCTGGTTGAGCGGGCGTCAATGCGAGTCGGCATTCGCCGCACCGGGAGGGCTATGTCCATGGTCTCGTCCGCAGTCATTCTGGCCGCCGGGGCCGGTACCCGAATGTGGCCGTTCGCCGAGGTACGCAACAAGTGCGCCATGCCGATCGCCAACGTGCCCAATGTCAGGCGGCTGTGCGACGACCTGAGCTCGATCGGCATTCAGCGCACGGCGGTGGTCATCGGCCATCACGCAGGCTCAGTCCGACATGCCTTGCGGGGCCTGGGCTCCGAAGATGTCTTCGTGGAATGCGGCATGGATCGCGGGACTGCCGGCGCTGCCCTGGCCGGTCTGCGGGCGCTCGGCGACACCCACGCGCTCGTGATCTACGGCGACATCGTGGTCACCGAGTCCGACCTTCGCAGGCTGCTCGAAGCCCCGGACCGGGATGACGCCGCCGGCGCTGTATTGGTCGCTCCCATGGCACCCGAATCGGGCGCCGACTGGTATGCCGCGCACGTCGAGAATGATCGGCTCAGGCTGATTGTCGGGCACGAGGAAGGCGCATCGGTGCGGTGGTGCGGCGCTGCGGTGGTCGGACCCGGGTTCCGCGAGACGCTGGAAGCCAACCCGGGCCGCATGGCGACCGTTCCAGTCGGCGGAATGCCCCCCATGGAGCCCGACTTCGCCCAGAGCCTGAACGACTGGGACGCGGAAGTCGTCGCGGTCACAGCACAAGACGAAGTTGTGGATCTCGACAAGCCCTGGCATGTGCTCCGGGCCAATGCCCTCGTTGCCCATCGGCTCACGGCGTCGCTGGAAGGGTCGGCCATTGACCCGAGTGCGCGCATTGATGATGGCGCCGAGATCGCCGGCAACGTCGTCGTCGGTCCCGGCTCGGTAATCGGCAAGCGGGTGGTGATCGAGGGTCCGGTCATCGTGGGGCAGGACACGCGAGTGGTGAACGGAGCCATCCTACGAGGAGGCAACATCATCGGCGATCGGACCCGCATCAGCGACTATTGCTTGGTGGGCGAGCGGACGGTTGTCGGCCACGACTGTATTGTCGGGCACGGCGCCGAGATGGACGGAACCATGTTCGACGGGTCGTACCTTTACCATTACTGTGAGATCAGCGGCCTCGTGGGCGCATCGGTTGATATCGGCGCGGCAACGGTATGCGGCACTCTGAAGTTCGACGATCGTCATGCAGAGCACCGCGTCAAGGGTCGGCGCGAGCGCCCGCCGTTCGAAGCGAACGCCACGTATTTCGGCGACCATTGTCGGACGGGCGTGAACGTGATCACCATGCCGGGCGCCAAGATCGGCGCTTATTCCTGTGTTGGAGCCGGGATCGTCGTGTACGACGACGTGCCGTCACGGACCATCACGCTTCTGAAGCAGGAGACCGTGTGTCGCCCCTGGGGTCCTGAACGATACGGGTGGTGAGGCTACGGCGCAGCCTGAGTGTGGCCGGAGTCGCTGAACGCGCCGTAACTCCGCCGCGAAAGCCTTTCTACCCAGGACGCAAGCCACCTTGCCGGACCCTTGCGGCCGCTCTTGACACATCCCCGCAACATCCAGTATTCTCTATTAGCACTCGGACATGGCGAGTGCCAACTCTGCCGTTGGCGCTCGACCTCAGTTCAGCATCGGAGGTGAAGTCAGATGCCTTTGCGACCACTTGGCACCAAAGTTGTGGTGGAGCCTTCCGAGAAGGAAGAGAAGACCGCCGGCGGGATCGTTCTGCCCGACACGGCAAAGCAGAAGTCCATCGAGGGCAAGGTGATCGCGGTCGGTAAGGGCCGCACGCTTGACGACGGCACGGTTGTGCCCCTGGGCGTCTCGGTCGGTCAGACCGTCATCTACTCCAAGTATGGTGGAACCGAGATCAAGCTCGACGGCAAGGATTATGTGGTCCTCGATGAGGATCAGATCTACGCCATTCGGGAATAGGCAGGTCTCGGCAGTCTCGCAATCGGACAAGCATTCAGTATCAGGAGGTATCCATGGCAGCCAAGCAGATTCTGTACGATGAGGATGCGCGGCGCGCGCTTGAGCGTGGCGCCAACATCGTCGCCAATGCGGTGAAGGTCACTCTGGGACCGAAGGGCCGCAATGTCGTACTTGACAAGAAGTGGGGCTCCCCCAACATCACCAAGGACGGCGTAACCGTCGCCAAAGAGATCGAGCTCGAGGACCCGTATGAGAACATGGGCGCCCAGCTCGTCAAGGAAGTCGCCTCAAAGACCAACGACGTGGCGGGTGACGGCACCACAACGGCAACCGTGCTGGCCCAATCCATCGTGCGCGAAGGCCTTCGCTATGTCGCGGCCGGCGGCAACCCCATGCTCGTCAAGCGGGGCATCGAGACGGCCGTTGAGAAGGCCGTTGAGGCCATCAAATCCGAGGCCATCGAGGTCAAGGGACACGAGGAAGTGGCCAACGTCGCCTCCATCGCCGGCAACGATCCGGCCATCGGCAAGCTGGTCGCCGAGGCCATGGACAAGGTCGGCAAGGACGGCGTGATCACGGTTGAGGAGAGCAAGGGCACAACGGACACGTTCGAGGTTGAAGAGGGGATGCAGTTCGACAAGGGCTACATCTCGCCCTACTTCGTCACCGATCCCGAGCACATGGAAGCCGTCCTTGAGAACCCGGTGATCCTCATCCACGAGAAGAAGATCAGCGCCGCCCAGGACCTGATCCCGCTGATGGAGAAGGTCGCGCAGATGCGCAAGCCGCTCGTCATCATCGCGGAGGACGTGGACGGCGAGGCGCTCGCCACGCTGGTGGACCGCATCCGCGGCACGGTCGCGTCGTGCGCGGTCAAGGCGCCCGGTTTCGGCGACCGCCGCAAGGCCATGCTCGAGGATATCGCCATCCTCACGGGCGGGAAGTTCATCAGCGAGGACCTCGGCGTCAAGCTCGAGAACGTAGACCTCGGCATGCTCGGCACGGCGTCCAAGGTGGTTGTCGGCAAGGAAGCGACCACCATCATTATAGGCGGCGGAAGCCATGACGCCGTGGTTGGCCGCATCGGTCAGATCAAGAAGCAGATCGAGGAGACCGACAGCTCGTATGATCGTGAGAAGCTCCAGGAGCGTCTTGCGAAGCTCGCGGGCGGCGTGGCTGTGATCAAGGTCGGCGCTGCCACCGAGACCGAGCTGAAGGAGAAGAAGCACCGGTTCGAGGACGCGCTGTCGGCGACTCGCGCTGCTGTCGAGGAAGGCATCGTGCCTGGCGGCGGCATCACGTTCGTGCATGCGCAGACCGCGCTCGACGATCTGAAGGGCACCGAGGACGAGCTCCGCGGCGTTGCCATCGTGCGGCGCGCCCTTGAGGAGCCGCTACGCCAGATCGCGGCGAACGCAGGCAAGGAAGGCGCCGTCGTCGTCGGCAAGGTCCGCTCGCTGCCCAAGGGTCAGGGCTTCAACGCGCTGACCGAGCAGTACACGGACCTGGTCAAGGACGGCGTTGTCGACCCGGTCAAGGTCACCCGTTCGGCGCTGCAGAACGCGGCTTCGATCGCGAGCATGCTGCTGACCACCGAGGCCCTCGTGGTCGAGAAGCCGGAGAAGAAGAAGGACACCCCGGCTCCCGGCGGCGGCGGCATGGACTACGACATGTAGGTTCGCCGGCCAGTCGGCCATGCGACGATGCGCGAGGGGCGTCCCAATGGGACGCCCCTTGTCTCTTGGCCGCGCGCGAAGCAACTGATCAAGCGAGCACACGCGGCTATAATGATGCTGGACGAAACGCACGTTGCTTGGCAGCTTCGTGTGCAAGCGGAGGCAATGTCAATGGTAGTCATCGAAGGTGTGGGCACGCTCAGCGTCACCGAACCGGGGCATGATCGCGGAACCTACTACGAGAAGGCGGAAGTGCATGTGTACGGCGATGTTGTGCACTTCTACGCATACGGCAAGTACCACACGGCGGCCATGTCAACGTGCTTGATCGGATGGGACGAGCCGCCGAGCGTTCGCCTGACCAGGGAGTAGACGTTTCGGCCGATCGGATGCGCAATGCACGGCTGTTACAGTGCGGTGGATCAAAATCGCCGTGGCGGGTTGGTCCCTGCCGGGATGGCTCGTGTTGCGCCGAAGGCAATAGACCTGCGGACTACCCGGACGATTGGCGTCCGTCACCGTAGATACTCGCGCCGGCTGCGCTTTTCATGCCGTCGTACATCATCTCGCTCGTGTTGCGGGTTCGCCCGGGGCGCGAGGAAGCGTTTCGCGCGGCCATTCCGACCAACGGCGCTCGTCAAACCTGAGCGTGCTCTGGCCTCCTGGCCCGTTCGTGCGCAGCTCCGCAATCTTCCTCTTGGGCGCGGCGACATACGTCTCGTAAACGTCAACGTCGAAAGGCCGCCCGAACAGCGCGCGCGCGTCGCTCTCGGTCTGGACCGCGATTCGGGCCATCAGTCGCCTCGGGATGTTGGCTCCGCATCTGAGTTCGATTCGGTCGGGCGGCTGGAGGATCACCCGCACGGCGAGGAGCCGCTGACGATACCGGCCGGTAAGCCGCCGGTTGAACTCCTCAACGCGCGGGTCGCCTGATGTGACCGGTCCCGCGGGGATCACGCGCCGCAACGATGCGAGGGTTGGATCCCAGTCGCTCATGTGCTGAGGATCCATGTCGGTGTGTTTCGGGCGCGTCAGACCCGCGATCAAGAGAGCGCCGAGCAGGCCGATGGCGAGCGGCAGGGCCGATCGCCTGAGCGCTTCATCTATCCCGGACCTGCGATCGGACATGTCGGTGCGGTTACAACCACCGGTCTCCCCATGGAGCTGTGGCTCGCTGCCCTCAGAGCTCAACAAAGGGCGGCTCAGACCCGATCGGGCACCACGAAAGGAGCTCGGTATTCACGGGTCAACATCCGGTTGGCCTCCTCGTCGCCAATGAACCGCTCGGTTCGCGGGTCCACTTTCAGCACGCGACCGAGTCGGTACTTGGCGGACTCGAGCCGCAGCCCGTTGGCGGCAAGGTGATCCTCGAATCTGCCGAAGGTCTCCCATACCTCGGCGTTCGCTCCGGCAAATCGGGTTCCCTTGGCGCTGAACGGCTCGTCGGTTCCCAGCCGAAGCGAGACATTGCCAAGATGGCATAGCGCCGCGGAGAGATGGCCCTCCTGTACATCGCAGTTCAGGTCGGTGTGCTTCCTGCTGCGCACTGCCTGGATGAAGTTGCGGTGATGGTTGCCGCCGCCGTCGAACGATCGAATCTTGTTGCCGAGCAGATCGTAGGCGATTGCCGAGCTGTAGCTGTTGGAGACCACGATGCCCTTTGTGCCGTACCAGATGTTGCCGACCTTGGCCCCGCGAAGGTCGTTGGTGGGCAGGCCGCGGACCTCGAAGATGATCCACGCGTCGCTGTACTCGAGGAAGGTGAGTTCCGTGTTGGGGGTCTCGCAGTCATCCTCGTAGCCGAACCTGCCGCCGATTCCGAGAGCCGATACGGGCAGCGCGGACTTGTTGAGGCCCCACCTGGCCTTGTCCATTTCATGGACGCCCTGATTGCCGATGTCGCCGTTGCCGTAGTCCCACTGCCAGTGCCAGTCGTAATGCAGCCGCTTGCGCATGATCGGCTTTTCGGGCGCCGGGCCGAGCCACAGGTTGTAGTCTACAGTCGGCGGAACGGGCGTGGGCTCGGTGACCTTGCCGATCGAGTCCCTGCGCTTGTAGCACAGCCCGCGAGCGAGGTAGACGTGCCCGATCCCGCCGTCGTGGATGAACTTGATGGCATCCCGCATCCCCTTATTGGATCGGCTCTGGGTGCCGACCTGGCAGATGCGGTTGTACTTGCGGGCCGCCTCAACCATCCGTCGGCCTTCGAGCACGTTGTGGCTGGCAGGTTTCTCGATGTAGACGTCCTTGCCCGCTTGCATGGCCCAGATCGCGACCAGCGCGTGCCAGTGATTCGGCGTCGCCGAGGTGATGCAGTCTATGTCCTTGCGGTCCAGGATGCGGCGCACGTCCTGAACCGTCTCGGGAGTCCTCTTGCCGGCCTTCTGGACGATCTCCAAAGCCGGGCCGAAGCAAGCCGTATCGGCATCGCAGATTGCCACGATCTCGACGTCATCCATGCCGGCATATGCGCCGACGTGGCTGCGCCCCTGACCATGGACGCCGACCACGGCAATGCGAAGGCGCTCGGAAGGCGATACTCGGCGTTGGGCTCCTGCTCGGACCGGCAGCATCGCCGACGATCCGGCCGCGGTCACGGTCAGCAGAGCCAGCGAGTCTTCCACCAGCCGACGGCGCGATAGCTTCTCCATGATGACAGACCCTCCTGTGCGATCGGATCCGCCCACAGCGCGGCCGCGATCGCAGTTGATATGGATAGTATTGGGCGCGCGCTCCGGTTTCTCCTTGTACGTTTTGGGCTATACTCGTTACTGCTCAGGCGCGGCACGGTCGGGTCATGCAGGATCGTCGCGTACAGGCCGAGCAGTCCTCGCGGCTTGGGGCTATGATTACGGCGTGCCGAGAGCGGGATGTCCTCTATGACAGGGCGCGAACGACTCATTAACCTCCTCAAGGGCAGGCCTGTGGATCGGCTCCCCTGCATGCCGATCACGATGCGCTTCGCCTCTCGGCATTCGGGTGTTCCTTATGGCGACTACGCGCGCGACTTCCGCACACTCGTTGAGGCGCAGGTCAGAGTTGCCGAGGACTTCGACTTCGACCACGTCAGCGCCATATCGGATCCCGCCCGAGAGGCATTCGACCTGGGCGCAGCGGTCGTGTTCGAAGCTGACGCGCCTCCGGCGCTGGACGGATCGAACCCCCTGATCGCGGATGTCTCCATGTTGGCACGCCTCGAGCCTCGGGTTAACGAATGCGGGAAGCGCATGACCGACAGGCTTGAGGCGATAGCGCGCCTCAAGGAACGGGTCGGCGGCACGAAGCTCGTCGAAGGATGGATCGAGGGTCCTGTTGCCGAGGCGGCGGACCTGCGCGGGATCAACGCGCTCATGACCGACTTCGGAGATTCGCCGGACTTCGTGACGGACCTGTTCGAGTTCGTGACCGCGCTCGAGATCGGCTTCGCCAAACGTCAGGTTGATGCCGGCGCCGACATTCTCGGAATCGGCGACGCCGCGGCATCCCTCATCGGGCCGCGCCTCTATGAGTCCTTCGCGTTGCCCTATGAGCGCCGGATGGTGGAGGCGATCCACGAGATAGGGGCTCTTGTGCGGCTCCATATCTGCGGCAACACACGGCGCATTCTGGGGCTCATGGGGCAGACGGGCAGCGATATCATTGATCTGGACTTCCCTTCGCCGATGGTTGAAGGGCGGTCGCAGATGGGCGCCGATCAGGCGCTGCTTGGCAATCTGGACCCGGTACGGGTCCTGCGTGACGGCACGCCTTCGCAGGTGTCCGATGCGGTCGCTGCCTGCCACGCAGGGGCCGGTCCGCGGTTCGTCGTGGGTCCGGGCTGCGAGGTGGCTCCGGATACGCCGTACGATAACGTTCGGGCGATGGTGCGTTACGCTCAGGAGACGGACCCGAACGACCCACCGACAGTAGAGGGGATTTGACCGACAATCCATGAGCGATAGACGAGAAGTGCAGGTTCGACTGATGCCGATCGGCGCGGTGCTGCAGGTTTCTGCCGGCACTCCGATGCGTGATTTCCTGTTTGAGCAGGGCGTCGAGTTTCCGTGCGGAGGCAACGGGAGATGCCGTGGCTGCAAGGTGCGCCTGACATCGGGGAACGCTGCCATCAATGAAGCGCAACGCGAGCACCTGTCCGAGGAAGAGCTGCAGGATGGGTGGCGGCTGGCCTGTCAGTGCTCGGTCGAGGAGGATGTTACCATCGAGCTCCGGCAGTGGGACGCCACGATCTTGGCCAACGAGACCGCCTTCGAGTTTGTGCCGCAAGAGGGGCTCGGAGTAGCCGTAGACATCGGTACGACGACCGTCGTGGCCCAGCTGCTGGACCTTGCCACGGGCCATGTGCTTGGCGTTAAGACGAGCCTGAACCCTCAGGCAAGGCACGGCAGCGATGTCATGAGCCGTGTTCAGTTCGCGGTCGCGGAGGGCGGCCTCGGCAATTTGCGCGACCTGATCCGACACGAGGTCGGCAAGCTGATACGCCAGTTGTTCGCTGCCAGCGGGTCGGATGTCGCGCGGCTGAAGCGGATTGTCCTTGTGGGCAACACGGTCATGCATCACCTGTTCTGCGGCATCCCCCTCGAACCGCTGTCGCGCTATCCGTTTGAGCCCGAGCGGGACGGGCTCGAGCGTATTCCTGCTTCGGAACTCGACTGGGACGTTCCTGCGACCACTGTGGTGGAGTTTCTGCCGTGTCTGGGAGGTTTCGTCGGCAGCGACGTTCTGGCCGGCATTCTGGCCACGGGCATCCACAGGGCGGATGGGCTGGAAGTCCTGGTTGACCTCGGAACCAACGGCGAGATCGTACTCGCGAACCGTAATCGGCTGATTTGCGCCTCAACAGCCGCCGGACCGGCATTCGAGGGCGCGCGCATATCATCGGGGATGCGAGCTGCAACCGGCGCGATCTGGAAGGTCCGTCCGAACGGCACGGGCGTTCATTGCGAGGTGCTCGGCAATGCAGAGCCGCGCGGCATATGCGGCAGCGGTCTGGTGGACGCCGCGGCAGCCGGTCTCGTGATTGGCGCCATCCGTCCCACGGGAAGACTCGCCGATGGCGCCGAATGGCGTCTCTGCGGAGACGTCTCCCTGACCCAGACCGACATCAGGCAGCTGCAGCTGGCCAAGGGGGCGATTGCCGCGGGCATTCGGCTCCTGCTGGCCCGATGGGGCGCCGACTTCGGGGACATTCACCGCTTCTATCTGGCAGGCGCGTTCGGCAACTATGTGGATCGGACGAGCGCGCAGCGCATTGGCCTGTTGCGGGCGCCGCTCGAGAGAGTCCGACCGGCCGGCAACACCGCACTGTTGGGCGCGAAAACGGCGCTGTTCGACAGCGGCCCCGAGGAGGATGGATACGCGGCCATTAGAGCTCGCGCCGAACATGTCGGTCTGAACGAGGATCCGATGTTCCAGGACGTGTACGTCGAGGAGATGGCGTTTCCGGCGAGCTGACGCTACACCGCATATTGGGAGGACCCGATGATCACGCGCGAACAACTCGAGAGAGCGCAAGAGCGCGCCAGAGAGTACTTCAAGAAGGCCGGCATTGTCCTGACACCCGAGGAATCCGCTTCCATCGAGGTTGCCGACTTCGGACTCGGGGAGCTTGAGCGCACCGGCCTCGAGATCGTCACTTACGTCAATACCCAACGTTGCTGCGCCAAGGAACTCATCATGTTCCCGCATCAGACCTGTCCGGAACACATGCATCCGCCGGTGGACGGCGCTCCGGGCAAGGAAGAGACTTTCCGTTGCAGGTGGGGTGAAGTGTATCTGTACCTGCCGGGTGAGCCAACGCCGAATCCGGCATGTCAGCCTCCGCCTGCCCCGGCGGGAGCCTACACCGTGTTCCACGAAGTGGCGCTGAAGCCCGGCCATCAGTATACGCTGCCGCCACATACCCTGCACTGGTTCCAAGCGGGACCGGACGGCGCTGTAGTGTCGGAGTTCTCGACAACCAGTCGCGACGAGCTAGACATCTTTTCGGACAGCAGGATCGCTCGGATTCCGGTTGTCGGCGACTGAAGGCCAGGCCTGAGTTGCCGACCCCAGGGGAGACCCGATGAACGTCGCAGTCGCAGGCGCTACCGGCCTGATTGGGCGTGAGCTCTGTCGGGCGCTGGCCGAGCAGGGCCACGCCGTGTCCGCCCTCGTTCGAAGCGGCGCCAGGGCGAAGCAGGCGTTGCCGTCGGTGGGAGTGACACCGGTCGAATGGGACCCGAGGATCGCCGGCGCTTGGGAGGCGGTGGTCGGCGGCGCTGATGCGGTCGTGAACCTGAGCGGCGAACCCATCGCCGGGCACCGCTGGTCTGCCGACTACAAGCAGCGCATTCGGAGCAGCCGCCTTGACACAACCCGTGCGATCGTTCGGGCCCGGGCCGACACCGGAGCTTCAGGCGGCGTACTGATCAATGCCTCCGCGATCGGCTATTACGGTGACCGCGGGGACGCGCCGCTGACTGAGGACGAGCCTCCGGGTCAGGACTTCCTCGGGCAGCTCTGCGCACACTGGGAAGGCGAAGCGCTCGCCTGCCGCGAGATGGATACGCGCGTCGTGCTGCTGCGCATCGGCATCGTTCTCGCGCGGGACGGGGGCGCACTCGAGAAGCTGGCTCAGCCTTTCCGCTGGTTCGTCGGTGGGCCGTTGGGGCGCGGTCGTCAGTGGGTGTCGTGGGTCCACATCGCCGATGTCGTCGGCATGGCGCTATGGGCTCTGAACAATCCGGACGTGGACGGGGCGGTCAACGTCTGCTCCCCCAACCCGGTCCGCATGCGCGACTTCGCAACCGCCCTCGGGATCGTGCTCAAGCGCCCGGCTCTGTTCCCCGTCCCGTCAGTGGCGCTTCGCACGCTGGTCGGCGAGATGGCGAACATGCTCCTGAGCAGCCAGCGCGCCGTTCCACAGGTAGCCCTTGACGGGGGTTACGAATGGCGCTACAGGCTGCTCGAGCCGGCCCTCCACTCGACATTGAGGTGAAGGACCGGCAACCTTCGTATCGGAATCCGCGTCGCCGGCCCGTTTGGGCCGACCACTCGGCCAACTGCCGCCTCCGTCGCGCCAGCTTCTGGCAAAGGATCGGAGCAAGGCAGCGGGTACATCAGTAGCTTCTCTTGCGGGTA
>JBBIQU010000035.1:9244-32181 GCA_037442185.1 Chthonomonadales bacterium | reverse complement strand
TTCGGCGATCGTCAAGTCTCCCTGAGGGTTCTGCGAGCTCAGCTTGCGAATGCGGTCGGTGATGCCGTCGAAGTCAATCTGCACCTTCACCAGCCCGGTGGGCTTCTCGTACTTCAGGTCGGTCTCGTTGATCCGTGCCTGTTCTTTCGTCAGCGGGATTGCGTAGAGCCCCGCGCCGTCGCGGTCGCTCTGGAAGAACAGATACTTCCCGTCGGGTGTCCAGCGAGGTTGGCCATGATAGGCGTTGAGCCGCGTGACGTTGACAGCCTCGCCGGTGCCGAGCGCGACGATGTAGATGCTCCACGGACCCGCCAGCTCGTTGATGCAGACTGCGAGCCACTGACCATCAGGCGACCAGGCGAAATCGCCCCCCGACTGCCAGTTTCGGGCGGCGTCGGGCATGGCGATGACGCGTCGCGCGGCTCCGGTCTCGATGGTGACGGCGTAGAGGCCGCCTTCCTTGCCGGCGACCCAGTGCCATATCTCCTTGCCGTCCGGCGAGAGTTTGAGCTGACCCGCATCCTCCGGACGGTTCCAGAGCGAGCGGGTCTTGAGCGACTCAATGTCCAGTTCGAAGATGCGGCTGACGTAGTCGCGATCCGATCGGTAATAGAGCTTCTTGCCGTCGAGCGACCAGAGGAAGTCGCTGTCGTCGCCAACCCAATCGGTCAGTTTCCGGGCGATCTCGGCAGGCTTGGCCGCGACGCCCTTCGGTTTCTCCACCGGGATCGTGAAGATGTCTCCGCGGATTCCGAATGCGAACGTCTTGCCGTCGGGCGACGGCTCGGCTTCCGTGACGCCGGACGTGAGCGTTTCGCGCTTCACCTGCGTGACGGCCTCGTCCTCGGCGGCAACGAGGGCGACGCGCTGCGGCTCCTTGGCGCCTTTCTTGAGGATGTACACGTCCTTGTCGTACTCGAACGCGATGTCTCCGGTCTTGAGCGCCACATTGGGACAGCGTACCGAGCCTCCGACGAACTCAGTGATCCGCTTGCCTCGGCCATTGAGGTCGAATGTCCAGAGGTTCGGGGTGCGCGCCGCGCTGTCGGTGAACTTGCCCGGGTCCTCGCCCAGCTTGTGCGACGAAGGAGTCACCTCACCGTAGGTGACCGTCAACAGGGTCTTGCCGTCCGGCAGGAATCTGGTCCACAGGTGCTGATGCCCGTTGTTCGTGACCTCGGTTGTCTTTCCGGTTGCGACATCGAGCAGCACGATCTGCATTGCCGCCGAGCCGTGGTAGCGCGGCCTGGTCCAGTGGAAGCCCCTGCGTCCGAATACTACCTTCGAGCCGTCAGGCGAGAAGCTGGGATAGTTGATGCTCTCGTAGTCCTGGAGAAGCTTGCGCAAGCGCAACGTCCGTACATCGAGGGTGAGCAGCTCGTTTTCGCCGGTCTCCCTGCCTGCGGAGAAGATGACTTGTTTGCCGTCCGGACTCCAGCCATAGGATATCTCGCTGGACGAATGCCACGTCAGCCTCTTGGGCGAACCGCCGGCAGTCGGGACCGCGAACAGGTCCCAGTTGCCCGTGCGCTGACTCGCGAACACGATCCAGTTGCCGTCGGGCGAAAACTGGGGGTATGCGTCCATCTCGACATTGCGCGTGAGGACATTGGCGCGCCCTCCGCTTGCCGGCGCGACCCATATGTCGCCTTTGTAGACGAACGCAAGCACTGACCCGTCGGGGCTGAGGGCCGGCATGCGGGGCGCGACCACAGGTTTCGGGGTCGGTGCCGGGAGTTGGGCGACGGCGACGCCGGAAAACGTGCCAAGGACGGCAAGCCAGACAAGCGCGATGCGGACAGTCACGGGGAAGAAGCCCTCCATTCGTGCATGGACGCGGGCTCGACGTCATCGTGGAGCCCGCGGATGGACAAGTCTATCCGTCATTGGCGGCGGTGTCAACGGCCAGCCGATCGCTTGATCACATCAGGCTTCGGTTCCCGTCCTTCAGCCTTCGCCCTTCAGCCTTCGCCCTTCAGCCTTCGCCCTTCAGCCTTCGTCCTTCAGCCTTCGTCCTTCAGCCTTCGTCCTTCAGCCTTCGCCCTTCAGCCTTCAGCACCGGCCGCTGCTACCGCCTCGGGCGGAACTTGGCCCGTGGAAGATCGTCGTCGGAATCGCTGTCCGGACGCGGGCGCTCGGTGTCGCGCGGTCGGTCGCGGCGGTCGCCACGGGGCGGACCGCCCGGTCTGCCGCCTCGATCCTGAGCAACGGGCTTGACGTCGTTGGCGTCGAACGGCTTGTGCAGGCCGACGGCGGAGAGATTCACTCGGCCCTGCGGGTCCACTTCGACCACGCGGACGCGAAGCTCGTCGCCAATCTTGACGGCTTCGTCGGGTCGGCGGATGGGCTTCTCAGACAGCCGAGATGTGTGTACCAGCCCCTCCTTGCCGGGAGCATACTCGACGAACGCGCCCATTCCCATGATCCGCGTCACCTTGCCGGTGAACTCTGATCCGACAGGTATCTCGGATGTGATCGCTTTGATGGCCGCTGCTGCGCGCTCGCCTGCCTCGGCGTCCGTCGCTGCGACGTATACGGTGCCGTCCTGTTCGATGCTGATGTCGGCTCCGGTATCGGCCTCCAGCTTCTTGATGGTCTTGCCGCCGGGGCCGATCACCTCGCCGATCTTGTCCGGGCTGATGTGAATGGTGATCAACCGGGGCGCGAAACGGCTGAGCTCTTCACGCGGGGTTCCGATGGCGGTAAGCATCCGATCGAGGATGTGGGCGCGGCCTTCCTTCGCCTGCTGGAGCGTAGCCCGAACCATTTCCATGGTCAGCCCGCGTATCTTGGTGTCCAACTGGATCGCTGTGATGCCGGCGGACGTACCGGCTACCTTGAAGTCCATGTCGCCGGAGAAGTCCTCCATGCCCTGAATGTCCGACAGGACTTCGTACTTGTCGTCGCGGGTCATGAGGCCCATGGCGATGCCGCTGACGGGCGCGGCGATTGGCACACCCGCATCCATGAGGGCCAGCGTCGAGCCGCAGGTTGCTCCCATCGAAGTGCTTCCGTTGGATTCGAGCACCTCGGAAGTCAACTGCATGGTGTAGGGGAAGGCTTCCTTGGCCGGGATGACGGGCAGGAGAGCGCGCTCGGCAAGACAGCCGTGACCGATCTCCCGGCGTCCGGGTCCACGCAACGGGCGTGTCTCCCCAACCGAGTAGGGCGGGAAGTTATAGAAGTGCATGTAGCGCTTCTCTTGGTCGCCTTCCAGGCCGTCTACCAGCTGAACATCATCCGTCGAGCCGAGGGTGACGGTGGTCAGCACCTGAGTTTGGCCGCGTGTGAACAGGCCCGAGCCATGGACGCGCGGCAGCAGGCCGACTTCGGACGTGATCTGCCGCACATCCCTGACGCCTCGCCCGTCGGGCCGAATGCCTTCCTCGATGATCAGCGCTCTGATCTGCTCCTTGACGACCTTCTCGACGGCCTCGGCCAGCTCGGTGGGCTCGCCCTCGAACTCCGGCGTCAGGCGCTCGACGATCTCCGCCTTCAGCTCGGAAAGGCCCGACTCGCGCGAAGCCTTGTCCGGATTCTGGATGGCCTGACGGAGCTCGCCTGCGGTCCGGTCTCGCACCAGCTGCAGCGTCTCCGGGCGAGGTCCGACAAGCGTGACTTCCCGTTTGGCCTTGCCGGCTTTCTCAGCGATCTCCCGCTGCATGGCGCACTGTTCGCGGACGGCGGCATGCCCGAACTCGATGGCCGCGGCAACGTCCTCTTCGCTGACCTGGTTGGCTCCGGCCTCGAGCATATTGACGGTATCCTCGGTCCCGGCAACGATCAGGTCGAGGTCCGAAGCCTCGATCTGCTCGATCGTGGGATTGATGACCCACTCGCCATCTACGCGGCCCACGCGAACGCACCCGACGGGCCCGTTCCACGGGATGTCGGAGAGCATGAGCGCCGTAGATGCTGCGACGACCGCCAGCACGTCCGGAGGGTTCTCGAGGTCCACCGACAGCGACGTTACGATGACCTGAACTTCGTTGCGCATTCCGGCCGGGAACAGCGGCCTCACGGGCCGGTCAATGAGCCGGGAAGTCAGGATCGCCTTTTCGCTCGGCCTTCCGCCTCGCTTGATGAAGCCGCCGGGTATCTTGCCCACGGCGTACTTCCGCTCTTCATAATCGCAGGTCAGCGGGAAGAAATCCATGCCTTCCCGGACCCCGTTTGACATGGTGGCAGCGGCAAGCAGTACCGTATCGCCTGCCCGAAGCCAGCATGCTCCGCCCGCCTGCTTCGCAAGCTTCCCCGTTTCAAGGACAAGATGCGATCCGCCGGGCGTTCCTTCGACTGATGTTGTCAACTTCTTCTCCCACTACGCGCTTGGGGGATCAGCGCCACAAATGGCAATAGCTCGGAGGGCATCGCCCATCCGAGCTTCATCCGATTGCGTTCGCCGCCCCCGGTTTCTATAGCTTACTTCGTATGCCGAGGCGGCTGACCAGCGCGCGATATCGTTCGATGTCGCGGGCGCTCAGGTAGTTCAGCAAGCGTCGCCGGCGTCCCACCATCATCATCAGGCCGCGCCGCGAATGATGGTCGTGTTTGTGCACCTTCAGGTGCTCGTTGAGCTGGTTGATCTGAGCGGTCAACAGCGCAACCTGGACCTCAGGCGACCCGGTGTCCGTCTCGTGTGTCTTGTTCTCTTCGATTATTGCGGCCCGTCTGTCGCGAACAAGCGCCACTTTCCGGGGCCCTCCTCTTTCTCTTCTTGGTTTGGCCGCAGTATAGCCGATTTGGCTGCCCCGCGTCAAAGGCCGTGCAAACGTGCCGTCAATGCGGCTGAGTCGTCAGCAGCTCGCGCGACCGCACCTTGAGCCAGTACCGCCTGAAAACGACCCGCAGCAACGCTGCCACCGGCGCAGCGAAGAACATCCCGAGCAGTCCGGCGAACTCCTGTCCGATCAGGAGAACGACGATGATGACGACCGGGTGCAGGCGCAGACGATCGCCGACCATCAGCGGCATGATGAACTTGCTCTCGACAAAATGCAGAATGGAGAAGAACGTAAGCACGCCGACGGCGATGCCGAACCCCTTGGTGACCCAGGCCAGCAATACGATCGGAATGCCGCCGACGATGGGGCCGACGATGGGGATCGCGCGCGTCAGGCCGGCGAGGATGCCCAGCGTGACAGGGTACGGCGTTCCTAGAAGGCCAAGCCCGACGCCGACCACCACCCCCGCGATCAGGCACAGGATGGCCTGACAGACGACGAAGCTGAACATGATCTCGTTGAACTCATGGATCATGCGCAGGACCTCGCGCCAGCTTCGTCTGGGCAGCATGCCGACGAACTCGCGCTTCAGCTGGCGGCTTTCGACTGCGAAATAGAACGCCAGGACCGGCAGCAGGACGATTTCCACAATGTGGAGCGCGATCTCGCCGGTTCGCTTGATGCCGAACCCGAGCCATGAAGCGGCGCTCCCCTGCACGCCGCCCCCGCCGTTGCCGCCGCCGAACTGCTGTTCCAGCCACCGCCTGTAAGTCGGCTTGACGTTGGCTCGATACCAGTCGGCTGCCGCCTGTTCCATCTTCACGATCTGTTGACGGTACGTCTCCCAGTTCTCCTGGACGTTCTGGATTTCCTGAGTGAAGGGACTCATCAGAAACCGCACGGAGTACCAGCCGCCCACGACAAGCAGCACGAGCACGTACAGGGTCGCGATGACCCTCCGGCCGCGCATGGGGATCGTCGGCGCCCGCCGCCACTTCCGGGGAACGACTGCGAGGCACGCGCGCCAGAGCGCATCATGGATCGCCCGGAATACTGTCAGCCGTGCCATCCAGCCGGCGATCGGTCTCATGATGTACGCCAGGATGGTTGCGATGAAGAGCGTGACGATCAGTGACCGCACACGACCCAGCACATAGACGGAGCCGCCGATCATCCCGACGATGAGGGCAATGCGCACGAGCAGGCGAAGCGTCGCACCCATCAATGCATCGGCCCGGCTGCGACTGTCCGTCATGCCGTTAGGTTCGCCTCCATCGCCTTTCGTATTCTCTCGGCGGCTGCGCCGTCACCGTACGGATTCGACTGCACTCGCATGGCTTTCGCCGAAGCCGGGTCTCCGAGCAGCTCAGATGCTTCGGCGACGATGCGATCCGCGTTGGTGCCGACGAGGCGCGCCGCACCCGCAGCCACTCCCTCGGGCCGCTCGGTCGTGCGCCTGAGGACAAGGACGGGCACGCCCAGACTGGGCGCTTCCTCCTGTATCCCGCCCGAGTCGGTCAGGATTAGCGCCGAGCGCTGCATGAGTTTGACGAAGGGCGCATAGCTCGGCGGCTCAACAAGATGGACGCCGTCCACGTCGCCGAGTTCCTTGATCGCCACTTCCCGCACGGCCGGATTGCGATGCATCGCGTAGACAAACCTGACATCCCGGAACTCCCTCGCCAATCGGGCGACGGCCCGGCAGATGTCCGCGAGCGGCTCGCCGAGGTTTTCGCGCCGATGCGCGGTGACCAGCACGAGGCGGGAGCCCGATGATAGGACCTCGGCAATGGCGGGGTCATCAATGGCGGGTTCCATACGGGCCACGGCGAGCAGCGCATCAATGCCGGTGTTGCCGGTGACCGTGATGCGCTCGGGTTCCACTCCCTCTTGGAGGAGATGCCGACGCGCTTCGTCCGTGGGGGCGAAGTGGAAGGCGGCAATGTCGGCAACAAGCTTCCGATTCATCTCCTCGGGGAAAGGATCGTACATGCGTCCCGTGCGGAGGCCGGCTTCCACGTGACCGAAAGGAACCTGATGGTAGAAGGCGGCGAGCGCGGCCACAAACGTGGTCGTCGTGTCGCCCTGGGCCAGTACGATATCGGGCCGGAAGTCGGCCAGAGCTTCGTCAAGTCCGTTGAGCGCCCGCGTGGTGATTCCGGCCAGGGTCTGGCGGTGCTGCATGATGTTCAGATCGCGATCGGGTTCGATGCCGAAGACGGTCAGGACCTGATCGAGCTGCTCCCGATGCTGTCCGGTGACGACGGCCCGCACGTTCCAGCGTTCAGGATGCGCCCGCAGCTCGAGCACCACCGGAGCCATCTTGATGGCGTCGGGCCGGGTTCCGAATACGCACATCGCCGTGCGCGGCCGAGGGCTACCGAGAGACATGAAAGAGGACCACCGCGGCAATGCATAGCGCAAAGGTGCATGCGTAAATCACCCACACCGCTTGCCTGTGCGTGAGGCCCCGGTCGAGAAGGCGGTGGTGGATGTGGCGTCGGTCGCCCAGGGTCAGAGGAGCGCGACTCATCGCGCGCTTGACGAGGACGATGCCGAAGTCGAAGATGGGCACGCCCAGCACGAGGATCGGGAGCAGTACTGAGACCGCGGCTGCAACCTTGAATGTGCCCATGATGGAGATACCGGCGAGCATGAGGCCAAGGAACTGCGCGCCGACGGTGCTCATGAACACCTTCGCGGGGCTGAAGTTGTAGCGCAGGAAGCCGATGCATGCCCCCGCAACGGCCGCGGCGACGAGCGCGATGGTCGGGCCGCCCGTCTGCCTTGATGCCGCGGCGAGGAGGGCCAGGGTCGCCGACGAGATCGCGCATACCCCCGCTGCTAGCCCGTCGAGGCCGTCAATGGCGTCAACCGTCTTGGTGACCAGCAGGACCCAGAACACCGTGATGGCCACGCTGACCGGCAAGCTGAGCGGGATCCACCTTGCGGGATCGTAACCCGTCGCGGCGCTCTCGACCAGCGGACGCGTGACACCCTCGATGCGCACGCCGAACAGCATGAGCACGACGGCCGCCGCCGCAATGGACCCGATCTGCCAGATCGGTTTGAGGTCGCGCACATCGTCCAGCATGCCGATGAGCGCAACGAGCGTGGCCGCAAGCAGCAAGCCGGCGAGCTGCCAGCTCCAGCCGTTCAGCCCGTCGGTCCTCCAGTGGCGATACGAGACGGCAAGGGCAACCGCAACGATCACGCCGGCGTAGATGGCGATCCCGCCCCACCGGGGCGTCGGCTCGATGTGGACATCCCGATCGCGCGGCACTGCCATGACGCCCCATCGAATCGCCAGCCTGATCGTCCAGGGCGTGGTCAGCGTCGTGACCGCCATGGCAATCAGGAAACACGCCGCAAGCGCGATCACAGCAGTTTCTCCGCCACCCCTTTGGAGTCTTCCTGCAGGCGCACGACCTCGATGCCCGCCTCGCGGAACACTTCCATGGCGAACTCGTCGGGATAATCGCCATCGAACACCACTTTGACGATGCCCGCATTGACAATAATCTTGGCGCAGTGGTTGCAGGGCTGACACGTCACATAGAGGGTTGCGTCACGGGTTGACACGCCGTTGAGCGCGGCCTGAACGATGGCATTCTGCTCGGCATGGACGGCGCGGATGCAATGGCCGTTGAGCATGCAGCCCCTCGGCCAATCGTGGTTCGGGCCATCGGGGGGACAGTGGCTCAGCCCGCGCGGCGCGCCGTTGTAACCCGTAGTGAGGATGCGTCGGTCATGGACGATCACGGCCCCGACCGACCTGCGGGGGCATGTGGCGCGTGTCGCGACCACGCGCGCGATCTGCATGAAGTACTCGTCCCAGCTCGGGCGATCCATGGCGCGCCTCTCCCTCGAAGCCAGGTCCCGCTATGCGATGCCGTCCGGCATCGGAAACTGCGACGTGAGGGCGCGGACTCGCTCGGCAACGGCGGCCTGTGCCGCGCCGTCGTCCAGCGCCGTCAGGGCCGTGTCGAGCAGGTCGGCCACGATGTTCATTTCCGCCTCGCGGAAGCCGCGCGTCGTCACGGCGGGCGCGCCCAACCGGATGCCGCTGGCGACCCACGGTTTCTCGGGATCGCCGGGGATCATGTTTCGGTTCACCGTGATGCCGACCTTGTCGAGCGCCACTTCTGCCTTGCGCCCCGTCACCTTCTTGGGCCTGAGGTCGCACCATACGAGGTGGTTGTCGGTGCCGCCCGACACCAGCGTCCATCCCCGTTTGAGCAGCCCATCGGCAAGGGCGGCGGCGTTGCGCCTGATGGCGCGCTGATACTCGACGAACGACGGCTGCAGAGCTTCGTGGAACGCCACTGCCTTCGCTGCGATGACGTGCATGAGCGGTCCGCCCTGCATCCCCGGGAAAACGGCTTTGTCAATGGCCGCAGCGTACTCGGCAGTCGTAAGGATCATGCCGCCGCGCGGTCCGCGCAGGGTCTTGTGGGTGGTGGTCGTCACGAACTGGGCGTGGGGGATCGGCGACATGTGTTCGCCCGCCGCCACAAGCCCGGCAATGTGCGCTATGTCGGTCATCAGCGGACATCCGACGCCGTCGGCGATGGCTCGGAGCCGTGCGAAGTCAATCTCGCGCGCATAGCAGCTTGCGCCCGCGACGATCAGTTTCGGACTGTGTTCTTGCGCAAGCCGCTCCACATTGTCGTAGTCAATGCGGCCCGTGACGGGGTCCACCCCGTAGTGGACGGGTTTGTAGAGCATCCCCGAGAAGTTGACCGGAGATCCGTGGGTCAGGTGGCCGCCTTCACTCAGGCTCATGGCGAGATACGTGTCGCCCGGCTTGAGCACGACGCTGTACACCGCCTGGTTGGCCTGGGCGCCGCTGTGGGGCTGGACGTTCGCGTGTTCGGCGCCGAACAGCTTGCACGCCCGCTCACGGGCGAGGGTCTCGACGACATCCACGTTCTCGCAGCCGCCGTAGTAGCGCTTGGCAGGGTATCCCTCGGCGTACTTGTTGGTCATGACCGAGCCCATCGCTTCGAGCACGGCGCGGCTGACGACGTTCTCCGAGGCGATGAGCTCGATGTTGTGGTTGAGCCGAGCCGCTTCGTTGCGGATGGCTTCGGCAACTTCGGGATCAACCACGGCCAGAGGCGCGGTTCGCAGCTTGCTGTCCGTTAGCTCAGACACTCAGGTCTCCTGTTTGCGGCTCGGGCAATCCAGAGCCATGATCTTGCCGACGCGGCGCACGTGCCTCTCTCCGCCCGAAAACGGTGTGCCGACGAAGGCCGCGACGATCTCGGCGGCGACCTCGGGACCGACGATCCGCGCTCCGAGACAGACGATGTTGGCATCGTTGTGGCTGCGGGCGAGCTTCGCGCTCACCGGGTCCGAAACCGCGGCGGCGCGTATGCCGGGCACCTTGTTCGCGGACATGGACATGCCGATGCCCGTGCCGCAGATCAGCACTCCGAAGTCCGCAAGGCCGGAGGCGACCTTCGTCGCGGCAGCCACGGCGAAGTCCGGATAGTCGCACGAGGCCTCACTGCCAGTTCCGAGATCGGTGACCGCGTGACCTGCGGCGCCGAGCGCCTCGATCAGGTCCCTCTTCATCTGTACTCCGGCGTGATCGGCCGCTATGACAACATGCATGTTCCCTCTGGCGCTCCGATGGTGACGGCAACCGCGCGAAGCGATGTCGTCTTGGGTCACGGCGAACAACTCCGCGGCGGCATAGAGCGGTCGCCGCGCTTATTCTACTCCATCGGAGCGACGCGACGGAGGAACCGGCCGAACCGAACCGGCTTACGGGCTGGGCCTGCTGCTTCCCGCCAAGGGCATCGGGATAACGGGTCCGTACAGGTAATCGTCGGCCGAAACGCCATCGGGGAACAGGCCTGCAAAGGTGGGATCCGGCAGCTTGATGCTGTCGAAGGCGGGCCATCCTTCGGACGTCAACCCGATCGTCGGCGCGAATGCCTTCAAGTCGGCGGGAGGAGCCTCGAACCAGGCAGCGAGATTGATCCGAACGGTTCGCATCACGATCACCGGCGGACCCCAGCCGATGCAGTCGCCGGGATCCGGATCGAGATCGAACGTGGTGCGGCCTTCGCGCGCGCAAGGCTCCACGCGTCCGCCGGATCCGTTGGCCGCATCCGCCGGGAACTCAAATCGCGGAACGAGGACCTCGACGGGGCCGTGCGCGGCCTGCTCGAGCAGGGGCGCGGATTTGTCGAGCATTTCCTGCATCGCTTCGCGGTACGGTGAGACGTTGTTGATCAGGTATCCGGTCGGATCGGTGCGGGCCAACACGCCCTGGCAGCCCTTGCGGCCATGATCGGCTGCAGACGTCATCGCGTCGCGCGCATTCTGCAGGTATGCCGCGCTGCGCAAGGTCAGGAACGGGTCGGCGGGCAAGTATTCGTCGGGAGTCAGCAGGCCGTCGCCGTTCCGATCAAGGCTGCCGAACGGGTTCCATGCGTCCGGGCTGTCCGGTGCGTCTTCGAGGAAGGCCATGGGTATCCGCGGGCCGGCATCCCGAACGTAGGCCAGAGCGAGCGCGACTTCAGCCCTGAGTGAATGAACGTATGCGTGGAACAGATGCACCTCCGGCAGCTCCACACGAAGCGTCGCGCCGTCGCGATCGGGATCCGGAAGCGTCATCGAGAAGTCGGCGTCCGCCTCCACCTCGGAAAGAAGCTGATCGGCTCGATCCAATCGGGCGAGCGTATCCATGTGTGCCTGAGGATCGTCGGCCCAGAACCCGAGCACGCCGGGAAGACCCATGCGAATGTCGGCAACGGGCGCAAGCACATTGAGGAGGGTGAACGGGTTGGCGATCGCGTAGCGGAGGTTCCAGATGAGGCCGATGCGATGGGGCGGTTCCACGGGCGGCACAGGGCCTTCGTGGTCGGGCGGCGCTCCCGGAACGGTCCCGTCGCCCGGATCCGGCGCAATCCAACCGTCGCCGCCTCCGCCCTCCGACCATACCGGACCGGAACCGGGTTCGACGTCCGTTGGGGGCGACGCAACGACACCCGAGATGTCCATGCCCGCAAGCCCGACCAGACAGACGGCTGCCCACAGCTTGGCTTCCGAACTGTCGGGCTGCGCTCTCATCGCCTGCTCGAACATCCGGAGAGCCGTCCCCAGGTTTCCATGCGCCACGATCGTGTCGCCGGAGGCCATCTCGTACATGGCGGATCGGCCCAACGTAAGTGGGTCGCCGACTTGCTTCGAGCCGCCGCCGCAACCGACGGACGCGATCAGAACGATGGCCGCGAGCGAAGCCAACCTTGCGTTCATTCCCTCACCTCCCTTGAAGCCCTTCGCGTTTCGCATGTCAACGTTGTCGCAATTGGGGCGCTCCGGTATAATGGCAACTTCCGGCCGCCGGCCCGCCCGGCGCGGCGAGCGGCTCGGGCCGGTACGATTGGATTCACGGTGAGCGACGCGGACTTTGACGGGCAGGAAAGCAAACGGCGCGGGAGCCTAGGCCGCCCGCGCCACTTTGCCTGCCTTCAGGCACTTGGTGCACACCCGGATCCGCTTCGTCACGCCGCCGTTGGCAACGCGCGCGCTCTGCAGGTTTGGGATCCAGCGCCGCTTGGTCCTCTGAGCTTTGAGGGCCCAAGCGCCGGAGTGCACGTGTCGGATGTTCTGCCCGAACTGCGGCGACTTGCCGCAGACATCGCATACGCGCATCGCAACAGCGCCTCCTTGATCTCCCGTCGGGCCGATACCGGTCGGCGGGCTGATGAGTATAGCACAGGCTGGGGTCTGTTGCAATGAACCTCCGCCGCCGACCTCTGCCCGAGCGGGGTCCATCGCTCGCGTCCTTCATGCAGCCGGTGCCGACGGTTCAGCCGTTCGACAGCGTCGGCCGGGCCGTCCGCATCATGGGTGAGACGCGGATGCGGGTATTGCCGGTCGTGGACATGCACGGGCGTTTGCTGGGAGTGGTATCTTCCGAGCGCATCCGGGCGCGTCTGGCGCACGGCGATGCCGAAACAGCGCTCCGCGAGACCCTTTTCGCCAGCATCGAGGCCCCGACCGAGGTCGTTGGACCCGATGCCACGGTCGAACAGGTGCAGCGCATGTTTGCATCCACGGGTCGAGACGCCGCGTTCGTCGCAGATCGCTCAGGCTTTCTGATGGGGATGGTTCGGTGGCATGATCTCGTCATTCCGCACTCGGTGGTCCGCGCGCCTCTCGGAGCCGGGGGCATGGCGACGCCTTTCGGCATCTACCTCACGGCGGGAGGCGTCCGAGCGGGAGTGGGACCGGGCGGGCTCGTCGTTGGAGGCATCGCGCTGGGGGCGATGATCGCGGCGGCGCATTTTGTAGTCGGAGCTGGCTGCTGGGGAGCGGATGCGTTGCTCGGGACGAGCGTCCTGGGCCTGTGGATGCAGACCGTTCCTCCACGGGAGTTCGGGACGGCTTCCGTCTGGCTGAGTCTGCAGGCGGCTTCGGCGGTCATGTTCCTTGTGATGCTTCGGTTGTCGCCGATCACCGGCAACCATGGCGCCGAGCATCAGGTCGTCCACGCGATGGACCGGGGCGAGCCGCTGACGCCCGAAGTTGTCTCGCGCATGCCTCGCGTGCATGCGCGTTGCGGCACGAATCTGATTGCCGCCGTGGCGGTGTTCGCCGCCATACTGCAGATCGTGACAACGCTGCGGCCATTCGGTCTCGATGCGCTTGCCGGCAGCCTCATCGGCGCAGCCGCCGCGTTCAAGAGCTGGCGCGCGGTGGGAGCATTCCTGCAGGCGCATTTCACGACGAAGCGGCCCTCTCCGAGGCAGTTGGAGAGGGCCATCGAGGCAGCCAACGATCTGCGCGAGCGCTATCCTCGCGAAGCGCTCTCGCGGCAGACGGTGTTGAAGCGGCTGTGGTACATGGGCGCGCCGCAGACCGCGCTGGGGGTCTTTATTGGAACCGGCGCGCCGTTGGTCGCGTTCGAGCTGCTGTTGCGGTGAGGGTCCGGACGCGGCAGGCCTGCAAGAGGCCGAAGCGGCATACTCGGCCGCTGGGCGGACGATGGGGTGAGGGACCGACACGGGGTGGCCGGTCCAGGGCATGGGAGGATGACATTGGTTACCGATGAGTTGGCGACGCTGGTCGCCGAGGCTGTTGCCGCGGCATGTGCGGAAGGGCTGTTGCCCGACGCATGCCGCGACTGCACGGTCGAGATTGAGCCGCCGCGCAACAAGCAGTTCGGCGACTACGCCACCAATGTGGCCCTGGCGCTTGCCGGGACAGCCGGACTGCCGTCTCGGGAAGTGGCTCAGCGCGTCGCTCAGCGCATTGCGGTGGACGGCACTCCGGTTGCCGCGGTCGAAATCGCCGGTCCCGGCTTCATCAACTTCCGACTCAGGACCGACTGGCTCCACGATGCCATGCTTGAGGTCGAGAGGCTCGGTGATCGGTTCGGGCACGGGTCTTCGATGGCCGGGCGCCGCATCCTCCTCGAGTTCGTCAGCGCCAATCCGACCGGACCCATCAGCGTCGTCAACGGTCGCGCCGCGGCTCTGGGCGATTCCCTTCGCAGGCTGTTCCAGGCGTGCGGCGCAGAGGTCGCCACCGAGTTCTACGTCAATGATGCGCTCAACTCCACGCAGATAGACCTTCTTGGCGCCTCGCTGGCGGCGCGATATATGCAGCTGCTGGGCGTTAACGAGCTGGTTCCAGCCGATGGATATCAGGGCGATTACCTGGTCTCGATGGCTCAGGACATAGTCTCCGAGGCCGGATCGGTCTATCGCGACATGCCTCAGGCCGAACGGGCCAACGCATTCAGAAGGCTCGCCGCTGAGCGGATGATCGCTCAGCAGCGCGAAGACCTTGCCGCGTTCGGCGTCGAGTTCGATCGGTGGTTCTTCGAGAGCAGCCTCTACGCCTCCGGCGAGGTGCGCGCGGCCATCGAGCAGATGAAGTCGGCCGGATGGGCCTACGAGCGCGACGGAGCGCTGTGGCTCAAGACTACGGAGCTGGCGGGCGACGATCAGGATCGCGTGCTGGTTCGTTCGAACGAGCGTGAGACCTACGTGGCCGCCGATGCCGCCTACCACAAGAACAAGTTCGACCGCGGATTCACGCACCTGCTGAACATCTGGGGCGCGGATCACCACGGCTATGTGGCTCGCCTGAAGGCCGGAATCGCTGCGCTGGGCTATGATCCGGCCAGATGCACGATCATCCTTACGCAGATGGTGCTGCTCACCCGGGGCGGCGAACTCGTGCGCGGCTCGAAGCGGGCCGGCGACATCATCCCGCTCGTGGACCTTGTGGAAGAGATCGGCAGAGACGCGGCCCGCTACTACTGCCTGCTCACGTCCTACGAGACGACCGCCACATTCGACCTCGAGCAGGCGAAGCGCCAGAGCAACGACAACCCGGTGTACTATGCCCAGTATGCCCACGCTCGGTGCGCGGCGGTGCTGAGAAAGGCCGAGGAGGCAGGCGTCGCTCTCCGTCGCGCATCGGAGGTTGACCGTTCGCTCCTGCAGCATCCGAAAGAGCTCGAACTGCTTCGGACCCTCGCCGCCTTTCCGCGTGAGGTCCGTCAGGCAGCCGAGGCCATGGCGCCCCACACCCTCACCGCCTACGTTCGCGTGATCGGGCAGGCGCTCCACCAGTACTACGAGGAATGCCCTGCGCTCAAGGACGGCGTCCCCGACGATCTCAGGGACGGCCGCCTCGCGCTGTTCGCCACCACGCGCACCGTCGTGGCGAACCTGCTCGGAATGCTCGGCGTCTCCTCACCCGACCGCATGTGACAAGACAAGGGCTGAAGGCCCGACAACCTGGTCGGTCGGACGATTGGACCACTGCCCGCCATCGGCAACACGCGCCCGGCATATCATCAGGTAGAATACGCTCCAAGCGGGCGGGGCTGCATTCGGCCCGGTCCGTAAGGCGTCGCGTGGCGTTCGCAACAAGGGACAGAGCGTCGAGCGGCGCACAACCTCTGAAGGAGGCATTGCAGTGAAGAAGATCGTCTCGTTGCTTGCATGTGCGATTGTGGTTGGCGTGCCTGCGGCGGCTCTCGCGCAGTTCACGGGCGACACTGAGCTGTCCAAGAACTGGGAGCTCCGCGTCGGCGGCTTCGTGCCCGAGAAGAAGGCTTCGCGCAGCCTGGGCGGCGACGTATGGCTTGCCATCGGCGCCGAGCACATGTTCTATCAGGCGGACCGCTGGTCAGGCACCATCAGCGTTGACTACTATGGCGCCGAAGATATCTACAGTGTGCCCATCTGCCTGAACGCCCGCGGTCGGTCGGAAGGCCTGCGCTACGGCGCCGGCGTCGGACTGAGCCTCGGCCACGACATCGAGAAAGGGATCTCGGCCCTTGCCTACAACCTCAGCGTCGGCTATGAGCTGAAGGCCGGTCCCAACCCCATCTTCGTTGACCTCCGCTATCTGGGCACCAATGCCTCGCGGAGCGAGCTGAACGGCTTCTCGCTGGTCGTCGGGTACGGTTTCTGACGCGCAGCGCTCTCAAGGGGCGCAACGTGGCAATGAACATGGGCCGCCGGTCTGTCCGGCGGCCCGTTTTCGTTCAATGGGCGCCGACGCCCTGAGCCAGGGCAAGCGGCGCGGGGCAGGATGCGGGATGGGATAGGGCAATGCGCATAGCCGGACCCGATATCGCCGTCTTCAGCATCTACTTTCTGGTCGTGATCGCCCTGGGCTATGCGGCGGCTCGACGGGGTGCAGGCACCAAACGAGACTACTTCCTTGCTGGAGACAGGCTCCCGTGGTGGATGGTGGGCGGGAGCATCGTCGCCGCCAATGTGAGCAGTCACCACTTCGTCGGCGTGATGGGCGTGGCATACACGCGCGGCTTCGTCGCCATGACCATCGAGTGGGGGGCGATCCTGATCGGCTTCAACGCCCTGCTGTGGGTCTTTCTGCCGTTCTACCTGCGCAACGGGTTCTACACGATGCCCGAGTTCCTCGAGCGCCGCTTCGGCTCGGCGGCGCGCAGCTCGTATGCGGCCCTGATTCTGCTCACGTATATCTTCGTCGAGGTCAGCGCCGTGCTCTACCTCGGAGCGCTGGCGATCCATGCGCTGCTCGGCGTGCCCATCCTGTGGAGCATCGTCGGAATGGCCGCGTTCACAGGCATTTACACCATAGCCGGCGGCCTCAGGGCCGTAGTGTGGACCGAAATGATGCAGCTTGTGGCGCTGCTCGCGGGCGGCATCGCCCTCTCGATCGCCACTATCCATGCCGTCGGAGGCTGGCAAGCCGTCATGGCAACGTCCTCGAGCTGGGATCTCCTGCTTCCGGCCGATGATCCGGACTTTCCCTGGACCATGTTCCTCGGAGGCGTGGTCTGCATCAGCGTCTTCTACTGCGCCGCCAACCAGTTCATCGTCCAACGCACCCTCGCGGCCAAAGACGAATGGCACGCTCGCATGGGCGTCGTCTTCACCGACTATCTGAAGTTCCTGATGCCGCTCATCATCATCGTTCCGGGCCTTGTCGCCCCGAAGCTCTTCCCGAACCTCGAGAAGGGCGACATGGTGTTTCCCACGCTTGTGCAGAACCTCCTTCCCGCCGGTCTGGTTGGGCTGGTGATGGCCGGGCTCATCGCCGCCATCATGTCGCACATCTCAGGCGCGGTGAACTCATGCACAACCATCGCGACGGTTGACTTCTATGTGCGTTACTTTCGCAAGGACGCCTCGGATCGTGAGGCGATCTTGTTCGGCAAGGTCGCCGGAGCCGTGATCGTGGGATTCGGTGTGCTGTGGGCCGCAACGCTCATCGCCCACTCGGAGAAGCCTGTCTTCATCTACCTGCTGAACGCTTACGGCTATTTCACGCCGGGAATCGCGACCATGTTCCTCATGGGGATACTGTGGCGCAGGACGACCCATGCTGGGGCGCTGACGGCGGGCATACTGACCATCCCGCTGTCGGTTGCGCTTGAGCGTGCTCTGCCGGGCATGCCGTTCATGAACCGCACGGGCATTGCGTTCTGGACGTGTATGGCCGCTTGCGCTCTGGTCAGCCTTGTTACCAAACCGAAGTCGGAAGCCGAGCTGGAGGGGATGATCTGGAACCGGGACAGCCTGCGCCTCCCGCCGGAGATGCGTGAGCGCATGAGGGGTGTGCGTAACCCTGCCGTATGGTGGGCGATCCTCACCGCGGCCCTGGTCGCGATCTACATCGTCTATCGGTAGCGCCTGCCGAGCATCCTCCGGAGCGCCGGGGCGAGCGCCTCGGCCTGACGCATCATGCCGAGGTCGTTCGGATGCACGCCGTCCACCGTACCCTCGGTATCGTTCCCGACCAGACGGGCTCCGCCAATCACGTGAAGGCCCGGGACACCCTTGCGCCTCAGTTCCTCGACCGCGCGTTCCTGCTTGCGGGAAGCCGCCGTCGGGTGGCGCGAAACGTCAATGTGCGACTGGCCGATGAACACGATCGGCGTATCGGGGTGAATCCTGCGGATCGCATTGATCAGCTCGGTAACTCGACCTTCGATCAGGTCCTCGTCCATATTCCACAGGCAGTCTATGACGAACATGGCGGCAGGAAGCTCGGCAATGAGCGAACTCATCTCGGGCTCCATGCGCCCCGAACCCGAGAAGCCGAGGTTCACCGTCTCCCGATCGAGCGCGCGCCCGAGAATGGCAACGTGCGCCATACCGGGCCTCGAGGCGCATCCGCCCTGGGCTATCGAAGTCCCATAGTAGACGATCCGATCAGCGGGGTCCGCCGCCGGACCCGCCCGCAGGCCACTGCCGTCGGGAACGCCGATTTCAACGGAAGTCACGCCGTTGTAGAGCGGCAGGTAGAGGCGGAGATCGTGGAAGCCCGTTCCGTCAAGCGCAAAGCGTGCGGCGTTGCCGTCCTTCTTGCCGGGGCGCCCATTGCCGACGAAACGCCAGCCCTTTCCCGCGCGGCGTTCGTAGAGATCCACTCCGCTGACGCCGGTGGCCGGCATGTGCGGCATGGCAAGGCTATCGCCGGTGAGCGACCAGCGCACATGGACTTCGGAGGCGTCGGTGCCGAAGCGGATCGCCATGCCTGCCGAATGCTTGCTCAGCCTCCATACCGACGCAGGCGCGACTCCGTTTGCCTTGGCGGGAAGGCGATCGTATGGCCGTTCGGTCGCGGCCCAACCCCGACCTTCGACGGTCAGGCTCGCGGCATCATGCCAGACGATTTCGGCGCCGATCGCCGTAGCCGAACACAATGCCAGACCGGTCACGGCGAGAACTGCGACAGTCCGCTTCCGGGCGCTCATGCCCGAAGCGCCCCGCTGGTAACGCCCTTGACAAAAGCCCTCATGCCGAAAGCGAACAACACGACGAGCGGAATGCTCCCGACGACGTAGCCGGCAAGAGTCGGCCCATACTCCATATTGAACTCCCCCGAAAAGCGGGTCACGCCGACCGTGAACGTCTGGAGGGCGTTATCGCTGATTGCCACAAGCGGCCAAATGTAGTCGTTGTAGACCCCGAGGCTTGTCATGATGGCGACGGTTGCCAGCGTCGGCACGGTTAGCGGCAAGGCGAGATGGCGATAGATGCCGAGCTCGCCGGCCCCATCGAGCCGCATGGCCTCGAATAGCTCCTCGGGCAGCCCGCCGATGAACGTGCGGCACAGGACGATGCCCAGAACTTGCCCGCCGGCCACATAGGGCAGGATCAGCGCCCAGCGCGTGTTCATAAGGCCCATGGACTGCACGAGCGCATATGTTGGGATCAGCGTCAGGATGCCGGGGATCATGAGCAGCGCCAGCACGCCCGCGTAGACAGCCTCGCGCCCGCGAAACCGAAGTCGAGCCAGTGCGTACCCGGCCATCGAGGCGAACCACAGCACGGACGGGACTACGATCAGCGTCACGAGGCCGGTATTGAGCAGATAGGGCCAGAGCGAACGCGCCGCGCGTGTGTAATGGAGCCATTGGGGCGGCGTCGGAAGACCCCAGAAGTTGGTGAAGATGTCGGCGTTGGTCTTGAGCGACAGAGTCAACATGATGCCGAGCGGCGCGAGCGACAGCGCCAACAGAATGACGAGCACGATGAAAGCAGCAACGGCGCCGAGCCGCGGCAGCCGTCGCGGTCGATAGGGTACTTGTGTGTCCGCAAGATTCGCTTTGTCGGCCATGGCGCTGTCTGGATTCAAGCGCGCCGTAGGCGAGTCCTTCTTCGAAGTCGTTCAGGTGTGTCCGCTGGACCCGTCAGTGACCTTACCGGACCGACCGCGAACTCCGTCTCCTTACCCGCGCCAACCGTCATCGCCGGCCATGGCGCACCCTCGTGGAGCGGAAGACGTACTTCCCTGAACCGACTCGGAATGTCTCGAAGTCGCCCTGCCTTCCGATTGACCGCACTCCAGGCGACTTCGCGGCCGACTTTCCGCCCTCGGTCACCGATGAACCGGGCGCTGCGGGCACGCAAACTGTCGCCTCAACGTTCGGAGGGACCAGGACCTCCATCTGCAGGCCCGGCCCAATCCGTCTCCAGCTCACCTCTATGGGGCCACGAATCGAGTCATACCGTCCGTGCGCCCACTTCACCTGGTCCACAACGCCGGGCCTGACAATGAACCCGGCATAGCCTGGGCGACGCGGGTCAGGGCGGATACCCGCGACGCCCTCGATGAACCACTGGCCGATGGACAGGAATGAGCTGTGCAGCAATGAGTGGATGCCGTCCCACTGTTCCCAGATAGCGGTGGCGCCCTGTCGCAGCATGTTGCCCCATCCCGGGTAGTCGGTCTGGCGCGCCATAAGACAGACGAGGTCATCGCGTCCCATGCCGGTGAGTTGCCGGATCAAGAAGTACGTTCCGTGGATGCCCGTGTCAATGTGGCCGCGCTTGACGGTTTCGATCTCGCGCGTCAGGTTCTCCTCGACCCCTTTGCGAAGATTGGCGGGAGTGACTCCGGCCAGCAACGGAAACGCCAGATTGAGCTGCCCGCCGGCCGCATAGGTGCGCTCGGCAGGCCGATAGAATCGGGCGTGCGTTGCCGCGGCGCACGCCTCGGCCCGAGCTGCGTAGACACGAGCGTCAGCATTGTGACCCAGTATGGCGGCCACTTGCGCGGCGATGCGCACGACGTAGACATGGTAGCAGTTGTTGAAGAACAGAGTGGACAGCGCGTCCACGCGGTTCGATCCCTGATCGCGGCCCGGCGGGACCCAGTCGCCGAGAAAGTCCCATACCCCGCCCCACTTCTCCAGGATGTTCTCGCGGGTGTGGGTCTGCATGAAGTCGAGCCAGCGCTTCATGGTTGGGTAGTTTGCAGCGAGGACGCCCGCATCGCCGGTGCTTCCGTACAGAGCCCAGGGCATAGTGACGCAGATTCCGCTCCAGGCAGGACCGCCGCCGCCATTGTACGTGGGCGCCGTGTATGGCAGGTCGCCGTTGGGCTGCTGCACATCGCGCCAATCCTGAAGCCACTTCGTGTAGAAGGCTCCCATGCCGTAGTTGCGCATGGCAGTCTCCATCGTGGCGTGCGCGTCGCCGCCGTATCCCATGCGTTCGCGGTGCGGGCAGTCAACGGTGTAGCCGCCGACGCTGAGCGACTCGAAGGTATGGAGCGTCGTGGCGTAAATGCGGTTGAGAAGCTCATCGGAGCATCGGAAGTCCGCCGTCCGCCGAAAGCCGCTTCGGACGAGCCATCCGCGCACATCGTCTCTTGTGGGCGCGCGGTCAACGCCCTTGACGGTGATCCACCGGCCCGCCACGTAGTTGAACCGGTTGCGAAACACGCCCCACCCGTCCGACCCGAAGACAACCTCGTTCCTCTGACCATAGGTGATCTCGTCGCCGGGCCGTTCGGAGACCGTGATGACCGCCAGACCCCCGGGCTTGCCGTGCAGGCGGAGCGACAACCAGCCGCTGAAGTTGACGCCCATGTCTATCCGCCATCCGTCGGGACGAGCTTCGATTGCGACCGGATCGAAGCGCCGAACCTTCAAGTTGGGCTCGAGCATTTCGGCCGACAGGGCCACGTTCGGATCATGAACCTCAACCGGAGCCCATCCGGGCACGGTTTCCGCCGTCTCGGCGCACCATTCGGGCGGCGCATCGGGTGTTTCCACGCGCTCGCCGCCGTGAGTTGGGAAGCCGCCGATCGCCCAGACGCCCGATGGCCGATATCGCCATGAGGAATCGGTCACGAGAGTTGTCTTGCCCGCGCGGGTCCATGCGTCAAGGCGAGCGATGACCAGCGGATGGCGCTCCTGACGGAATCTGCCGAAGCCGGCCCATCCCGATGCGATCCAGAGCCCCACCGTGTTGTTGCCCTGACGCAGGTAGGCCCTCACCTCGTAGGTAACGGCACGAACGCGTTTGCCCATGTCGCTGATGCTCGGGCTGAGCACGGCATCGCCGACGCGCCGGCCGTTGATCCATAGCTCATGGTAGCCGAGCGAAGCCACGGTCATCTCGGCGCGCGAGGGTGCGGTTCGAAGGCTGAACGTCCGGCGCAGTAGGGGAGCATTGCGACCTGAGCCTGCCGGCAACGGGCCGGGCCCGATCCAATGCGCCGACCATTCGGCGCGCCTGAGGATGCCCATGCTCCATCTGGCGGGAGAGCTCCATTGCGTGGGCCTGCTTGCCTCATCCCAGATGCGCACCTTCCAGAACGCCTGCATACGCGTCGCAAGGGCACGACCCGCATACGGAACGAACGCGGTCCGATTGGACTTGACCACCCCGCTGTCCCACAGGTCGGCCTTATCCGCCGCAAGGGCTGTTGCGCTTGACGCCACGAGCACGCGGTAGGCCGTTTGTCGCGCGCCTCGCCGCTCGGGACGATTGGTCTCCAGCGTCCAGTTCAACCGCGGATGCGGTGTGTCAATGCCGATCGGGTTCGTCAGGTATTCGCAGGTGAGCCGAACCGGTCGCAGCGGCGAAACGGCCTGACCTGCGGGTACGTTTGCGACGGCCAGGTTGAGAAGACAGATGAGGGTAGGAAGCATGCGGTTTCCTTTGCTTGCCGGCTGCCGCCGACCGGGCAGCGACCGATGGGCAGAGGATACCTGACCCTCTCCGCCGTACCCACCGTGGAGAGGCACGATCGGTCCGCTATGCGCGGGATAGGGGACCTGGTGCGGAGGCGCATGCGGGCATCAACTGTCCCGCAACGTCACGGAAACGGGCGCGTACGGTATCCTAGCGCCATTGAGGTTGACCGAACGCCCGGGGTTGATGGGCAGCGAAGGCTGAAGGCTGAAAGCTGAAGGGCGAAGGGTGAAGGGCGAAGGCTGAAGGG